>NZ_JAEBDZ010000007.1:0-473002 GCF_046548675.1 Amycolatopsis sp. cmx-8-4
GTCGCAGCCGGTCGCAGCCGGTCGCAGCCGGTCGCAGCCGGTCGCAGCCGGTCGCAGCCGGTCGCAGCCGGTCGCAGCCGGTCGCAGCCGGTCGCAGCCGGTCGCAGCCGGTCGCAGCCGGTCGCAGCCGGTCGCAGGCGGTCGCAGGCGGTCGCAGCCGGTCACTCGGTTATACCGACTGACTGTCAGACGGTGAGACAGCCAGCCGGCTATTCCGTCGGGCAGTCCATCGGTCCGCCGACTATTCGGTGCACCAGTCCGTCGGCTAGCCAGTAGTCAGACCGGTAGTCGATCAGACCGCAGTTAGGCACTCGGTCATACCGGCTGACTGTCTTACCGATCGGCTGGCTAGCTGGAAGTCAGTCAGTCAGTCAGCCAGCCAGTCAGTGATACCGATTGGCTGGTAGTCGGTAAGTCAGTCAGTCCACCGGTCGTCAAACTGCCGGACAGTCGGCGGAGCTGACGCCGGGTCGGGCAGTCAGATCGCCACGTCAGTAGGTAGTCAGGTGGGCAGGTGCTCGGGTTGCTGCTGGCCGTCAGACTGTCTGACTGATAGACGGTCTGCCTGTCATTCTGATATACGGTTATACCGACTGACAAGACCCGTCGAACCAGGATGACGCGATCTCGGCGAACTCGAAGATCACCCGCGACCGGCGAGCGGCCACCCACGCCAAGCACACCTCGTTCGGCGGCAGGTCCGCGACCGGCACGTGCGTGACGTCCGGCCGGGTGTAGTACTCCGACGTCGAGAGCGGCACGACGGCGATCCCCGTCCCCGCCGCGACATGCTCCAGCTTCTCCTCCACGCTCTGGAACCCGCGGAAGGGCAACGCCGTACCGTCCCGCAGTTCGACGGCGACCTCCCGCCACTCCGGCACCGCGCCCGGGTCGTTGAGCAGGTGCTCACCGGCCAGGTCGGCGACCGTCACCGACTCCTTGCCGGCCAAGCGGTGGTCGGCGCGCAGCACCGCGACCCGCGGCTCCCGGAACAGCGGCCGCAGGGTCAGGCCGCGCGGGTCGACCGGCAGCCGGACGACGCTGACGTCCGCACGGCCGTCGTGCAGCACCTCGATCTGGTCGTCCCACGTCGTGCGCACCAGGCCGACCTCCAGGGCCGGGTGCCGTGCGGTCAAGTCGCGTACCGCGCCCGTCACCGTGATCCCGGGCATGAACCCGATGGTGAACGCCGACGTCCCCCGCGCGGCCAGTGCGACCCGTCGCCGCAGGGCTTCGGCGGCGGCCAAGAGGGGACGCGCGTCCTCCAGCAGCTGACGGCCGGCCTCGGTCAGCTCTGTGGATCGCCTGTCCCGTATGAAGACCTGCGCTCGTAGTTCCGACTCGAGGGCGCGGATCTGCCGGGACAGCACCGGCTGCGCGATGTGCAGCCGCTCGGCGGCCCGGCCGAAGTGCAGCTCTTCGGCGACCGCCACGAAGTACCGCAGCTTCCGCAGATCGACGTCCACCAGCGGCCTCCCGTTCCGGTGAGACCTCCAGGGTATGAGGCGTTGGCATCGAGGAAGCGCCGCAGGTGCGGGTTCACCTCGTCGGGGTGGGTGTAGCTCAGGAAGTGCGCCCCCTCCTCGACGACGACCAAAGACGCGTCAGGCAGCGCCGACGCCAGTTCGGCCGCCCGGTCCACCGGGTACGCCAGGTCCGCCGTGCCGTGCAGGACCAGGGCCGGGCACGCGATCTCCCCCGCCCGGTCCAGCACGGCGTCGCGATCGACGAGGGCCGTCATCGCGAACGTCAGCTGGTCCGCCGGAACCGCTGCCCAGCGCCGCTTCCACTCCCCCACGTCCGCCGGGCCGAAGCAGATCGTCGCGACGCCGTCGAGGACCTCCGGCGGGGCACCGCCCGACACCCAGGCGTCCAGGACGGCCCGGTAGCCCGTCGCCACCGCCGGGTCCTCGGCTGCCGCGGACGTGCCCAAGACCGCCAGCGAAGTCACCCGGGAAGGGGCCAGCAGCGCCATCCGGAGTGCGACGAACCCGCCCTGGCTCGTGCCGACCACTGCCGCGGACGAGATACCCAGGTGATCCAAGACCGCCAGGACGTCGCGAGCCACGTCCCAGTAGTCGAACTGGCCGGAAGCGGGCGTGCCGCCGTGGGCGCGCTCGTCGACCGTGATGCAGCGGAAGCCCTTCAGGGCCGGCAGCTGCGCGGCGAACATGCGGCCGTCCATCAGGAAGCTGTGCAGCAGCACGACCGCCGGGCCCGGGCCGCCGTGATCCGTGAAGGCGGGGAGCGTCATCGATCCTCCGAAAGGGAAGCTCAGCCGGCGAACCGGCCCACGGCGACGAACGCCGCCAGCACCAGCAGCACGACGTTCATCGGCAGCGCCTTGGTCTCCTTGCGGCGCGCGTGGACGATGATCGCACCGATCTGGACGATCGCCAGCCCGGTCGCCGCGAGCGGGGTCAGCACCGGCGCGATGTCCAGCGCCCACGGCAGGATCAGGCCGATCGCGCCGACGATCTCGATCGCGCCGATCCCCTTGATCGCCGCCGCCGAGAAGTCCGCCGTCCACCCCATGTTGGGGTTCTCCAGGAGCTTCTCCCGCGGCGTGGCGAGCTTCATGCCTCCGGCGCCGAGGTACAGAACAGCCAGCAGGCCGGCGGCGATCCACAGGACGACGTTCACGGTGACTCCCTACTCCGGAATAAGTGATTGAACACTACGCCACTTTCCGGAGGTCACATCTCAACTTGGCGTGATCGTGACCGACGCGCCGGGCCGCAGGGAGATCGTGCGCTTCCAGGCACCGGCCCGCACCTCGGTCCGGGTCCCGCCGACACTGCGGATCTCCGCCCGGGTCACCTTGCCGTCGCGCCATGCGACGTCGACCTCGAACCCGCCGCGCGCGCCGATCCCGGTCGCCCTCCCCGAGCGAGCCCACGCCGACGGCAACGCGGGCAACAGCTCCAGCACGCCCGGGCGCGAGTACAGCAGCATCTCCAGCATCGCGGTGGGCGCGCCGAGGTTGGCGTCGATCTGGAAGATCGTGTAACTGCCCTGGCTGTACATGTCGAAGAAGTTCGGCGCCGTGCCGTTGCCGTTGGCCACCGACGGCCGCATCACCGTGAGCAGCAGCTGGTACGCCTTGTCCGCGTCCTTCAGCCGCGCCCAGCACGCCGACCGCCACGCGGTCGCCCAGCCGAAGCTGTCCATCCCCCGCGCGGTCAGCAGGGCACGCACCCCGCCGAGCAGCTCGGCAGGCGACGTGTCCGTCGCGATGCGGTCGCCCGGGAAGAACCCGATCAGCGGCGACAGGTGCCGGTGCGTGGTCTCGCCCAGGTTGTCGGGCGACATCCACTCCTCGAGCCAGCCGGTCGCCGGGCTCACCTTCGGCAGGTACAGCTTCCGCTGTAGCCCGGCGATCCGGTCGCCGTACGCGCGGTCGCGCCCCAATGTCGTGACCGCCGCGCGGTAGTGCTCGAACAGGTCCCAGACGATCTCCTGGGAGTACGTGTTCCCGAGCGTGTCCTGCGGGCCGTGCTCGGGTGACCAGTCGTGGTCGTCGACCAGCACCTCGCGGCCGTCGACGGTCGTGGTGACGAGCCGCGCCTCCCAGAACTCGGTGGCCCCCTTGAGCAGCGGGTAGATCCGCGCGAGGTAGGCCTTGTCCTGGGTGAACGCGTAGTGGTCCCACAGCGAGTTGCACAGCCACGCGTTGCCGGCCGGGTGCCACCACCAGCCGGAGCCGCCGTAGATGTTGGTGGAGAACGCGATGGCCCAGCCGCCGATCTTGCCGCTCGTGTTGCGGAAGCGGTTTCTCGGGTCGTTGAACAGCTTCTTCGTCGTGTCCGTCCACACGGGAAGCTGCGAAAGGCAGTAGTCGGCCAGCGCGGTGAAACTGCCCGGCAGTGCCGCGCGGTCGGCCAGCCAGTAGTTCATCTGGACGTTGATGTCGGTGTGGTAGTCGCTCATCCAGTCGGGCGTGTTGTTGTTCTGCCACAGGCCTTGCAGGCCCATCGGCAGGCCGTCGCGCGAGCCGGTGATCGTCAGGTACCGGCCGTACTGGAGGTAGGACGCCTCCAGCTCCGGGTCCGGCGCGGCCGGGTCGTCGTGCCGCGCCACCAGCCGCGCCCACGTGTCCAGCGAGCGCTTCGACGCCGGTGACGCGCCCAGGTCGAGGGTCATCCGGTCATAAAGCCGCCGGTAGTCGGCGACGTGCGTCGCGAGCAACGCGCCACCTCCGGCGCGCAGTGCGCGAGCCGCCTTCTGCTTCGACAGCGCCAGCGGATCCACCGACGCGTCGAGGAACTTCCGCGCCGCGTCGGGCACGTAGTTCGTGCCACCCGAAAGCACGATGACGACTTCGCGGCAGCCGGTGAAGGTGACCGTGTTCCCTTGCTGCGAAACCTTTCCTCCCTGGCTCGACGCCGACGTCGTGCACGCGTACTTCAGCCCGTTGGCGAACGTCGCCGCGAACGCGGGACCGCTCAGCACCTCGTCCCGCGTCGGCTCGAGGACGACCGTGCCGGTCAGCGTCCCGCGGCCTTCGCTGGTCAGCCGGACGACCACGACGTCGTCGGGGTGGCTCGCGTAGACCTCCCGCCGGTACCGGGTGCCCTGGCACGCGTAGGTGACGGTCACCAGGCCGTTGCTCAGGTCGAGCGTGCGCCGGTAGTCCGTGACGCCGGTGTGCGCGGGCACCGAGATCCGCGCCTTCGCCAGCAGCCCGAGCGTGCCGAACTTCTCGCGCTCGTACGGGAACTGGCCGTCGTCTTCGAGGACGTCGTTGGCGCCGCCGGTCCAGAGGGACGCGTCGGCAAGGTACAGGAAATCGGCGGCCGGGTCGCCGCCGACGAGGGCACCGATCCGACCATTGCCGATCGGCAAGCCCTGCTCGATGATCTTGCCCTCCGCCGCGGACGACGGGTACCACAGCGTCGTCGCCCGGCTGCCGGGAACGAGATCCGCGACAGCCGGACGGACGACGTCTGCGCTTGCGACGAAAGGACGAACGCCACTCAGGGCGATCCCGGCGCCGACCGCGCCACCGAGCTTGAGGAACGCGCGGCGCGAGGGCGGAAGGGAAGGGTTCGACATGTCGGATCCGTTCGGCGTTGAAGGCGGGGACCGGCGTGAAGCCCGCCAAACATATGACCTATTCGGATCCGAGGTCAAGATTCTTCGTAATTAATCCGATAATACGAAGATTTCAGCAGCTCGACGGCGCGGGCTTCCCGGCCAGCCGGTCGTGGACGTAGGCGAGCGCACCGGGCGCACCCTGGACCGCGACGGTGACGTGGTCGCCGATCGGGATCCGCCGGTACTGGATGGTCACGCCCTCCGCGCAGTACTTCCGCACCAGCGCGTCCACCGGGGGCGTGAGCGCCAGCTCGTCGAAGATCCCCTGGTAGAAGTACGTTGGCGAGCCGGGTTTCCGGGTGCCCATCACGTTCTGGGCGATCACGTTCCGCACGACCGGCACGTCCAGCAGCTGCGGCACGGTCGTGTAGTCGCTCATCCGGTGGAACGCCTGGGCGACGCTGAACTGGCTGATGCACTGCTTGCCGACGTCCTCGAACGCCTGCTTGCCGCGCGTGTTGAGCAGCGTGGCCGTGTCGATCTCCGGGTACGCGCGGCTCAGCCCGACCGCGGCGCCGATGTAGATCCCGGCGAACGGCCCGCCGTCGATGCGGCGCGCGACGTACTCGATGTCCGCGGGCACACCACCGGCGGCGACACCGGCGAACTTCAGTTCCGGCGCGTACTCCGGCTGGACCTCGTTGGCCCACTGACTCGCCAGTGCCCCGCCCGAATAGCCCATCAACGCCGTCGGCGTCGCCGGTCCCGAAAGCCCGGCGGGCGCGAACGACTGGGCCGCGCGGATGCCGTCGAGGACGCCGTGCGCGGTGTTGAGCCCGGCCGTCCACTCGGACCGCGGGCCCTCGTAGTCGGCGGTCACGACGGTGTGGCCCGCGGCGAGCAGCGGCACCATCAAGGCCAGTTCTTCGGCGGGCAACGCCGTCCCGGTGGCCAGCACGTACGACGGCGCGCAGTCGAGGCTGAGCCCGTCCTGCGCGGTCTGGTACGAGACCAGCGTCTTCGAGGTGGAAGACACGGGCTGCATGACCGTCGCGACGTCGGCGATGGCCGCGCCGCGCGTGTCCGACGAGCGGTACTTGACCTGCCAGGCCCGGATCGGCACCCGCAGGGTGAGCGCCCGGATCGTGATCGGGCGCGAGTCGAGGATCGTGCCCGGCGCGACGTCGGGGAACGGCGACGGCTGGGCGTAGAAGGGATCGGCGGCGGGGTTCGGCGGCCGCCCGGTGGCGGACGCGGCGACGGGGGCGACGAGAGCGGCCGCGGCGAGGACCACGACGGTGAGGGTTCGGCGGATGTCGGCGCTGACAGTGGGCACGGGACCTCCCAATTTCGATACCGACTGGTATCGTGTGTCCGATTTACCAGATGACCCGCGTCACAGTCAACGAAGGACGCCCAGGTGAGGGAGGCGGTAGCGTTGCGCTCCATGACCGGCCCCCCACGCCGCCGCCCGAGCCGCGCCGAGACCCGGCGGCGGATCATCGACGCCGCCACCACGGTGTTCGCCCGTCAGGGCATCGCCGCGACGTCGCTCAACGACGTCGCGGCCGAGGCCGGCCTGACCAAGGGCGCCGTCTACTCCAGCTTCACCGGCCGCGACGACCTGGTGCTGACGATCATGGAAGAGCACATCGTCGAGCGGATGGCGGGCGCGACGACGGCGTTCGCCGACCTGGCCGACCTCGACGAGGCCACCACCGAGGCCGGCGCGCGGCTGCTGGCCGGGATCGACTCGGACGCCACCTGGCACCGGCTGCTGCTGGAGTACTGGGGACTGGCCATGCGGAACCCGGCCGTCCACAAGGGACTGGCCGAGCGCCGGGCCCGGCTGCGCGAGGCGGTCACCGCGGCGATCGCCAAGGTCGCCGACCGGCACGGCATCAAGCTGCCCCTGGCGCCCGAGCACCTCGCGGTGGTGGTGCTCGCGCTGTCCAACGGCCTCGCGGTGGAACGCGGCGTCGACCCGGACGCGGTCCCGTCGTCGCTGTTCAGCGACGTGCTCAAACTGCTCGTGACGCCCCGGCCGGCCGACGTCTAGGGGTTTCCAGGTGCGACGAAAGGTCTACTACCGGTGATGACCAATCCCTTCCTCGAAGGCAACTTCGCCCCGATCAGCCAGGAGCACACGCTCACCGAGCTCGAGGTCACCGGGACCATCCCGGACTTCCTCGACGGCCGCTACCTGCGCAACGGCCCGAACCCGCTGTCCGAAGTGGACCCGGCGGCCTATCACTGGTTCATGGGCGACGGCATGGTCCACGGCGTCCGCCTGCGCGACGGCAAGGCCGAGTGGTACCGCAACCGCTGGGTGCGCAACCCCTCGATCGACGCGATCCTCGACGGCGACCGGCCGCGCCGCACCCCGCACGGCCTCAGCGCCAACACCAACGTCATCGGCCACGCCGGCAAGACGCTCGCGCTGATGGAGGCGGGCGCCACGATCTGGGAGCTGTCCGACGAGCTCGACACCGAGGGCCGCTGCGACTTCGACGGCACCCTCTCCGGCGGGTACACCGCCCACCCCAAACGCGACCCGCTGACCGGCGAGCTGCACGCCGTCTCGTACTCGATGGCCAAGGGCAGCAAGGTCACCTACTCCGTGATCGACGCGGCCGGCCGGGTCCGGCGCGAGGTCGACGTCGAGGTCACCGGCGCGCCGATGATGCACGACTTCTCCCTCACCGAACGGCACGTCGTCTTCTACGACCTGCCCGTGACCTTCGACGCCGGCATGGCGACCGCGGCGATCCCGTCCCGGCTGCTGCGCACCACCGCCCGGCTCGTGCTGTCGGCGGTCATCGGCCGGGTGCGGATCCCCGACCCGATCACCGCGCGGCTGGCCACGAAGATCGCGGCCAACGGCGGCCTGCCCTACCACTGGAACCCGAAGTACCCCGCGCGGATCGGCGTCATGCCGCGCGAAGGCGGCAACGCCGACGTCCGCTGGTTCGACGTCGAGCCCTGCTACGTCTTCCACCCGCTCAACGCCTACGACGACGGCGACAGCGTCGTGCTCGACGTCGTCCGGCACCCCCGGATCTTCGACCGGGAGCTGCACGGTCCCGACGAGGGTGTGCCGACGCTGGACCGGTGGACGGTCGACTTCTCCTCCGGCAAGGTCATCGAGGAGCGCCTCGACGACCGCGGCCAGGAGTTCCCGCGCGTCGACGAACGGGTGGTCGGCCGCCCGCACCGCTACGGCTACGCCCCGTCCGTGACCACCGGCGCCAGCCCGGCGGACTCGTTGTACAAGCACGACTTCTCGAACGGCTCGACGCAGGTGCGGTCGTTCGGGCCCGGGCGCTCGCCCGCGGAGTTCGTGTTCGTGCCACGGGCCGCGGACGCCGCCGAGGACGACGGCGTCCTGGCCGGTTTCGTCCACGACGCGGCGACCGAGCGCAGCGAACTCACCCTGCTCGACGCCGGCACGCTCGAAACGGTCGCCGCGATCCACCTGCCGGACCGGGTGCCGATCGGCTTCCACGGCAACTGGCTGCCGAGCTAGGTCGCATGTTGTTGATCGCGCGGCAGAGCCCGGTGCAACACCAAGGTCTCGACCTTCGGGGGCGGCAGGTGATGCGCCCCAATGTGGCGTTGGTTGCGTCCGACGCACCCAACGCCACATTGGGGCGCATGACAACTCGCTACACTAGCGCTTCCGGTACCCCAGCACCCCGGCGTCGGCCTGCTCGGACAGGTACTGCGCGAAGGTGATCTCGCCGTCGAGGTGGTCCGGCGCGAGGTGCCCGCCGCCGGCGTACGCCCGGAACGTCTCCCCCGGGACCTTCACCGAGACGATCCGGCGGCGCCGCCCGCTCGCCTCCGCGACCGCTTGGGCCAGCTCGGCCGCCGCCAGGATCTCCGGGCCGCCGAAGTCGTCGACGCGGCCCGCCGGGTCGCCGGTGGCCAGGTCGGCCAGGCGCGGTGCGACGTCGCGGACGTCCACCGGCTGGAACCGCACCCGCGGCACGGGCAGCACCGGCAGCCGGGACGCGCCCGCGAACAACGTCCGGACCAGCGCGTGGAACTGCGTCGCCCGCTGGATCGTGTACGGCAGGCCCGACGCGGCGATCAGCTCCTCGGTCGCGAGCTTGCTCTTGTAGTAGCCCAGCGGGACGCGGTCGACGCCGACGATCGAGACGTAGACCAGGTGCGGCCCACCGGTCCAGCGCGCGGCCTCCAGCAGCGTCCGCGCGAGCGCCGTCTCGTGCCGGAAGTCGGTGGCGCAGTGGACGACGGTGTCGACGCCGGCCAGGGCGCTGTCGATGCCGCGCCCGGTGCGCAGGTCGCCGGGCACGACGTCCGGCCCGGGCCGTCTGCTGAGGACGCGGACGTCTTCGCCCGCTGCGCGCAGCCGCTCGGCGACCACCCTGCCGAGCTGCCCGGTGCCGCCGGTGACCAGGATCCGCACGAGGCCCACCTCCGCCCATCAACGCCGTCAAGGCCACCTTACGGGCGTCTGTCGCCCGCAAGGTGGCCTTGACGGCTTTCTTTGATCAGTTGCGGACGATGGTGAACGTGCTCGTGGTGTTCCGGATGTCCTGGGCGTTGTTGCTCAGCGTGAGCCCGGTGAACGTCGCCGAGCCGACGGCCGGGCCCTGACCCGGTTCCGGCAGCTCGTTGGCCCAGATGCCGATCCCGGACTTCGCGTCGAAGGCGTCACCGCTGCGCTGGGCCCCGCTGATGTTCACGTTGGTGAACACGGTGTCCTGCACGGAGTTCTGCGGCTGCCCGCCGACGTAGTTCGTCTGGAACATGATCCCGCTGTAGGTCGGGCTCTGGATGTCCACATCGGACACCCGGATCCCGCGGAACTCCTTGGAAGCGGAGAACATCCAGATCGCCGGGAAGGTCTGCTGGCCCCAGAAGTGGCCACCCGCCCGGACGAGCGAGGCGTTCTGCACCGTCGTCGGCTGCGGCCCGAACCCGAGGAACGGGTAGCCGAAGTCGAGCGAGCTGATCGTGATCGCCGAGTACGTCAGCGTGTCCGCGATGTAGAGGTTGCGGAAGGTGTTGTTGTACCCGCCGTAGACCGCCAGGCCGGCCGCGCGCCACGGGGTGAGCGCGGTCAGGTTCTCGAACACGTTGTCGTACTGGTTGCCCTGGTTGATGTCCGTGGCGGCGAACAGCGCGAAGCTGTCGTCACCGGTGGACCGGGCTTCGTCGTTGACGACGTGGTTGCCGGTGCTCCCGTTCGTGAGGTTGATCCCGTCGGCGTAGGTGTCGCGGATCCGGGAGTTCTTGATCGTGGTGTTGTCGACGTTGGTGCCCCACACCATGACCACCTGGTGCTCCACCCAGATGTTGTCGATCGTCAGGTTCGCGACGTTGGCCAGGTTGAACACCTTGCCGGGGCCGTCGATGCGGGAGGTGTAGTTCCCGAACACCGCGAACCCGCTGACCGTCGACCCGTTGGCGGTCGACTGGACGTCGAAGCCGATGTCGGTGTTCTCCTGCCCGGCGGGCGCGGAGAACTTCGTGAACCACGGCCCGGCGCCGATCAGCGTGATGGCCTTGCCGTAGACGTTCACCTTGCTCGACAGCGAGTAGTCCCCGGCCGGCAGGTAGACCCCGGTGAGGGTGCTGTCCTGCCGGACCTTGTCCAGGGCCGCCTGGACGTCCTGCTGCGTGAACCCGGCCGGGACGGCGAAGTGCGCCGGGTCCGGGTTCGCCTGCGCGGTGGCCTGCTCGAAGTTCACGAAGTCGATCGCGTAGTTCGTGCTGTTCGCCCCGTCCTTCTGCAGCTTGATCCTGCTGCCCGCCGGCACCGTGGTGCCGAGCAGCGCGCTGGCCTCGTCGTAGATGTGGCGCGGCCCGGTGCCCGGCGAGTTGCCCGGGCCGGTTTCGGCGCCGTAGAGCCACGCGTAGTGCGAGGTCAGGTCGATCGCCTTGAGGAACGTGCCGTTGACGTAGACGTTGATCGTCGAGTTGATCCCGCCACCGCCCGAAGAGTCCGGGATGGAGAAGCGCGTGACCAGCGTGTTCGTCGCCGCCCGCGTCGTGAACTCCACCGAGGAGCCGGTCGAGTTCAGTGTCACGGCCTTGCGTCCGGACGCCTCACCGGCGAGGTCGCCGATGGTGCGGTTCGGGCCGACCACGGCCGCTCCGCCCGCGAGGACGCCGTCCTCGGCCTCGTACATGTCGTAGGGCATGTTCGCGCCCTGGCCGACGAACAGCGTCTGCGTGCTGGTGTTGTTGGCCTGCTTCACCGGCAGCTCGTTGGCGTCGTTCGCGACGACCGTCTTCACGGTGTACTTGCCGTTGGCCGCCGTCCACGTGCCGACGTTCACCGGCGACGCCGTGGCCCCGGCCGCGATGGCGCCGGTGTACGAGCCGGTCAGCGTCTTCACGACGGCGCCGCTCGTGTCCGCGAGCGTCACGGTCACGCCGTGCGCACCGGACGCCGACGCGATCGTGCCCTGGTTGCGCAGCGTCACGCTGAAGGTCACCGTGTTGCCCGCCGACGGCGAGTTCGGCGACCAGCCGGTCGCCGCGACGAGGTCGGAGCTCTGCACCGGGCTGACGACGAGCGCCGTCGAGCCGGTGAACGAGTTGTTGTTCTCGTTCTGCTCGAGCACGGCGTTGGCCTCGTCGACCTTCGCGGTCAGCTGGTAGCTGCCCGCGTTCTGGGCGCCGATGTTCGCCGACACCGTCGTCGACGCTCCGGCGGCCAGCGCGCCGACCGCGGCGGTGCCGACCTTCGTGGTGCCGAGGTAGAGGTTGACGTTCGTCGCGCCCGCGGCCGCCGTGCCGGCGTTGCGGACGGTCGCCGACGCGGTGATCGCGTCGGACTCCACCGGGTTCTGCGGCGACCAGGACACGCCCGAGACCGTGAGGTCCGGGTTGGGCGCGGGGACGCCGATCACCTGGAACTCCGCGGCCTGCCCGCCACCGGCGCCGGAGTTGGCGGTGACGCGCAGCCGGACGTCGGCGACGCGGCCGCTCAGCGGGATGGTGACGGTGTTCCCGCTGCTGGGGTTGAAGTTGTACGTCTGCGCGGCGGCCAGCGTCGTGAACGTCGAGGACGCCTGCTCACGGCCTTCGACGGCGATGGTCTGGGTGCGCGGGCCCCACGAGGCGTCCGGGTTGAGCTTGACGACGACCTGGCTGAGGTCGGCGTTGGAGCCGAGCCCGACGGTCAGCAGGTTCGGGTAGGTCCCGCCGCCGCCCTCCCAGTACGTGCTGGTCGAGTTGTCGTTCGCGTTCGTGGCGACGAACGTGAACTCCGTCGACGACGCCGTGATCGGCTTGCCGACCGCGAGGTTCGTGCCGACCTGGGTGCCGTTACGCGTCACGGTGTTGCTGTTCGCCGACTGGTTGCCCGCGGCGTCGTGCGCGCGGACGTAGTAGGCCACGGTCGTGCCGTCGGGCTGGTTGTCCGTGTAGGTCAGGACGTTGCCGGCGACGCTGCCGCGCAGCGCGTTGTTCGCGTAGACGTCGTAGCCGGTGACGCCGATGTTGTCGGTCGAGGCCGACCACGTCAGCCGGAGCTGGCCGCTCGCGGGCGCGGTGTAGGCGAGGTTGCCGGGCGCGGACGGGGGCTGGGTGTCACCGCCGGAGGTGCTCCCGTGCACCTCGAACTCGGACAGCTGCGCGGCGGGCCAGCCGGTGTTGGCGGTGACGTTCAGCCGGACGTAACGGGTGCTGCCGGTGACGTTGATCGTCACCGTGTTGGCCGAGGCCGGGTCGAACCGGTAGCCGGCGGAGGCGACGAGGTCGCTGAAGCCCGTGCCGTTCGTGCTGCCCTGCACGGTGAAGGTCTCGGTGCGCGCTTCCCAGCCGGCCGGCAGCTTGAGCACGAGCTGCGCGAGGTTCGTGGTGGCGCCGAGGTCGGCCTGGATCCACTGCGGGAACTGGTTGTTCGTGCTTTCCCAGTAGGTGGCCTGGTTGCCGTCGCCGACGTTCGAGGCGGGGTACTCGGCGATCTGGCTGCTGGCGGTGTAGGTCGCCGAGGCGGCCTGGGCGGCAGGCTGGACCGCCGCGACAGCGGTGGGGGCGGCGGTCGCGGCCGGGGCGCCGCTCGCCGCGACGGCGGGTGCCGCCAGGAGCAGGGACAGGGCGGCGTAGGTCGCCGCGCGCGACAGGAGTCGCTTCGTTCTCATGGGGTTCCTCTGATCCGGGGAGGACGGGGAGACGACAGGAGCGAGGACCGGCCCGCGGAGCGCGGGCACGGCGGAGACCGGGGAACGGACGGGCGCGACCGGCCGGGCCGGAGGCGCGCGTGGGCAGGGCGAAGCAGCCGTCATGGACACCTCGGCGTTGAGGAGCTGGGCGGGATCTTCCTGACTGCTGCCGCGATTTCTCGCGCTGCTGTCAGGTTCTTGCACTGATTCGTTCAAGAGTTACAGTGACGGGGGTCTCAAGTCAACGCCCAAACGGCCGGAAGGCCCCTCGCGAGCGCGAAGGGCCTTCCGGGAGACGGAGGTGCGGACGTCAGTGCACGGCGCCCAGCCGGATCGCGTGGGTGCCGGGTGCGTTGACCGGCTCGCCGCAGTGCTCGCAGACCGTCACCGCGCGCAGCTCGGCGCCACAGGCGTGCCGCCACAACGTGGGCGGTTCGCCCTGGTGGACGTACTTGTCGCCCCAGGCCATCAGGCCCAGCAGGATCGGCTGCAGCGCGCGGCCGGCTTCGGTCGGGTAGTACTCGTGCCGCGGCGGGTGCGCCTCGTACTGGACCTTCTCGAGCACGCCCGCGTCGACGAGCTTGCGCAGCCGCGCGGCGAGGATGTCGCGGCTCGCGCCGGTGTTCTCGGCGATCTGGTTGAACCGCCGCTCCCCCAGCATGATCTCGCGCAGGGCGAGCAGGCTCCACCGCTCGCCGACGACTTCGAGGGCTTCCGCCACCGAGCACTCGCGACCACGCCGCACGACGTCACCTCCACGGGTTGAAAATCCAACCTAGCACGTCAAGAGCGTGTGACCTGGCGAACAGGTCAGTTGTGCAATCCAACTCACCCGGCGTATACCGAGGGTATCCCCGATCTGCGAGGAGGCAGACGCCATGACGGACGCGGTGATCGTCGACGCGGTACGGACCCCCATCGGCAAGGGCAAGCCGAACGGGACACTGGCCGGGGTGCACCCGGTCGACCTGCACGCCCACGCGCTCCGCTCGCTCGTCGAGCGCACCGGCGTCGACCCGGCCCGGATCGACGACGTCATCAGCGGCGCCGTCGGCCAGATCGGCGAGCAGAGCATGAACACCGCCCGCTGGGCCGCGCTCGCCGCCGGCCTGCCGGAGTCGGTACCCGCCGTGACGGTGGACCGGCAGTGCGGCAGCAGCCAGCAGGCCGTCCACTTCGCCGCGCAGGGCGTCATCGCCGGCGCGTACGACGCCGTGATCGCGTCCGGCGTCGAGTCGATGAGCCGGGTGCCGATGGGCAGCCAGGTCGCCGGGCGTGACCCGTTCGGCCCGCAGGTCGCCGCCCGCTACCCGGACGGCCTGGTGCCGCAGGGCATCAGCGCCGAACTGATCGCGGCCAAGTGGGGCCTGACGCGGGAGCGGCTCGACGCGTTTTCCGCCGAAAGCCACCAGCGCGCCGCGAAGGCGTGGGCCGACGGGAAGTTCGCCCGCGAGGTCGCACCGTTGAAGGCTCCCGGCCCCGACGGCGTCCTCGTCGACGTCACGACCGACGAGACGGTCCGCCCGGGCACCACACCGGAGATCCTGGCCGGGCTGAAGCCCGCGTTCCGCGCCGACGTCTGGGAGCAGCGCTTCCCGGACCTGGACTGGCGCGTCACCGCGGGCAACTCCTCGCCGATCAACGACGGCGCCGCCGCGCTCATGGTCACCAGCAGCGAGACGGCCGCGGCGCTCGGATTGCGTCCGCGAGCGCGGATCCGCAACTTCGCCGTGGTCGGCGACGACCCGCTGTACATGCTCACCGGCGTCATCCCGGCGACCCGCAAGGTCCTGGACCGGGCCGGGCTCAGCGTGTCCGACATCGACGCCTTCGAGGTCAACGAAGCGTTCGCCAGCGTCGTGCTGGCCTGGCAGGCCGAGATCGGCGCGGACCTGGCGAAGGTCAACGTGCACGGCGGCGCGATCGCGCTCGGCCACCCGCTCGGCGGCAGCGGCGCCCGCCTGATGACGACGCTGCTGTCGGTGCTGGAGGAAACCGGCGGCCGCTACGGCCTGCAGACGATGTGTGAGGCGGGCGGCCTCGCCAACGCGACGATCATCGAGCGTCTCGACTGACGTACGAGGTAGGCCCGCAACGCCGCCACGGCTCCCCCGGGATCCGTGGCGGCGACCGGGAACGCGTCGTCGTAACCGAGGTCGAGCAGGTCCGCGCGCGTGCCCGGCAGGCGGCCTCCGATCACCACCGGTAACCCGCCCAGTCCGGGGTCGGCGCGCACGCGGAGCAGCACGTCCACGCCCGAGGCACCGAACACGGTGGACAGCACCAGGCAGTCCGGCTGTTCACGGCGGCACGCCGCGAGCACGTCGGCCGCCACGCACACGACGTGGCCTTCGCGTTCGAGGATCACCTGCAGCGCGACCAGGCTCCACGCCCCGGCGTCCACACCGGACAGCACGATCTTCATACCGAGCGGAGCCATGAGACCGCCCGGAAATACGTCAGTCTCCGGGCGGTTCTTCGACAGCCTTTTCGATGCCGTCGCGGTCGGCCCACTCCAGCAGCGGGTCGAGGGAGAACACGGCGTCGTCGATGCCGGCGTGGAGATCGCCCAGCTCGGCGAAGCGGGCCGGGACGGTCGCGATGGTGAAGTCGCCGGGCTCGGCGTCGTCGATCTCGTCCCAGCGGACCGGCGTCGAGACCGTGCCTTCCGGGTTGCCGCGCACCGAATACGCGCTGGCGATCGTGTGGTCGCGCGCGTTCTGGTTGTAGTCGACGAACAGCGTGCGCGGGTCGCGGTCCTTGCGCCACCAGGTCGTCGTCACCTCGTCCGGGGCGCGTCGCTCCACTTCGTGCGCGAAGGCCAGCGCGGCGCGGCGGACGTCCTGGAAACCCCAGCGCGGCTCGATCCGGACGTAGACGTGCAGCCCGCGGCCGCCGGACGTCTTGGGCCAGCCGACCGCGCCCAGTTCGTCGAGGATCTCGTGGGCCACGTGCGCGACGCGGCGGACGCGGTCGTAACCGCAGTCGGGCATCGGGTCGAGGTCGATGCGCCACTCGTCGGGCTTTTCGGTGTCGGCACGGCGCGAATTCCACGGGTGGAACTCCACAGTGGACATCTGCACGGCCCAGGCGACGTGCGCCAGTTCGGTCACGCACAGCTCGTCCGCGTGCCGCTTGTAACGCGGGAACTCGACCCGGACGGTCTCCAGCCACGGCGGCGCGCCGTTCGGGACGCGCTTCTGGTGTACCTTCTCCCCCGCCACGCCGGACGGGAAGCGGTGCAGCATGCACGGCCGCTCGCGCAGCGCGTTGACGATGCCGTCGCCCACCGAGAGGTAGTAGTTGACCAGGTCGAGCTTGGTCTCGCCGCGGGCCGGGAAGTACACCCGGTCCGGGTTCGAGATCCGCACCGTGTGCGGCCCGACCTCCAGCTCCACCGCCTTCTGCGCCATACGCAGACGCTAGCTCAAATCCGGCGTTACGGTGGTCCGGTGAGTCTGCCGACGGACGGCCACGTCCACACCGAATGGTCCTGGGACACGGTCACCGGGTCGATGATCGGCTCGTGTGCACGCGCGCTGGAGCTGGGGCTGCCGTCGGTCGCGTTCACCGAGCACGCGGATCTCACGCCGTGGCTGATCCCGGAGCCGATCCGCCCGCTGCTGCCGGACCACTTCCGGGTCCGGCTGCGCCCGGACGGCGTCCTGGAGCCACCGGACCTCGACGTCGAGGGCTACCTGGCGTCGGTCGACGAGTGCCGCGGCCGGTTCTCGGACCTGCGGATCCTGTCCGGAGTGGAGCTGAGCGAGCCGCACTGGCACCGCTCGCGCGCCGACGCCCTCCTGGCTTCCCACTCGTTTGATCGCGTGCTGGGCTCGGTGCACTCGCTGCCGGGCGACGACGGTCACCATCAGGAGCTGACGGTCGTGTCGGATCGCCCGGCGGCCGCGATTCTGCGCGCGTACCTGTCGGAGGTGCTGGGCCTGGTCGAGTCGACGGCGGACTTCGCCGTGCTGGCGCACATCGACTACGCCCTGCGCTCGTGGCCCGCCGAGGGACCACCGTTCGTGGCGGCGGATTTCGAGGAGGAGTTCCGCACGGTGCTGCGAGCCCTGGCCGGCAGCGGACGCGCCCTGGAGGTCAACACGAAGGTGCCGCTGCCGGGCGAAGTGGTCCGCTGGTGGTTCGAGGACGGCGGCGACGCGGTAGCGTTCGGCAGTGACGCCCACGAGCCGGGCCTGGTCGGCCACGGCTTCACCGAAGCGGCGGCATTGGTGGAGTCCTGCAGCTTTCGCCCGGGCCGCACCCCACACGACTTCTGGCGCCGCTGACGCCACAGTCACGTGAAAGCGCCGCCCCCAGGCGGTCACTTTCACGTGAAAGTGACCACCTGAGTCACCCTAAAGGTGCCCCCTCTGGTGACCGTCCGGACGCCACTTTCGCTAGGAAAGATGCGTCTGGAGGCCGCCTGGACGCATCTTTCCCTACGAAAGCTCCGCTTTGCGCAGCAAAGCTTCACTCGAAGGTGACGGGTCACGCCAGGGCGTGGCGGCCGTAGGCGCGGACCTCCGTGCTCTGGTCCAGCAGCCGCGTGGCCACCCGGCCGATCGCCGCGTCCAGCTCGGCCCGGTCGCCCGTGCCCCAGTCGCCGAGGCGGGACGCCAGCCAGTCGTGCCACGCCCGGACCACCTTGGCGAACTCCTCGCGGCCCGCGTCCGTCAGCTCCCAGCCACCGCCCGCGTAACGCAGGTGGCCGGTCAGCTCCAGGCGGTTGAACGCCGGTTCCAGCACCGGCGCCGGGACGCCGAAGTGCTCGCCGATCGCCCGCAGCGTGGCCGGCTCGCCCCGGCGTTCCCGCAGGTGGACCTGCAGCAGGCACCAGATGCCGCCCTCGTCGAGGTCGCTGCCGGCGCGCTCGACGATCGCCGGGGCGACCTTGCGACGCTCGCGGAAGAAGAGCGTCGCGACGGCGCGTTCCAGCTCGCGGTCGTCCGTGCGGGCCTCCGGCATCGCGAAGCCGTCGCCGAGGTCCGGCGCCGCGGCGCGCGCGGTGTCGCGCAGCGGGACCTCCTTGAGGAAGAACGCCAGCGCGAACGCGACCAGGCCGACCGGCGCGGCGGCGAGGAACACGACGTGCAGCGAGTCGCTGCAGGCCTGGATCACCGGCGCCGACACCGCGTCCGGCAGCGCGTGCAGGGCGCTCGGGATCTGCGTCACGCGCGGGTCGACGCCGGGTGGCAGCGGATGGGCGGCCACCGCGGCGGCCAGGTTCGGCGCGAGCTGGTTCGCGTACACCGTCCCGAAGATCGCCGCGCCGAACGAGCTGCCGATCGACCGTAGGAACGTCACACCGGAGGTGGCGACGCCGAGGTCGGCGTAGTCGACGGTGTTCTGCACGGCGATGGTCAGCACCTGCATTCCCAGCCCGATGCCGAAGCCGAGCACGGCCATGTAGGCCGACGCCTCCCAGAACCCGGTGTCGGTGTCGAGCCGCGAGAGCAGGTACAGCCCGATCGTCATCCCCGCGGCGCCGACCAGCGGGAAGATCTTGTACCGCCCGGTCTTGCTGACAGCGTTGCCGGCGGTGATCGACGCCACCAGCAACGCCAGCACCATCGGCAGCAGCCGCACCCCCGACGTCGTCGCCGACGTGCCCTGGACGTACTGCATGTACGTCGGCAGGTAGGACAACGCACCGAGCATCGCGAACCCGACGACGAAACTCATGATCCCGCCGACGGTGAACACCGGGTTCCGGAACAGCCGCATCGGCAGCATCGGTTCCGCGGCTCTCAGCTCCACGAAGACGAACGCGCCCAGCAGCACCACCGAGCCGATCGCCATTCCGATGATCGTCGGCGACCCCCACGCGTACTGGGTGCCGCCCCAGCTTGTGACGAGCGTCAGGCCGGTCGCGGCGAGACCGATGAGCAGGATGCCGAGGTAGTCGATCACCGGCTTGACCGCGGCGCGCGCGTTCGGCATCGCCGCGGACGCGACGATCAGGACGACGATGACCAGCGGGATGTTGACGTAGAACGCCCAGCGCCACGAGAGGTGGTCGACGAAGAACCCGCCGAGCATCGGGCCGGCCACGGTCACCACGCCGAACACCGAGCCGAGCACACCCTGGTACTTGCCGCGTTCGCGCAGCGGGACGACGTCGGCGATGAGCGCGGTCGAGGTGACCATCAGCCCGCCGCCGCCGAGGCCCTGCACCGCGCGCCAGACGATCAGCCAGACCATGCTGTCGGCGAACCCGGCGCAGAACGAGCCGATGCCGAAGACGATCACCGACAGCTGGAACATCAGCTTGCGGCCGAACAGGTCGCCGAGCTTGCCGACGACGACGGTCATGATCGTCTCGGCGAGCAGGTAGGACGTGACGACCCAGGACAGGTGCCCGGCGCCCCCGAGGTCGCCGACGATGGTGGGCAACGCGGTGCCGACGATGGTCTGGTCGAGCGCGGCCAGCAGCATGCCGAGCAGCACCGCGCCGAAGACGGCGTTGACCCGGCCCTCGCTGAGCTGCGCGGGCGCCGGCTCGTGGGCGACCTCCGCGGTGGCCGTCATGGCACCCTCCCTCGCTCGGCCTCCCAAGCTAGTGCGCGGGAGCGGCCGGCGCGGAGTCCACTGTGGAGAGTCACCCGTTCCGGTGAAACGGTCAGAGTGTCCAGCGGTCCCGGGGCGGCGGTTCCAGCGCTCCGGCGACGGCCGCCGCGATCTCCTCGGCCGTCCACTCCTCCCGGTGCGGCACGGGCCGGACGATCGCGGGCCGGCGGACGACGTGCGGGTGCCCTTCGGCCGGCCGCAGCACCTGGTCGGTGATCCCCGCCGACAGGTCACTGAGCAGGTAGGTCTCCAGCGGAGCGAGCCAGGTTGGCGGCCCAGTACGACTCAGGAGGTTCGCCGCAGTATCACCTCGAACGGCTCGAAGCCCTGCGCCCGGTAGAACTCCAGCGCGCCCTCGTTGGCCGCGAAGGCCTTGACCCTGGTCTCGGTCGCCCCGTTTTCCTTCGCCCAGGCGAAGAAGGCGGCCACGAGTTCGGCGCCGATCCCGGCGCGCCGGTGCCCGGCGTCGACCCGCAGGCTCTCCAGGTCCGCCGTCACCACGCCCGGCCGCAGCGGGTTCGGCCGGCACAGCCGTCCCACCAGGTGGCCACCGCCACCGGGGGCCAGCAGGCAGAGGACGGCCGGATCCCGGACCAGAGCGGCGTAGTAGGCCGTGCCCTCCCGAGCGGGCCAGCCGGTGTCCATGAACGGGTCGTGGCGGCCGCCGTCTTCGGCGAACAACCCCGCCGCCGACGCCACGAGCTGCGGGACTTCCTCGGCCGTGCACTCGGAAACTGTCATGCCGAGCAAGGTAACCCGGATGATTTTTCGGTGTAAATATCGATCTTTCAGGGCCGCAGGTGCGCCAGGCTCTCCAGCGCCAGCTGTTCCAGGTGTCCCGCCGCGGCCGGGCTGCCGCCCGCGGCGCGGAACGACGCCGACAGCGTCTCCGCGGCCCGGCGGTACGACGGCTCGGTGAGCACCTCGTCGACCGCCGCGCCGACGCGGCCGGCGTCCGCGCGGCCGAACCGCAGGCGGACGCCCGCGCCGGCCGCGGCCACCTGGGCGGCCACGATCGGCTGGTCGTCGCGGATCGGCGCCACCACCAGCGGCTTGCCGTGCCAGAGCGTCTCGCAGACGGTGTTGTGCCCGGCGTGGCACACCACGGCGTCGACGTGCGCGAGCAGCGGCAGCTGCGGGACGCGCGGGCGCACCAGGACGTTCGGCGGCACGGCACCGAGCACCCCGCCCGGGTCCACGACGACGGCCCGGGCTTCCCGTCCGGCGAAGGCGTCCACAGTGGACGTGAGGAATCCCGTGCCGGCGTCGGTGTTCGCGGTGCCGAGCGAGACGAGCACCGTGGGCCGCAGCGGGTCGAGCCACTCCCACGGGAAATCCGTTGTGGACGGCCGGCCGGAGATGGACGGGCCGACCAGCCGGACGTTCGGCGGCAGCGCGACCGCGCCGAGCAGTTCGCGGGTGGTGAAGGCGAGCACGCCGTGCGGCGAGAACCGGGGATCGGCTGAGCCGCCGGCGATCCGCGCGCGCAGGCCGTCCAGCAGCTCGGCCACCCAGTCCGCGACCTTCGGCATGCCCGCGAGCGGGTCGACCAGCTCGGCGGACGTCGTCGCGGAGGTGACCCACGGCAGGCCGCGCGCGTCGGCGAGCAGGCCGCCGGCGAGAGCTTGCTGGTCGGCGACGACCACGTGCGGTCCGAACGCGTCGATGGCCGCGGCGACCCCGGGCGCCATCGCGTCGGCCAGCGGGACGAGGAAGTCCTGCCAGAGGAACCGCAGCGCGGCGGGCCCCTTCAGCTCGGGCGGGCGCTCCGGCGCGTCCGGCGGCAGGGCGCACGAGAACACGAGCGCGTCCGGGCCGGCCAGGTGCCACAGCAGCTCGTCGTGCCCGGCCCAGGCGACCTCGTGACCGCGCGCGGTGAGCTCGGCGGCCACCCCGGCGGCCGGGTTGACGTGCCCGACCAGCGGCGGAACGACGAACAGGAACCGGGCCACTACCGCACCCGGGCCGGGAGCCGGGAGACGTCGCGGACCCAGTCGAAGATCAGCTCGATGGTCTCGGCGGTCCGCTCGACCAGCACCGAATGCCCCTGGTCGGGCAGCACCACGGTGCGGCAGTGGTCGAGGTGCTCCTCGAAGTGCGGCACCTGCGCCGCCAGCCCCGAATCGCCGCCGAAGAGAGCGAACACCGGGCAGTGGACGTCCGAGAGGTCCGCGTTGATGGTCGCGCTGCGCGGGATGTCGTCGGCCATCGTGGTCGTCTGGAGGATCCGGTTGGCCGCCTTGGACAGCCGCGCGGTGTGCGCGCCGTGGTTGTCCTTGATCCAGCCGATCACCTCGTCGATGGCGAGGCGGGTCTTCGCGTCGGCGAGGCCGTCGGCCATGTGCCGCGTCCACGCCGCCGTCGGCGGCTCGGCTTCGATGGCGATGACGCTGGCGACGCGGTCGGGCCGCGCCGCGGCCAGCCCGAAGGCCACGGAGCCGCCGAACGAGTTGCCGATGACGTGCACCGGCCGGGTGATCCCGAGCGCGTCGAGGACGTCGACCAGGTCGACGACGAACGATTCGAGCTGGTAGCCGCTCTCCGGCCGGGTCGTGCGGCCGTGCCCGCGCAGGTCGTACATCAGCACGTCGAGGCCGCGTTCGGCGAAGGCCGGCCCGAGGGTGAAGTAGTAGCTGGCCAGGCTGTCGGTGAGCAGCCCGTGGACGCACACCACGATGGGCGCGTCGCCGTCGAGCGGGACGTCGGGGGTCAGGCGCTGGACGTGGACGTCCAGCTCGCCCGCCCGGATCCGGCTCACGGCCGGTCCCGCAGCGAGGCGACGATGTACCGGACCAGCTCGCCGACGGTCAACGCGATGATCTCGTCGAGGTCGCGCTCGGCGATGAACGTCGCGAAGTTGACGCGCTCGCCGTAGTGCTCGCGCAGCTGCCCGGACAACGCCACGAGGTCGACGCTCTCCAGCTCGAGGTCGTCGTGGAACGTGGTGTCCATGGTGATCTCCGCGTCGTCGAGGCCGTACTCCTCGAGCAGTTCGCGCAGCATCCCGCCGAGTTGCGCGAGCACCGCCGCCTCGCCGGTGGCCGTCGTCTCGATGCTCATTCCGCAGTCTCCTTCGTCTCCTCGGTCCAGGCCACGACGTACCGGCGCGGCGGTGCGCCCGGCAGGTTCGCGGTCTCGGTGCAGCGGACGTGGTGGTCGTGCCCGGCCACCCGGACGGTCAGCGCTTCCGGCGCCGCCGCGACGACCTCGAAGTCGCGGGGTTCACCCCGCAGGCCGGTGCCGCGCAGTTTCGCGACGGCTTCCTTCGCGGTCCAGAACCGGGCGAACCAGACGTCCGGATCGCCCTCCTGACTTGCGAACAGCGCCCGTTCGGCCGGCCCGAACGCCGCATCCACAGTGGACTCCGCGCGCGGCGCGACCTCTTCGACGTCGATCCCGCAGGGGCCGAACCGCGCGATCGCCACGCCGGCCTCGGCGCGGTGGGCCACCGAGATCGTCACCTCCGGCAGCTCCCGGCCGTACGCGCCGGTCGCGTACGGGCGGCCCGCGTCGTCGTTGCCGATGCTCAGCTCGGCCGGGAACATCTCGGGTTCGCCGCGCGCCCAGAGGAACTGGCGGACGGCGTCCTTCGCGGCGATCCGGCCGAGCAACCACTGACGGCGGCCGCGCGGCGGGCGCCGGTCGTAGGCGCCGCGGTCCGGGCCAGCGAGGTAGTTGCGCATGATCAGCTCGCGCGTCGCCAGGTCCGGCCACTGCTCGTGGACCAGCGCCCAGCCACCGGGTTGTTCCTTCGACAGTGTCGAGCGCTCGGGCGTCCGGTCGGCTTGGCGGATCTCCGGGTTGCTGTCGAACCGGCGGTCGCGCCAGCCGGTGAACTCGGCCCAGACCTGTCCCTTGTGGACGAGCTGCATGTCGGCGTCGAGAAACTCGTGGGTCAGCGACGTGATCCTGACCAGGCACTCCAGCCGATCCCCCGGCGCCGGGTGCGGTCCGTGGAACCGGATCTCGCGCATCGCGACCGGGAAGACGGTGGTGCGTTCCGGCAGCCGGGACATGATCCAGTAGCCGAGCACCTGGCCGACGTTGTCCAGCAGCGCGCCGGGCGCGGCCGGGGTGGTGAGCACGGCGCGGACGTGCCGGTCGCCGACGGCGGTCAGCTCAGTGACGCCCTGGAAACGCGGGCCGTGGAACATCCACCGATCGTCGTACAGCTCGCGAGCCTGGGTCTCGGGGACTTCCTCCGTCGACGCCGGGAACCGCCACGGCGCAACGCCTGCGGCCGGGTAGGACCCGGCCAGCTCGACGACGGCCTGGGAGTAGCCGCCCAGTGCGGCGAACACCCGGTCACGACCTCGGGGCACGACGTGCACCGGCACGGTGACCGCCGGGATCGCGGTGATCCACTGGTTCAGCCGGACGTCGTGCACCGCGATCGCGCGCCGGCCGGGCGCGGCTTGCTCGGCGAAGCCCATCAGGTGGTCGATGACCGTGGTGGCGGGCACCACCGGCCAGCGGTCACCCGGGTCGGCCCGCGGTGGCTGCTTGAAGAAGCAGTGGTCGAGCAGGTACGGCATCGCGTCGACCGAGACGTCCAAAGTGGTCCGCAGCTCGACCGGCGGCGGCGTGGTGGTCTTGCGCCCACCGAGCACAGTGGACGCCAGGTTCGCCGTGTCCTGCAACAGCGCCGCGAACTCCGCGGCGAGAGGTCCCTTCCCGGCCAGGACGTCCACAGTGGACCCCTGGGCCAGCCGGGCGCCGACCTGCGCGCGGGTCCGGTCGTCCAGGGTGATGACGTGCCCGCCGAGGTCCAGCTTGACGGCCTTGCGGGTCACGGCGCGGGCCTGGCCCGGCAGCGCCGTGCCGTCGAGGGACGCGCCCTCGGCCCACAACGCGGTGGCGACGCGCAGCAGCTGGGCGAGTCCGGGCCGGTGCGGCGAGTGCGCCGCGACGACGAGGTGGTCCTCGCCGTGCAGGGTGTCGCCGATGAGCGAGCCGAGCTGGCCGGCGCCGACCTGCACGAACGCCCGGAACCCGGCCGCGTGCAGCGTCTCGGCGAGCGGCCGGAACCGGACCGGTTCGAGCAGGTGCCGCACGAACAGCGCGCGGACGTCGGCCTCGGCGGCCGGGTACTCCGACACCGTCGTCGCCGACCAGATCGGCACCCGCGGCGGGTGCAGCGTGAAGCCGTCGGCCGCCGCGCGGATCGGGCCGAGGTAAGGCCGCAGCATCGGGGTGTGGAAGCCGGAGCGGAACGGCAGGACCTGGGACACGGTCCCGGCTGCCCGGAACGTCTTCACGAGCGCGTCGACGGCTGCGGCGGGCCCGCAGACCATCGCCTGGTTCGGGGAGTTGTCATGGGACAGCACGACGTCGTCGCGGCCGGCCAGCTCGGCGAGCACCTGCGTGGCGGGCGCGCCGATCGCGGCGAACGCCAGGCCCGGCACGACCAGCGTGTCCGGGTCGAACCCGGCGAGGAAGGCGTCGATCTCGGCCGTCGCGTGCATCCCGGCCGCGGCCATCGCGGTCCATTCGCCGAGGCTGTGGCCGGCGACGGCGTCCGGCGTCACGCCCATCCGCCGCAGAGCCGTTTCCAGGAGCCGGCCCAGCTCGAACACCGCGGCGCCCTGACGGCCGACGTCGCCGACCTCTGCGTCGGTGTGTTGCCATGGCAACCCGAAGTGGCGGGCGACGTCTCCGCAGTTCAGGGCCAGTTCGGCTTCGAGGCCGGGGAAGACGAACGCGAGCTTGCCGCCGCCCGGGCCGAGCAGTGGCTTGTCGGCGAACCAGACGTCGTTGCGGCCGCGCCACGGCCGTGCCCGACCGACGGCCTTGCGGGCCAGGGCCAGGCGTTTCTCGGTCGGGTCGACGATGCCGAGCCGCACGGGCCCGGTGCCCTCCGGCGCGGTGAGCACCGCGCGATCCGGTCCGGAAAGGACGTTACGCAGCGCTTCGACGGTCGGCGCGGCGAGCCGCAGCACGCGCTCGGCCTCGCGCACGACGACCGGGGCAGCTCGGTCCGGGGCCTGCTCCAGCACGACGTGGGCGTTGATCCCGCCGAACCCGAACGCGTTGACCCCGGCGCGGCGCACCGCCGCGTCCCAAGGGCGCGCGGTGTCCAAAGTGGAGAAGCGCGTCTTTTCGAGGGCGGGGTTCGGGTCGTCGCAGTGCAGCGTCGGCAGCAGGACGCCGTGGTGGACGGCGAGCGCGGCCTTGACCAGCCCGGCCACGCCGGCCGCCGGCATCGTGTGGCCGATCATCGACTTCACCGAGCCGAGCACCGCGCTCCCGGCCTGGCCGAACACCTCGGCGAGCGTGGTGAGCTCGGCCGCGTCGCCGGCCGGGGTCGCCGTGCCGTGCGCTTCGAGCAGCCCCAGCGAGTCCGGGTCCCGCGGGTCGAGCCCGGCGGCGGCCCAGGCCTGGCGGACGGCGCGGACCTGGCCGCCGGAGTCCGGGTTGGCCAGGCTGGCGGTCCGCCCGTCGGAGGCGACGCCGGTGCCGGTGACCACGGCGTAGACGCGGTCACCGTCGCGCTGGGCGTCGACGAGCCGCTTGAGCACGACCACGCCGGTGCCCTCACCGATCAGCACGCCGTCGGCGTCGCGGTGGAACGGCCGGATGCGTTCGGACGGCGACAGGGCGCCGAGCTGGGTGAACACGCTCCAGAACGTGATGTCGTGGCAGTGGTGCACGCCGCCGGCGAGCACGACGTCGCACCGGCCGGAGGCGAGCTCGCGCACGGCGTGGTCGACCGCGATCAGGGACGACGCGCACGCGGCGTCCACGGTGTACGCCGGGCCGCGCAGGTCGAGGCGGTTGGCGAGCCGCGACGCGGCCAGGTTGGGCACGAGCCCGATCGCGGACTCCGGCGCCTCCGGGCCGAGCTGGTCGGTGAAGGCCTGCCGCACGGCGTCGAGGCGGTCGGCGTCCAGCTCCGGCAGCAGCTCGCCGAGGGTGCGCACGAGCTGGCTCGCGGTGCGGACGCGCTGGTCGAGCCGCACCAATCCCGGTGTCAGGTAGCCGCCGCGACCGAGGATGACGCCGACGCGGGAGCGGTCGGCGGGCAACCGGTCCGGGCCACCGGCGTCGGCCAGGGCCTGGGCCGCGACCCGCAGCGCGATCAGCTGGTCGGGCTCGGTGGCGGGGATCGAGTTCGGCATGATCCCGAAGCCGGTGACGTCCACTTCGGCCAGTTCGTCGACGAACCCGCCGCGCCGGCAGTAGATCCGGTCGGCGCGCCGCTCGGCGTCCGGGGCGTAGTGCGCGCTGTCCCACTTCTCCGGCGGCACCTCGGTGATCGCGTCGACGCCGCCGACGAGGTTGCGCCAGTACGTGTCGAGGTCCGGCGCGCCGGGCAGCAGCACCGACATGCCGACGATCGCGACGGGGCCCGGCATCCGCGTCACCAGCCCGAGGCGGTGTGGACGACGGCGGCGGTCTCCGGGCGGCCCCAGGCCAGCTCGCGCAGCAGGCCGAGGGTGCCTTCCTCCGGGTCGATCAGCTCGATGCCGCGGCGGGCGTACTCCCGCATCAGCGCCGGCGTGACCATGCCGTCGTTGGTGCCGGTCGGCGCCCACGGTCCCCAGTGGACGGTCACCGCACGCCCGGCGGGCCAGCGGCGGCCGAGGGCTTCCAGGGCGTCGTTGGCGGCGGCGTAGTCCGACTGGCCGCGGTTGCCGAGCGCCGCGGCGATGCTGCCGAAGAGGACGACGAACTTCGGCTCGTCGGGCAGGTCCGCCGTCGCTTCGAGGAGCGTCTTGGCCCCGTCCACTTTGGTCCCGTAGACGCGGGTGAACGACTCGGGTGTCTTCTCGGCGACGAGCTTGTCCTCGATGACGCCGGCCGCGTAGACGATGCCGTCGAGGCGGCCGTGCTCGGCGTGGATCTCCTTGACCGCGCGGTGCACGGCCTCGGCGTCGAGCATGTCGACGGACTGGTAGCGCACCGGGCTGCCGAGCGCTTCGAGCCGTTTCAGGGTGCCCCGGACCTCGCGTTCGCCGAGGATGCGGCGCACCTCGCGTTCGATCTCGGCCGGACTCCTCAGACCGCTCGCGATCAGGGCGGCGCGCAGTTCCTTGGCGTCCGTCGCGTGCGGGTATTCGTCCTCGGTGGACGGCACGGGCGTCCGGCCGACCAGCTCGAGACGGCAGCGGGACGCGGCGGCGAGCGTCGCGGCGAACCGGGCGGTGATGCCCTTGGCCCCGCCGACGAGCAGGACGACCGACTCGCGGTCCAGCCCGGCCGCGGCCGCTTCGGCGGTGCCGTCACCGGCCGGTCCGGCGCCGCTGCTGCCGAGCAGGCCGAGGCCCTGTTCGGTCATCCGGAGCCCGCTGCGCTTCCCGCCGTCCCGGAGCACGACGGGTTCGCGGTCCACAGTGGACAATTCTTCGACGATCTTTTCGGCCTGGTCGGCAACATTCGTGCCCGGTGGTTGCTCGACGACCCGGGCGATCGTCTCCGGGTATTCGCGCGAGACGCTGCGGTAGAAGCCGCGGAGTCCTTCGCCGGGACCGGCGGTCAGCAGCCAGGCGGGGTTTCCGGCCAGAGCGTCGCGATAGCGGGGGAAGGCTGCGGGCAGCACCGGCCCGGCGTCGGCGTCGGGCAGGTCGATGACGCCGTCGAAGCCCGGGCGGACGGCGTCGGCGATCTCGGCCGTGGCGCCCAGGGCGGTCAGCCTCGTCCGGACAGCTTCGGCCAGCGGGCCGGTGCCGAGGATCAGGAACGTCCGACCGGCGACGTCGGGAGTGGCGGCGGGCGAGAGGTCGAATTCGGCCATGACCAGGCGCTTCGGCGCGACGATCACCGGCCGCGGCCCACCCACGGTGGCGGGCTGCGGCCCAGTCTCGGCCTCGGGCTGGGTTCGCGGCTGGTCGGCTGCGTCACTGGCCGGGACCGGCTTCGGCTCGGCTGCCCCACCCACGAGCGCGGCGATCGCGGCGGCGGTGCGGGCCTTGGCGAGTTCCTCGACGTCACCGTCCGGGTCGAGGCCGAGGCGCGTGGCCAGTTCCCCGGCGATCTCGGCGCGTTTGATGGAGTCGATGCTCAGGTCGGCTTCGAGATCGAGGTCGGGCTCGATCATGTCCCCGGGATACCCGGTCCGGTCGGCGATCACCTCGATGACGGTGTCCAAAACGGACCGCGCGGCGACCACAACGACCGGCACGACAGGCTGCGGTACCCCAGCCCCGATCAACTCGGCGATCGACGCGGCGGTCCGCGCCTTGGCGAACGTCTCAATGTCCTCACCCGCGTCGAGGCCCAGCCGGGTCGCCAGTTCCCCGGCGATCTCCGCGCGCTTGATCGAATCCACGCTCAGATCGGCTTCCAGATCGAGATCCGGCTCGATCATGTCCACCGGATACCCCGTCCGCTCCCCGATCACCTCGATGACGGTGTCCAGCACCGAGCGCCCCAATGTGGCGTTGGGTGCATCAGACGCACCCAATGTGGCGTTCGGTGCGCTGGACGCACCCAACGCCACATTGGGGCGCTGGCCACCGGCCGGCACCGGGACCGCCTCGACGACCGGGGCGACGGCCGCTGGGATGTCGGTGCCGAAGTAGCCCAGCAGTACGTCGCGCTGGGCCGCGATCATCTCGCGGCTCGTGCGCAGGAAGTCCGCCACCATCGCGTCCGACGTGCCCGCCGACACCGGAGCGGCGGCCGGGGCCTGGACCTGCGGGAGGCGTTCCGCGGGCCGCAGCGCGCCCGCCGGGATCGTGCCGTCCGCGGTGCGGAGCAGGTGGCCGTCCACCGTCCACCCGGGACGCTTCGGGCGTGGGACGGACGCCGCGTCGACGGCGTCGCGGCCGCGGAACAGCCAGCCCGTCTCGATCGGCACGCCGGAGACCGCCAGCTGCGCGAGCGCGTTCAGGAACCCGGGCAGGCCACGGCGGCCCGGCTGCTCGAACCCGACCGTCCGGTGTGGACGGTCACCGAGGATCGCCGCGACCTGCTTCGCCAGCACCGCGCCGGGACCCGCCTCGACGAACACCCGGGCGCCCGCCGCGAACATCGCTTCGATCTGCTCGACGAACCGGACCGGCGAGCCGATCTGCGCGGCCAGTTCGCCGCGGACGTCGTCCGGGTAGGGCGCCGCCGTGCGGTTGCCGTAAACCGGGATGGTGGGCCGGACGACGCCGATCGCGCCGAGGGCCCGGCCGAACGTCTCCCCTGCGGCCGCGACCAGCGGGCTGTGGAACGCGCACGCGACCGTGAGCCGTTTCACGCCGAGCCCGGCGGCCCGCAGCAGCCCGACCGCCGTCTCGATGTCGGCGGTCGGTCCGGAGATCACCGTCTGCGCCGGCGAGTTGTGGTTCGCCAGGACCACGGTGTCCAGGTCGGCGATGACCTCGCCGACGGTGGCGGCGGACGCCGAGACCGCGGCCATCGCGCCCGGGTCCGACGCCGGGATCGCGTCGAGAATCGCGTCGGCCCGGGCGTGGCTGGCGTGCAGCAGCGCTTCCGGCGTGAGGGCGCCGGCCGCGGCCAGGGCGATCAGCTCGCCGTAGCTGTGACCGCCGGCCATCGCGGGCCGGACGCCGGCGCGGGTCAGCAGCCGGAACGCGGCCAGCCCGGCGAGGCCGAGCGCGGGCTGGGCGACCCGGGTGTCGGTGACGCGGTCGGCCGCGGCCTGGCGGGCCGGCTCGCCGAAGGCGGCCGGGCCGAACACCGTCGCGGCGGTGGCCGGGTCGAGCCGCAGGTAGCGCTGCAGCTCGGGGAACGTGACGAACAGCTCGGCGAACATCCCCGGCCGCTGGCTGCCCTGGCCGGGGAACAGCACCGCGACCTCGCCCGGCTCGAAGTCCCCGAAGCGGTACACGCCCGGCGCGTCGGAGCCGGCCAACGCCTGACGCAGCAACCCGGTCAGTTCGTCCACTGTGGACGCGACAACGGCGAGCCGGACCTTCCCGGCGGCCTCGGACCGGCGCGACGCGCTCAGCGCGAGATCCCGCAGGCGCCACGGCTGCTTGCCCGCCGGGACGTCCTCGGCCAGCGCCAGGAGGTCCCGCGCCGCCGCGTCCGTGGCGAAGGTGAACAGCTCGGCCGGCCACTCGTCGCCGACCTGGGCGGGCGGGACGCCGTCGTGCGCGCCGAGCACGACGTGGAAGTTGGTGCCCCCGAAGCCGAACGCGCTGACCCCGGCGATCCGCTCGGCGGCCGGCGCGCTCCACGGCTGCGGCGCCGACTGGAACACGAACGGGCTGGTCGCGGCGTCCCACGCCGGGTTCGGCGCGGTCACGTGCAGGGTCGGCGGTTTGACGCCGGTGTGCAGCGCCAGCGCCGTCTTGATCAGCCCGGCGAGGCCCGCGGCGCACTTGGTGTGGCCGATCTGCGACTTCACCGAACCGATTGTGCAGCCGCCCGGCGCGGCCCCGGCCTCGGTGAAGACTTTGGTCAGCGTGCTCAGTTCGGTCCGGTCGCCGACGACGGTCCCGGTGCCGTGCGCCTCGACCAGCCCGACCTGCGCGGGCGAGACGCCGGCGTTGCGGTAGGCGCGGGTCAGCGCGGTGTGCTGGCCTTCCGGCCGGGGCGCCGTCAGCCCGAGCGCGCGCCCGTCGGACGCCGCGCCGACGCCCTTGATCACGGCGTACACCCGGTCGCCGTCGCGTTCGGCGTCGGCGAGCCGCTTCAGCGCGACGCAGCCGACGCCTTCGCCGAGCGCGATGCCGTCGGCCGCGCTGTCGAACGTCGCTGAGCGCCCGGTCGGCGAAAGAGCGTGCGCGGAGGCGAAGAGCAGGTAGTCGTTGATCCCGTTGTGCAGGTCCGCGCCGCCGCACAGGACGAGGTCGCTGGTGCCGGCGGTCAGCTCCTTGCAGGCGACGTCGACGGCGGTGAGCGAAGACGCGCAGGCCGCGTCGACGGTGTAGTTCGCGCCGCCGAGGTCGAGCCGGTTGGCGATCCGGCCCGCGATGACGTTGGCCAGGACACCCGGGAACGAGTCTTCGGTGATCTTCGGCAGCCGCTCGTCGAGCCCGGCCGGCAGTTCGCCCACATAGGACGGCAAGACGGTCCGCAGGCTCATCGCGTTGGACAGGTCGCTGCCCGCCTCGGCGCCGAACACGACCGACGTCCGCGTCCGGTCGAAGGCGCGCTCGCCGTAACCCGCGTCGGCGAGCGCCCGGTGCGCGGCTTCGAGCGCCAGCAGCTGGACCGGCTCGATGCTGGCCAGCGACGACGGCGGGATGCCGTAGCGCAGCGGGTCGAACCCGATCTCGGGCAGGAAGCCGCCCCAGCGTGACGGCGTCTTCTCGCCCTGGCCCTCGGGGTCGAAGTAGAGGCCGGTGTCCCAGCGCTGCGGCGGGACCTCGGTGACGGCGTCCGCGCCGGCCAGGACGTTCGCCCAGAACGACGCCAGGTCCGGGGCCTGCGGGAACATGCAGGCCATCCCGACGATCGCGATGTCGAGGGGTTCGGGGGCGGGCGGCTCCGGCGTCGTGACGCCGACCGCGGCGGCCCGCTCGCGGAGGAAGGCGTTCGCGCCGTCGCCGACGGCGGTGTGCAGCTCGGCGATCGTGGTGACGGCCGAGCGCAGCACGGCGACCTCGCCCGCCATGAACATGCCTTCGGTGAGCTGCCGGTCTTCGCCGACCTCGCGCAGGTCGGCGCCGACGCGTTCGATGCCCTTGCTGGCCAGGCGGAGGCGGCCGACGTTGAGCGTCTCCAGCTGCTCCCACGCGTCGCGGCTGGGCACGCCCTGCTCGGCGAGGTCCGCCTTGAGCGCGGCGTACTCCTCGGTGAACGGGCTGCGGACGCAGCGGGTGGCGTGGCCGGGCGCGGTTTCGAGCAGGTCGGTGTGCCGGGCCTCGAGCAGCTGCCGCTGGAAGAGCGGGAGCACCGCGCCGGCGTCGACGGCTTCGTGGGTGAAGAGGTAGGCGGTGCCCATGAGCACGCCGATGGCGGCGCCGCGGGCGGCGACCGGCGCGGCGAGGGCGGCGACCATCGCGGCCGAGCGCTCGTCGTGGATCCCGCCCGCGAACAGGATCTGCAGCTGCGCGGCGGCGTCCGGGGTGGTGGCGAGGAAGTCGCCGAGGATTCCGAGCTGGGCCTCCCAGAGCGGGAAGCTGGTGCGCGGGCCGACGTGCCCGCCGCACTCCGAGCCTTCGAAGACGAACTTGCGCGCGCCGGCCTCGAGGAACTGCTTCTGCAGGCCGGGTGAGGGCACGTGCAGGAAGGTGGCGATGCCGGCGTCTTCCAGCGCCGCGGCCTGGGCCGGGCGGCCGCCGGCGATGATCGCGTGGGTGGGCCGCAGTTCGCGGATGACCTCGAGTTGCGCGGTTTTGACGTCGTCGGCGGCGAAGCCGAGCACGCCGACGCCCCAGGGCGCGCCGCCGACGGCTTCGCGCGTGCGTTCCAGGACTTCGCGGGTCTGCTCCGGGCCGGACAGCGCGAGCGCGATGAACGGCAGCGCCCCGCCCGCGGCGACCTCGGCGGCGAAGGCGGCCTGGTCGCTCACCCGGGTCATCGGGCCCTGCGCGACCGGCTGGGTGGTGCCGAACGCGCGGCTGCCCGCGGTGTCCGGGCCGAGCACCGTGACGTCCGCGCGCAGTGCGTCGCCGATCGCGTCGCCGAGACCGCGCACGGCCGCGGTCACCGTGCCCCAGTGGTCGCGGAAGCGGGTGGCGAGGAAGACGTCCTGGCCGGCCTCGATCGACGTCACGGCTGTCCCGCGGCGGGACAGCACGCGGACGCCGTCGACGACCACCGTCTCGGAGCCGTCGAGGCCGGTGACGGCGGTGGTGAGGGCCGACGGCAGTTCCGCCTCCGGCAGCAACGCGAGCTGGGTGTCGACGACGACGCCGGCCGCGCCGCCCGCGATGGCGGCGGCCGCGGTGTGCGGGCCGATCCCGCCCGCCGCCCAGACCGGGACGGTCTCGTCGGCCAGCAAGGCCTGGAGTAACACGAAAGTGCTCAGCTCACCCGTCCGGCCGCCACACTCGTGACCGCGGGCGATCAAGCCGTGGGCGCCACCGCCGACCGCCCGCGCGGCCGACGCGCGGCTGGTGACCTCGGCCAGCACCCGTCGTCCCGGGAAGTCGCGCGCGGTGCACGGCGAGTCCTCGGTCAGCAGGACAGTGCCGGCGGCCTCGGGCAACTCCATGCCCGCGGCCAGGCGCGTGAGCCGGACCCCGAACGCCGGGATCTCCCATTCCGCCAGGAGGGCGAGCTCTTCCGAAGCGGTGTCGCCCGGGCCGGTGAGGTCGAGCACGCCGAGCCCGCCACCGCGCGCGGCGGCCGCGACGCCCCGCGCGGAAGGCCACGCGAGCGGCGAGACGGCGACGACCGGCACGGCCGGTACGCGGACGTCTTTCGAGACACGCATGGGAACTCCCGCTACGCACGAAAGGGTGATGGGGTAACGGGGAGTACTTAAGCGCGTTCATCCCGTTCCGTCAACAACCCACCACGAATTCGTGGTGGTTGTGCAGAAAATTCGGGAGCGACCAGGCTGGAGACGCAAGAATTTAACGCGGCCGTCACGTACCACGGGTCGAGATCGGACGCGGGATTGCCTTGTACGGCGGTCAATAGTCATACCTCGTGGTACACGTGTCCCACACCTCCATACGGGGCAAGCCATCTCACCCGGTGGACGCAGCGGGACTGGCCACACCGGACCACTCCGTCCGGCGGGTCCACTGTTTCCCGGGAGCCAACGCGAAGTGTCGCGACGGTAAAATCGGCCATGCGCCGAAGCCGTCACGGCAATAACGCGGAACCGTGCCGCAGATCACGCGGGGACTATTCACCCGGCATTTTTGCGGACACCCCGAAGAATAATCGTAAAAGACCGGACCGGGCTCGCCGCACCCCCGCGAGTCCACTGTGGATTCGCCGACCTCCGGGATTCCCCGTGTTCACACGACCCGGAAGGGCCGGATCCCCGCGCCCGGAGCCCGGAGCACGCCCGCCCGCGCAGGCGACTGCGGGTATTCGCCCGGACACCATCGGTTCCCCCGGATACCAGACCCCGCGCGGCCGAGGTCGAAATCTCCACCACGCGCGTTACGGATCTTTCCTGAGAAGAAGCTGAAAACATTTCGCGTACTTGTCGGTAACCGTAGACATGACGTCTAAGCTTGGACCAACTGTCCAGCGTGGAGGTGGTCGTGGAGTACTGGTACGTCGACGAGCGGTCGGGGACGCGCTACCCGGGCGACCCGCGGCGCTGGCGGGGTGACGAGGGCGCCCCGCTCACCGTCGCGCCGCGGCCCGGCCTGACGCCCGGCGACGTCGACACCGGCGTCCGGTCGCTCTGGCGCTACCGCGCCGCTCTGCCCGGCGACCTGCGTCCGCTCTCGCTCGGAGAGGGCTGCACTCCCCTGGTCCGGCAGCCGTGGGGCGAGGCCGAGGTCCGGTTCAAGCTCGAGTGGTTCAGCCCGACCGGCAGCTTCAAGGACCGCGGGTCCAGCGTGATGGTCGCGGCGCTGGCCGGCGCCGGCGTGACGGAACTCCTGGAGGACAGCTCGGGCAACGGCGGCTCGTCGGTCTCGGCCTACAGCGCCGCTGCCGGGATCGCCGCGACCGTCCTGGCCCCCGAGGGGACGTCCGCCGCGAAGGTCCTGCAGACCCGCGCGTACGGCGCGACCGTCGAACTCGTGCCCGGCACCCGCGACGACACCGCCGCCGAGGCGGTCCGGCGCTCGGCGTCGACGACCTACGCCAGCCACAACTGGCACCCGTTCTTCCTGCAGGGCACCAAGACCCTCGCCTACGAACTGTGGGAGGACCTGGGGTTCCGCGCGCCGGACGCGGTCGTCACGGTCGCCGGCGCCGGCAGCATCGTGCTGGGCCTCGACCTCGGGTTCGGCGAACTCCTCGACGCCGGTTCGATCGCGCGACGGCCGCGTCTGCTCGTCGCGCAGCCCCGCAACTGCTCCCCGATCGACGCCGCGTTCCACGACCGGCAGCCGCCGCCGTTCGCCCCGACCGTCGCCGAAGGCACCGCGATCCGGCATCCGATCCGGCTCCCCGAGGTCGTCGCGGCGATCCGGCGCTCGGGCGGCGACACGGCCGCGATCGAGGAGGACGCCATCGCCGCGGCCGCCCGGCGCCTCGCGTCCCTCGGCCTCTACGCCGAACCGACCAGCGCGAGCGCCGCCGCGGCGATCGACGTGTTCCGCGACCGCGGCGCGATCCGGCCGGGCGAGACCACCGTCGTCGTACTCACCGGATCCGGGCTGAAGGCGCCGGACAAGCTGCGGGAACTGCTCGGATGACCGAGGACGAGCTGCTGCTGCGCGAGGCGGAGAAGATCGCGCACGCCGTCGGCCGGATGTTCCCCGGGCTGTGCGAGGTCGTGCTGCACGACCTGCGCGACCCGGCGCACGGGGTGCGCGCGATCGAAGGCGGCCTGTCCGGGCGCGCCGTCGGCGACCCGGCGACCGAGCTGGGCCTGGCCCGGATCGCCGACCCCGCGTTCCCGGACGTGCTGCAGAACTACCCGAACCGCTTCGCCGACGGCCGCCCGGCCAAAAGCACGTCGATCGGCCTCCGCAACTCGGCCGGCGAGTACGTCGCCGCGCTGTGCCTCAACTTCGACGTCTCCGTGCTCGGCTCGGCCGCCCACGCCCTGACCCGCCTCACCCGCACCGACGACCCGGCGCCCTTGACCGAGACCCTGCGGGCCCGCACGGCCGACGAGCTGCGAGCGCTGGTCGAGGACTACGCGGCCGACCTCGGCCACACCCCGCGCACCCTCCCGGCGGCCGGGAAGAAGGACCTCGTGCGGTTGCTGAAGGCCCGCGGGTTCCTGGAGCTGAAGAACGCGGTGCCGGCGCTGACCGAGCTGCTGGGCATCTCGCGGGCGAGCGTCTACAACTACCTGCGCTAGAAGACCGACCAGCCGGTCAGCGTCGTGAAGCGGTCGAGGGCCGCGACGCCCGCCACCGAGTTGCCGCGGGCGTCCAGGCCCGGGCTCCAGACGCAGACCGCGCAGCGGCCCGGGACGATCGCCACGATCCCGCCGCCGACGCCGCTCTTGCCCGGGAGGCCGACGCGGTAGGCGAACTCGCCCGCCGCGTCGTAGGTGCCGCACGTCAGCATCACGGCGTTGATGCGCTTCGCCGAGCTGAGCCCGAGCAGGCGGGTGCCGTCGTTGCGGATGCCGTGGCGGGCCAGGAACAACGCCGAGCGGGCGACGTCGCGGCAGGACATCGCGATCGAGCACTGGCGGACGTACTGGTCCAAAACGGACGGTACCGGGTTGCGCATGTTGCCGTAGGAGGCCATGAAGTACGCGAGCGCGCGGTTGCGGTCGGCGTGGCCGGCCTCGGACGCGGCCACCTCGGCGTCGACGTCGATGTCCGCGCGGCCGCTTTCCGCGCGCAGGAACGCGAGCAGCGCGCCCACCGCGTCGCCGTGGCAGGTGAGCTCGTCGGTCACCACCAGCGCGCCCGCGTTGATGAACGGGTTGCGCGGGATGCCGTCCTCGTGTTCCAGCTGCACCAGGGAGTTGAACGGATCGCCGGACGGTTCGCGGCCCACCCGCGTCCAGACGTCGTCGCCGCGGGCCAGCACCAGGGCGAGGGTGAAGACCTTCGACATGCTCTGCACGGAGAACGGCCGCAGCCAGTCGCCCGCGCCGTGCACGGCACCGTCCACATCGGCCACCGCGATGCCGAACCCCGGCCGGACCCGGGCCAGGGCGGGGATGTAGTCCGCCACGGCGCCGCGGCCGACCTCGGGTGCGACGTCGTCCGCGATCCGGTCCAGCAGCGCCGCGAGATCCACGGCCGTAGCGTAGAGGCGGGCGGGACGCGCGAGGATTGGGGGTCGAAGGTGATCTTGTCAAATCGAAACGGGAAATACGCGGGAACCATCGAGGTGATCTCTCGCACACCTTAAGTCTTCCTTAGTGTGCTTGGTCACTTGCGGCTAACGCCTCTAGCGTCTGGCAACCATGGATTCCTCGCTGGTCACCGAAAAAGGTGAAAGCTACTCGAAAGCGCTCGGCAACCGCCAAGTGCAGATGATCGCCATCGGCGGCGCGATCGGTGTCGGGCTCTTCCTCGGCGCCGGCGGCAAGCTCCACCAGGTCGGCCCGTCGCTGATCTTCTCCTACGCGATCTGCGGGGTGGCCGCCTACTTCGTGATGCGCGCGCTCGGCGAGCTCGTGCTGCACGAGCCGAGTTCGGGCAGTTTCGTCACCTACGCCCGGAAGTTCATCGGGCCGTGGGCCGGCTTCGCCTCCGGCTGGATGTACTGGGTGAACTGGGCGATGACCGGGATCGCGGAGATCACCGCGGTCGCGATCTACGTCCACAAGTGGCTGCCGGATGTGCCCCAGTGGATCACCGCCCTGGTCGCCCTCGGCGTCCTGCTGGCCGTGAACCTGGTCTCGGTGAAGCTGTTCGGTGAGCTGGAGTTCTGGTTCTCGGTGGTCAAGGTGCTGGCCATCGTCGTCTTCCTGATCACCGCGCTCGGGCTGGTGTTCACCAGCGCCGACATCGGCGGTACCCCGGCCGGCGTGCACAACCTGACCGACCACAGCGGGTTCTTCCCGGCCGGCGTCGGCGTCGCCCTGATGACGCTGCAGGCGGTCATCTTCGCCTACTCGGCCATCGAGGTCGTCGGCATCGCGGCCGGCGAAACGAAGAATCCGCGCCAGGTCCTGCCGAAGGCGATCAACGGCGTGGTCTGGCGGATCGGCGTGTTCTACGTCGGTTCGGTGCTGATGCTGGCGATGCTGCTGCCCTGGCCGTTCTACAACGGCGACGAGAGCCCGTTCGTCACGGTGTTCAGCCGCCTCGGCATCCCGGGCATCGGCGACGTGATGAACGCCGTCGTGCTGACCGCGGCGCTCTCGAGCGTCAACTCCGGGCTCTACTCCACCGGCCGGATCCTGCGCTCGCTGGCCGACAAGGGCGAGGCGCCGGCGTTCGTCGGCCGGATGAACCGGCGGCAGGTCCCCTACGGCGGCATCATGTTCACCTCGATCGCCTACCTGCTCGGCGTGGTGCTGAACTACCTGGTGCCGAAGGAGGCGTTCGACATCGCCATCGCGATCGCGTCCCTGGGCGTGATCACGACGTGGGCGACACTGATCTTCTGCCAGATGCGGCTGCGCCAGGCGGCGCTGCGCGGCGAGCTGGAACGACCGTCGTACCGGATGCCGTGGGCGCCGTATTCCGGCTGGGCAACGCTGGCGTTCCTCGCCCTGGTGGTGGTGCTGATGGGCTTCTCCGACGGCGCCGAGAAGATCGCGTTCTACTCGATCCCGGTGCTGGCCATCGTGCTCGCGGTCGGCTGGCGGGTCATCTCGAAGCGCCGCGAACGCGTCCCGGCCGAATAGCGGCCGGGCGGTGACGGAAGGGTCGACACGCGTGATCAGGAGGTCGACACGCGTGTTTGGCGGGTCGACACGGCGCGCGAAGCCGTGTCGACCCTTCAATCACGCGAGTTGGCGCCTCAATCACGCGAGTTGGCGCTTCGATCACGCCCGGTCCGGCCGAGGGCGGCATACTCGGTCGTCGGCGGGTGGGGATCCACGACGTCGCCCGCACGGCCGGCGCCATGAAGGGCTGAAAGGACGTCATGTCGTACCTCGAAGACCCGGCCCCCGGCCACGGCTCGGTGCCGCCGCGCGCGGCCTTCACCTCCGACGCCCCGGCGCTGTCGCTGAGCGGCACCTGGCGGTTCCGGCTCTTCTCCGCCGTCGCCGCCGCGCCGGCCGGCGTCGAGCGTGACGACTTCGACGACTCGGCGTGGGACGAGCTGCCGGTGCCGTCGATGTGGCAGCTGCACGGGTACGGCAAGCCCGCCTACACGAACGTGCGGTACCCGTTCCCGGTCGACCCGCCGCACGTGCCGTCGGACAACCAGACCGGCGACCACCGTCGGCGGTTCGACCTGTCCGCGTCGTGGCCCGCCGGGCCCGCGGTGCTGCGTTTCGACGGGATCGACTCGTGCGCACGGATCTGGCTCAACGGCGTCGAGCTCGGCGTCACGAAGGGCAGCCGGCTGCCCGCGGAGTTCGAGGTCGGGCCGCTGCTGCGGCCGCGGGACAACGTCCTGGCCGTGCGCGTGCACCAGTGGTCGGCCGGCAGTTACCTCGAAGACCAGGACATGTAGTGGCTGTCCGGGATCTTCCGCGACGTCACGCTGCTCGCGCGGCCCGTCGGCGGGATCGGCGACTACTGGCTCCGCGCGGACTACGACCACACGACCGGCCTCGGCACGGTCCGTGTGGAGACCGAGGCCGACGCGCTGCTCGCTATCCCCGAGTTGGGGGTGTCGGCTCACCCGGCCGGGTTACCGCTGGAGCTGCCGGTCGAGCCGTGGAGCGCGGAGTCGCCGCGGCTGTACGACGGCTCGCTGTCGACGGTGGCCGAGCGGGTGCCGGTGCGGATCGGGTTCCGGACCGTGGCGATCGACGACGGCCGGCTGAAGGTCAACGGCCGCCGGCTGCTGCTGCGCGGCGTGAACCGGCACGAGCACCACCCGCGCACCGGCCGGGCCGTGCCCCGCGACGTCGCGCTGGCCGACGTCCTGCTCATGAAACGGCACAACATCAACGCCGTCCGGACCAGCCACTATCCGCCGGATCCGGCGTTCCTCGAGCTGTGCGACGAGTACGGCCTCTGGGTGATCGACGAGTGCGACCTGGAGACGCACGGCTTCGGGCCGCTGGAGTGGGATCGCAACCCGAGCGCCGACCCGGCGTGGGAAGACGCCTACCTCGACCGGATGCGGCGCACGGTCGAGCGGGACAAGAACCGGCCGAGCGTGATCCCCTGGTCGCTCGGCAACGAGAGCCACACCGGGCCGAACCTCGAGCGGATGGCCGAGTGGACGCGCCACCGCGACCCGACCCGGCCGGTGCACTACGAGGGCGACCACGCATGCTCCTATGTGGACGTCCACAGCCGGATGTACGCGACCCACGCCGAAGTAGAGTCGATCGGGCTTCGCGAAGACTCGAACGAGCGGCGGCGTGACCTGCCGTTCCTGCTCTGCGAATACGGGCACGCGATGGGCAACGGCCCGGGCGGGCTGCTGGAGTACCGGGAGCTGTTCGAGCGGTACCCGAACTGTCAGGGCGGGTTCGTCTGGGAGTGGCTCGACCACGGCTTGCTCGCCGGTGACCACTTCGCCTACGGCGGCGATTTCGGCGAAGCGATCCACGACGGCAACTTCGTCGTCGACGGGCTCGTCTTCCCGGACCGGACGCCGTCGCCGGGGCTCGCGGAGTTCGCCAAGATCATCGAGCCGGTCCGGATCGAGACCGCTCCCGGCGGGATCCGGGTGTCGAACCACTATGACTTCGTGAGCACCGCGCACCTCACGTTCACCTGGGTCTTGGAGTCCGAGGGAGTCCCGGTCACGGAAGGCATTCTCGACGTTCCGACCATCCAATCCGGACAAGATGTGCTGGTTCCCTTCCCCCGGCTGCCCGCGACCGGCGGTGAATCCTGGCTGACGGTTTCGGCGGCGCTGACGTCAGGTGCTTCGTGGGCTCCGGCCGGGCACGTCGTCGGCTGGGGTCAGCTGCCGGTGTCGCCCGCGCCCGCCGTGGTGTGGCCGGCGGGTCGCGGCCCGGTGTTCCGCACCGGCGGGCGGCTGCGGCTGGGCGTCGGCGAGTTCGACCCGGTGACCGGCCGGCTGATCGCGCTGGGCGGCCATCCGGTGCAGGGGCCGCGGTTGGACGTCTGGCGGGCGACCACGGACAACGACCGCGCCGAGTCGGCTTCGGAGTGGCGGGAGGCGGGGCTGCACCGGCTGCAGCACCGGGTGATCGCCGTCGACGCCGACGGCGACGACCTGGTCGTGCGGACCCGGGTGGCGCCGCCGGCGCAGGCGTCCGGGCTGCTCACGGACTACACGTGGACGGCGCTCGGCGATCGGTTGCGGCTGCGCGTCGAGATCACGCCCGACGGTCCGGCGGGCACGCTCCCCCGGCTCGGCCTGACCATGGCCGTCCCGGGCGCGTTCGGCTCGGCCGAGTGGTTCGGCGGCGGACCCGGCGAGGCGTACCCGGACAGCCGCCAGGCGGCGCGGATCGGGCGGTTCTCCCGCGGCGTCGACGACCTGCAGACGCCGTACGTCTTCCCGCAGGAGAACGGCAATCGCGTCGACGTCCGCTGGCTGCGGCTGACCGACGCGGAGGGCACCGGAATCCGCGTCGACGGCGATCCGGCGTTCGACTTCACGGCCCGCCGCTGGACGTCGGCCGCACTCGAAGCCGCGCGGCACACGTCCGATCTGGTGGCCGGCGACCTGGTGCACCTCACCCTGGACGTCGCCCAGCACGGCCTGGGCTCGGCGTCCTGTGGGCCGGGGGTGCTGCCGCGGTACCGGCTTCAGGTGCGGAAGACGGAGTTCACGCTGGGGTTCGGTGTCGCAAATTGAGACCGCCGGGGCGCGCCGGATGCGGTGTGGTGGAGGCTCAGACCGTCAGGAGCGTGCCCGGATGACCCAGCCCACGACCGCCCCTTCACGCGCCCGGTTGCTGGCGACGCCCGGCGCCCTGGGCCTGGCCGACCTCGTCGGGATCTTCGACGACCTGCAGTTCGCGCTCAAGTGCTGCGAACGGCTCGTCGCCGAGCTGGAACGGCCCCCGGGCCGGCTGGACGCCGTGCTGATCGAGTCGCTGTGGGTGTCCGCGTTGAACTCGTACGCGCGCTGCTTCCGCACCGGCGACCGCGGCATGGGTCTGACCGTGGAGGACGTCAAGGCCACCGAGGTGCCGGGCGAGGTCGCCGAGTGGCACGAGCTGCTCGGCCGGATCCGCGACTTCGCGATCGACGGCGCGACCAACCCGCGTGAGGACTACTCGGTCGGCGTCTCACAATCCGAGTCCGGTCAGGCCGCGGGCATCGTCATCACGTCGGCCGTCCGGCCGCTGGTGGACGACGTCACGGTCCGCCAGACCGGACGGCTGGCCTTCGAGCTGAGCCGGCTGGTCGACGAGCGGATCAAGGAGCAGCAGCAGAAGGTCTTCACGGCTGCGGAACGGATGACGGCGGAGCAGCTCAAGGCACTGCCGGCCATCGAGGTCGCGGTCGACCCGGCCACGGCGCCGTCTCAATAAGTCTCATAAGTCGTCTCACTATTCCGCGTCCGGCAGGTGCCGGTAGATCGTCGCGCGGGAGACGCCCAGCGCCGTCGCGATGTCGGCCGCCGGGTGGCCGGCGTCGTAGAGGCGGTGGGCCGCCTCCACCGTCTCGGGGCTCATCACGCTCGGCCTCCCCCGGCGGCCGCGGGCAGCCGCCGGCGTGCCGAACAACCGGGCGACGCCGTCGAGGATCGCGGCTCGCAGCTCGTCGATCGGGGCGTCGGCGAACAGCACCACCGGGTCGCTGAGCATCGCGATCGCCTGTGCCGCGCGGACCCGCGCCGCCAGGTCCGCGTCCGGGCCCGCGACCAGCACGTTCGCCTTCAGCATGCCGTCGCGGAAGCGCTCGAACACCGCTTTCGACGCCGTCAGGCCGAGGTCCCGCAGGTTCATCCGCAGCAGGTACCGGTGGCTCAGCCACACGTCGAGGACCCCCTCGATCGCCGCGGCGCGCGGGTCGGCCGCGGCCTCGGCCTTGCCCATCGTCGCCTCGAGGTCGTCGAGCAGCGGCTCGGCCAGCGCCGTCACGATGTCGGCCTTGCCGGGGAAGTGGTAGAGCACCGCGGTCTTGGTCACGCCGACGCGTTCGGCCAGCTCACGCACCGACGTCGCGTGGTAGCCGCGCTCCGAGAACTCCTCCAGCGCGGCGCGCAGGATCCGGGCGCGGGTATCGGCCTCCGTCATCCCCCGAGCCTAGCCGCTTGCCTGACCGCCGGACAGTGGCGTACCTTCGAGACTGACCGATGGTCAGGAACATCATCCAGGGGGTACCACCATGAACGAGCAGACGGTACTGATCTCCGGCGCCGGCGTCGCCGGGCCGACATTGGCCTACTGGCTGGCCCGCGCGGGCTACCGGCCGACCGTCGTCGAACGCGCCAAGGGGTTGCGCTCGAGCGGCAGCCCGGTCGATGTCCGCGGCCCCGCCACCCACGTCGCGGCCGAGATGGGCCTCACCGGGAAGCTGCGCGAAGCGAGCACCGACGTCACGGCGTTGAAGTTCGTCGACGACGCGGGCCGGCGCACCGGCCGGGTGGCCACGAGCGTGCTGGGCAGCGGCGACGACGTCGAACTGTCGCGCACGGACCTCGCGGCCATCCTTTACGAGACGGCCGCGGACCGCGCCGAGTTCGTCTTCCACGACTCGATCACCGAGCTGCACCAGGACGACGGCGGCGTCGACGTCACCTTCGAGCGGGGCGCCTCGCGGCGTTTCGACCTGGTGATCGGCGCCGACGGCCTGCACTCGGGCGTGCGCCGGCTGGCGTTCGGGCCGGAGCACGCGTTCGTCGAGCACATGGGCGTCTACATCGCGACGCTGCCGCTGGCCGAACCGCCGGCCGACCGCACCGAGCTGGTCATGTACAACTCGCCGGGCCGGGCGGTCGCCGTCCACCCGTCGCGCGGCCACGCGATCGCGGCGTTCATGTTCCGCGGCGCCGATGTGCCGGGCTTCGACTACCGGAACACCGCGCTGCACAAGGAAATGCTCGCCGAGGCGTACGCCGGCGCGGGTTGGCGCGTCCCCAAGCTGCTGGCGCAGGTGCGCGAGGCGGACGACCTGTACTTCGACTCGGTGAGCCGCGTCCGGATGGACAGCTGGGCGGCGGGCCGGATCGTCCTGGCGGGCGACGCGGCCTCGTGCGTCTCCCTCTTCGGCGACGGCTCGACGCTGGCGATGGCGGGCGCGTACACCCTGGCGACCGAGCTGGGGCGGACGCCCGAGGACCCGGCGGCGGCGTTCCGGCGGTACGAAGCCGAACACCGGAAGCTGGTGGAACCCAAGCAGCGCAACGTCTCGGCGGCCGCGGCCATGCTGATCCCGGCCACGCGCCGAGGCTTGGTGGCCCGCAACCTCGGCACGCGCCTGATGCCGCTGGTGTCCGCGGCCCGACGGCTCGTGCCCGCACGGGCGGCGTAGCCGGACCAGAAGGCTGAGCGTCAGGCGCGCAGCATCGGTGGGTACAGCAGCTCCGCCTTGCCCCGCCGGTACAGCTGGGCCGGGCGGCCGCCGTCGCGGGTGGTCGTCCGGCCCGTCGGCTCCAGGAGGCCGTCCGCGCCCGTCACCTTGCGGTGGAAGTTGCGGGGGTCGAGGCGGGTGTCCCAGACCAGCTCGTACACCCGGCGCAGCTCCGCGACCGTGAACTCCGGCGGGCAGAACGCCGTCGCCAGCGGTGAGTACTCCAGCTTCGCGCGGGCGCGCTCCAGGCCGTCGGCGAGGATCCGGTCGTGGTCGAACGCCAGGCTTTCGCCCGCCAGGGACCGGACCGGGGCCCAGCGCGCGTCCGCCGCGTCGGTGCCCGCGCGCGGGGTCGGGAGGTCCGGGGCCAGCGCCAGGTAGGCCACCGTGACGACGCGCATCCGCGGGTCGCGGTCCGGGGCGCCGTAGCCGGCGAGCTGTTCGATGTGGACGGTGCCCGGCGCCAGCCCCGTCTCTTCCGCCAGTTCGCGGCGGGCCGCCTCCTCGAGGTCCTCGTCCGCGCGGACGAAGCCGCCGGGCAGCGCCCAGCCGCCGAGGAACGGCTCCACTCCCCTGCGGACCACGAGGGCGCACAGCTCGTCCCCGGTCAGGGTGAGCACGACGAGGTCGGCGGTGACGGCGAACGGTGGGTGACCCATGCCACCACCCTAGCCGGTAATCGTCAGCTTGACGATTAGGCCGTCGACCCCATATCGTCAGGCCGACGATAAGAGGAGGCACCAGATGGCCGACATCATCCGCCGGTTCGGGTTCCGGCACCTGCGCGGCGCCCCGACCGTGCACATCCGCCACTACCGCCGCGGCAAGCTCGCGCACGACGGGCTCGGGCTGTCGTTCTGGTACCGGCCGCTCACGGCGGTCGTCTCGGAGGTCCCGGTCGACGACCGCGAGCTGCCGCTGCTGTTCCACGCCCGCACGGCCGACTTCCAGGACGTCACCGTGCAGCTCGCGCTGACCTTCCGGATCGTGGACCCGGCGCTGGCCGCGCAGCGGATCGACTTCTCGATCGACCCCGACACCGGGCGCTGGAGAAGCGACCCGCTGGCCCAGATCAGCGGGCTGCTCACCGAGAACGTCCAGCAGTACGCGGTCGAGGTGCTCACCCGCACTCCCCTGGCCACCGCGCTCGTCGACGGCGTCGGCGCGGTCCGCGACCGGATCCGCGCCGCGCTCGCCGACGAGGACACGCGGCTCTCGCAGACCGGCTCGGCGGTGCTCGACGTCCGCGTCGTCTCCATCCGCGCCGAGCCGGAGGTCGAGAAAGCCCTGCAGACGACGGCGCGGGAGAAGGTACAGCAGGAGGCCGACCGGGCGACGTTCGAGCGGCGCGCGCTGGCCGTCGAACGCGAGCGGGCGATCAGCGAGAACGAGCTGCAGAGCCAGATCGAGCTGGCCCGCCGCGAGGAGCAGCTGCTCGCCCAGCGCGGCGCGAACGCCCGGCGTCAGGCCGAAGAGGCCGCGCAGGCGAACCGGATCGACACCGAGGCGCAGGCGTCGCGGGAAGAGCGGCTGACGCAGGTCAAGGCCGACGGCCAGCGCGCGCTCGGCGAGGCCGCGGCGGCCGGCGAGGCGGCCCGGCTCGCGGCGTACCGCGACCTGCCCGAAGGAGTGCTGACCGGACTGGCGCTCAAGGAACTGGCCGGAAACCTGCCGAAGATCGACAGCCTGGTACTCACGCCGGACCTGCTCACGCCGCTGCTGACCAAGCTGGGAGTGCGGTCGTGAGCCTCGCCCCGCGCGTGGTGCTGGTGCACCGGCGCACCGAGCTCGACGAGCTGCTCGCCCGGCACGGCACCCGCGGCCAGGCCGAGTTCTTCCTGCGCACGCGCGGCCGTGACCTGGCGGAGGTGACGGAGGCGGACGCCGCAGTACGCACGGCTTTGGCCACGGCGTCGGCGGCGATCCCGCTGGACTGGCGACGCGGCGAGGTCGAACGCGGCGACCTCTCGCGGTTCCTGTTCACCCCCGAGGACGTCGTCGTCGTGGTCGGCCAGGACGGGCTGGTCGCCAACGTCGCCAAGTACCTCGACGGCCAGCCGGTCGTCGGGATCGCGCCGGGCGCGCCCGGTGTCCTGGTGCGGCACCCGGCCGCCGCGGTCGCGGACCTGGTGCGCGCCACCGGGAACGTCGAGCACCGGACGATGGCCGAGTTCACCGCGGACGACGGCCAGCGGCTGCTGGCGCTCAACGAGATCTACCTCGGCCACGCCGGGCACCAGACGGCCCGCTACCGGCTGGGGGTCGGTGGCGGGCCGGCGGAACGCCAGGCGTCGTCGGGGGTCCTGGTCGGGACGGGCACCGGCGCGACGGGCTGGTGCGGCTCGGTGTGGCAGGAACGTCGCAGCCCGCTGCGCCTGCCCGCGCCCGGCGAGGCGCGGCTGGTCTGGTTCGTGCGGGAGGCGTGGCCGTCGCCGTGGACCGGGACGGCGCACACGGAAGGCGAGCTGACGTCGGCCCCGCTGACGGTGGAGGTCGAGTCGGACCGCCTGGTCGCGTTCGGCGACGGCCTCGAGACGGACAGCGTCACCCTGACTCGCGGCCAGAGCGCGAGGTTCGTCCCGGCCGCGAAGACCGTCCACTTGGTCCGGTGACGGCCGGACCGGCACACCGAGGGGGCGTGCCGGTCCGGCTGGGACACGATGTGGCAACGTTGTCACATTCATGGGGCGAGACGGCCAGAATGATCTCCTCCCCGACTAGCGGAGGTGGACCGGGATGACGTGGGTGGTGTGGGTGGTCGCCGCGGCGCTGGTCGTCGTCGCCGGGGCCGGGGTGGTCGCCGTGCCGCGGCTGCGGGACCGGGACCTGCGCCGGCGGACCGCCTGGTCGGCCGCGCGGGCCGCGATCGACAGCGCCGCCGTGAGCCGCGACGCCGCGACGACGTCCCAGCCGGAAGCCGAGCAGCTCCTCGCCCGCGCCGAGACCCTCGCCGCCGCGCACGGCGGGCCGCGGGCGGCCGAGTCGGCCCACGACCACGCCGTGCGTGCCGACGAACTCTGGCGGGCCGCCCGTGACTAGGCGGTGGCCGGACCGGCTGCGGTGGATCCTGCTCGCCGTGGCCGTAGTCGTGCTGGTGGCGTTCCTCCTGGTGCAGAAGCAGAGCACCCAGGTCAGCTACGGCCAGGCCCCCGCCGGCGCCGACCCGATCCCGGAGGGTTCGGCCGGCGAGCTGAGCGGCGCGACCGTCCCGTCCACCGAGCAGCTGACGGCGATGGTGAAGGCCGCCCCCGTCGTGCGGCTGCCCGGCTCGATCGCGTCCTGGGACGACCAGGCCGTCAAGGCCGCCGCCGGCAGCGCCGGGGCCCGGATCCTCGTCGCGCCGCCCGGGCTCAAGAAGGACGACAGCACCCGGCTGCGGGACGTCGACGACGCGACCGTCCGCGTCATCGGGACCGAGGTCAGCGGCGGTGTCCTGCAGGCCTCGGCCGACCGCGCGGGCGAGTGGATCCGGCAGTTCGCCACCGGCGACGTCACCGAGTCGCTGACCACCCTGATCGCCCACCTCAACCACCAGCCGGACGCGCCGGACCAGCCCGCACTCGCCCGGCGCGACCCGACCGCCGGCGAACTGACCGCGGCCACCGCGGCGCTCGAGAGCACCGGCCGGTTCATCGCGCTGGGAGCGACGATGAAGGACGTCCCCGCGTCGACGGCGGCGTTCCCCGGCGCCCAGCCGCTGTACGTCGCCCTGCCGCAGCAGCCGGCCGGTCAGCCGCTGATCCACTACGGCCCGGCGCTGGCCAAGGAGTTCCCCGGTCGCCCGATCGTGGCGATGTACGGCTCGTGGGTGGAGTACGACGGGCCGTCGGCCGCCGCGTTCGCCGACGTCGCCACCGCCAGTTTCTACGGCCAGTTCGGCGACCGGCTCAGCGAGTACGCCTACCCGCAGCGCAACGTCCTGGGCGCCTGGCTCGACCGCGTCACGGCCATCCGCTACGCCGGGCTGTTCGACCGTCCGCTGCCCTACGTGCCGTTCGACCCCGTCCGCGTCGCGCTGCCCGCGCTGCCGTGGCTCTTCGCCGCCTGCGCGGTCGGGTTCCTCGCCCTGTCGGCGCGCAAGGTGCTGCGGCCCGGCCGGCCCGGCACCGGGGTCGGCGTCCCGGCGCGGCTGGCCGGTCTGACCGCACTCGCCGTGGAGATCTCGAGCCTCACGGACGGCGCGTCGGACGCGTCGCTCACCCGCGGGATCACCCAGCTGACGGCGGCTCGCGAAGCGTTCGACCAGAAGCTGCCGGACAAGCACGTGCACGGTCTGCTCGACGCGGCCGAGTCCGATTTGGACACGACCGCCGACCTGCTGGGCCGCGCGGACTACCGGCCGGCCGCGTTCCTGCAGGGGAGGCTCGCGTGAAACGGTTCTTCCGCAGCGCGTTCGGTGTCGCGGTGCTCGGCTGCCTGGTGCTGGCGGGCTGGGCGGTGTGGTCCGCTGGCGTGTTCGATGGCCCGATCGCCCGGCAGCTGCGGACGTCGTCGGTGTACGCCGCGCCCGGCGTCGCGATCGACCAGGCCGCCGCGGAACGCGTGATCGGCAACCGGCGGCTGACCGTCGCGTTCCTCGAGCCGGGCACCGACCTGAGCGACGCGTGCGACAGCGTGTCCGGCGCGGCCGACGGCACCCTCGCCCTGATGCTCAGCCGCGACGGCGACGACTTCGAGAAGTACGGCTGCTCCCAGCTGCCGGACAAGGACGACGAGAACTTCGGCAAGGCGTTCGTCGCGGAGTCGATGATCGGCAACGGCATCGACGCGTTCACGAACAACCCGGTCGACGCGCTGAAGGTGGCGGTCGTCAACTACGACCTGCTGGTCCGCTCCGGCGCGATCCCCGACGGCGGCCGCACGGTCAGCCCGTCCCTGCCGCGCTACCTCGTCGCGGTGGCCGCGATCGCGGCCGTCCTCCTGGGTGCGGCCGCGCTGTACCTGGCCGCTCGCCGGGCCGCCCGCACGGCGCTGGCCCGCCAGGAACGCCGTGACGCCGAAGCGGACGCCCGGACGGAACTGTCGGCCGCGGCCGCGGTCTTGGCCCAGGAGATCATCGACCTGGACAAGCGGTACGCGCGGGAGAAGGCCAAGAGCAAGTTCGTCCGCGGCTACCGGAGTCTTGTGTCGGACTACACGAATCTGCTGCCGGACCTCGGTCGAGAGACGCCCGAGCTGCGGGCCCGGGTCGAGAAGCTGCTGACCCGGGCCCGGAAGCTGGCCGCTCAGGTGCCGTAACGGGCCTTGACGATCGACGGCGTGTCGAGGTTGTGGCCCGCGTCCATGTTCTGCGCGAGCCGGAGGTACTGGCCCTCGGCCCACATCAGCGGGCCCGCGCTGCCGGTCGGGCGGCCGAGGCCGAAGCAGCCGACGTCGGCGCGGTCCCAGACCTGCTCGGGGACGAAGTAGCCGTCGTTGGCCGAGTCCGCCATCGACTTGAGGTACACCGCCGCCGAGCGGCCGTTGGCCAGCTCGTACTGGCCGCGCTCCCCCGAAAGCACCGGCCACAGCCGCCCGAACCGCTGCGCGCCGCCCGCGGGCCAGCCACTGCAGTTCGCGGTGCTCTCGCCGTAGTTGTCGTGGGCGTACCGGTGGAAGTAGACGTCGCCGTTGGGCAGCGTCACCTGCACCGTCGAGTTGCCGTCGGACGCGGCGGCGGTCGGGGCGACCGAGTTCGCGATCGTGGTGTCGTTCGCCGAGCGGATGCCGAGGCGGACCAGGTCGAGGAACCCGAAGTCCGTGACGTCGTGCTCGTAGAAGCAGCCTTCGTCGAAACAGATCGTGCCGGTGTCGTTCGGGTTGCCGCTGCGGTCGAGGCGTTCGTAGTAGGTGTGGCCGCCCCAGTAACCGGACGTCGTGACCGTCCAGCCCGCCAGGGAGTTGCGCCAGGAGTCCGCTGTGGACTCCCACGACGTCGCGCTCGCGGTGTCGCCGTTGGCCCGCGCGATCGCGCCCGCCGCGACGAGCCCGGCGATCTCGGCCGCGATCGACGACGGCGACTTGCCGTACTGCTCCTCCCACCGCTCGGTGGTGTCCGGGCCGGTCGCGACGATGTGGCCGGCCGTCGTCTTGACCTTGGCGTAGGTCGAGGCGTCGGTGACGCCGGTCAGCCAGGCCAGCAGGATCGCGTCGGCGTCCTGGTCGAGCTGCTCGCAGCAGCCGAGCTGCTGCGCACTGGCGCCGGCCACGCCGGAAACCGGGCTGTAGCGCGGGAACGAGCCGGCCGGGTACGTCACGCCGTCGCCCGCGGTCGGGCTGCCGATCCACTGGGAGTTCCAGAGGAACTGGGCCATCCGCTTGGCCTGCGCGGCGTCGCCGGCGGCGAGCAGGCCGGTCGCCTGCTGGTAGAGGTCACGGCCCCAGACGCGGTGGTAGCCGTCGTTGAGCTGGTCGCCGTTGGTGTAGTCGCCCCACGGCGTCGCGAGGCCCGCGACGCTCGCGCCCGGGTGCTGCTTGTCCTCGGCGGTCTTGAGCGCCATCGCCGCGACGTAATACGCGCGACGGCGTTGCGTGTCCCCGGAAACGCTGGCGGGGGCGGGTTTCAGGCTGGCCACGTAGGAGTTCCAGCCGCTGCGATAGGCGCTTGAGGTGGCGGCGAACCCGCTGCTCAGCGACCCGCTCGCGGCCGACGTCGCCGCGGCCGCGGTGCCGCCGTAGCCGAGCGCGACGGTGAACGTGGTATCCGCGCCGACCGGGATCTGTCCACATTGGACGACGTTGCCATTGCCGGAGATGTTGTCGAACTGGTTGTTCAGAGTCTTGTCGGCGCGTAAGTCGGTCAGGCAGTCGCTGCCGGCGCCGGTGTAGCCGTTGTCGTGCGCGGTGAAGCCGGTCGAGACGCGCAGTGCGGAGACGACGGTGGTGGCCGCGCCGCCGAAGAGCGTCTCGGTGCCGCTGGCGAGGAGGCCGCTGCCGTCCCACCAGGCGTTGTCGTTGGCGCCGCCGCCGGCCATCGACGGGTTGGCCAGGAGGTAGAGCCGGTAGCTGCCGCCGTCGAGGGACTGGAACCGCGTGTTGGTGACGAGCGTGGCGCGGGCCGGGTCGGTGACGTAGTCGGTGGCGATCCGGTACTTCCCGCTCTTGGCGGTGTTGGTGACGGTGTACTGCAGCGCCTTCTCGTCCGGCATGGTGACGACGTGGTTGGTGTTGTCGCGTTCCAGGTCGACGAATGTCGAACCGTCGGTGATCACGAACTGGCGATCCTGCATGTTGGGGACGTCGGCGCGCGGGTAGAACACCTCCGAGGTCACGCCGTTGGCGACGGTGAACCACACCGGGCTCGCACTGGTCGCCGAGGTGCCGAGGGCGGATTTGTTGCCCGTGGCCCAGGACGCACCACCGCCGCAGCAGTCCGTCGCCGTGCCGCTCGCCAGCGCCGTGCCGGGCAGTGCGCCGGCGAGCAGAACGCTCACTCCGGCGCAGGCCAGGACCGCTTTCCAGCTGATCATCGGGACCCTCCGACGTCGTTGTCGCAATATGTTGCGGACCGCAACATATTGCGCCACGGAGCGATGACAGGCAATGTCCGATAGTTCTGAACCGATCCAGCCCTGCACCACAGCCACCGAGCCGGTTCCAGCGTTCGCCACGCCCTCCGGAGTGGCCAACACACCACCCGGAACGGCCAACACGACAACGGGAGTGGCCAACACGCCGCCCCCGGCCGACACCGGAACACCACCGCCGGCGTGTTGGCCACTCCGGTCAGCGTGTTGGCCGTTGCGGGCAGCGTGTTGGCCGGTGGGGTCAGCGTGTTGGCTGCTCCGGGTGGCGTGTTGGCCGGGGCGGGTGGCGGTCAGGCGTCGGCGATGCGGGCCAGCCACTCGGACAGCAGGACCCGCTCGGCGTCGGTCAACGCCGTCGTCCCGGCCAGCCCCGCGCGCAGCGCGATCGCCCGGCCCGGGAGGTCGTCCGCGCCCGACGGCGTCGACTCCTCGGTCAGGATCCGGGCCAGGACCGTCTCGCGGGCCGTCGCCGACAGGTCGGGGTCGCGGTCGTCGAGAGGCGTCGCGATCTGGTTCAGCACCACGCCCATGCCGGTCGCGTGGACTAGCCGCGCCGCGCGCTCGACGCTCACCCGCAGCCGGCCCGCTTCGGCGACTCGCGTGACGATGCCGTGCAGCATCGCTTCAGCCTCGCGCGCCGCCGGGGAGGTGCGGCCCGGGCGGGCGTCGCCGTACATCAGGACGTAGAACTCCGGTCGGTACAAGCCGAACTCGATGTGGAGGTCCCAGCCGCGCCGGAGGTCCTCGACGGCGTCGCCGGTCGAGCCCAGCTCGCGCTTGCTCGTCAGGTACTCGCCGAAGCCGTACGCCGCGACCGCGTCCAGCAGGCCGTCCTTGTCACCGAACAGCCGGTACAGCGCCGGTGGCTGGACGCCCGCCGCGGCGCTCACCGCTCTGGTCGACAAACCGTCGCGGCCCTCGGCGACCAGCAGGGCCGCCGCTGCCTCGAGGATCCGCTCGCGGGTGTCCGTCGCCGTCTTCGTCGCCATGGTTCCGATGATAACAAAACCGGCGTAACGGCTGTTCAGAGCCGGTCCACCGCGACCCGGTGGGCCACGCGGCGCAGCAACGCGAAGGCATCGGCCATGCAGCGGGCCGGGTCGGGTTCGAGGTCCGTCAGGGCGTAAGCGGCCGAAAGGCCCGCGCCCGAAAGCTCCTCAGTGGACAGTCGACAACGCCCGGCGACGGCGACGCACGGGATGCCCTTGTCCGCCGCGGCCCGGGCGACGCCGGCCGGGGCCTTGCCGGACAGCGTCTGCCGGTCCAGCGATCCCTCGCCGGTGACGACCAGCGACGCGCCGGCGAGGGCGTCGTCGAAGCCGAGCAACTCCAGCAGCAGCCCGATGCCCGGGCGCATCCGGGCGCCGAGCACCGCCATCGCGGCGAACCCCACTCCCCCGGCCGCACCCGCGCCCGGCCGGTCCGCGAACTCCGGGCCGGCGTGGGACGCCCAGTGCCGCAGCGCCTCGTCGAGCACCTCGACGTCGTCGGGCGACGCCCCTTTCTGCGGCCCGTAGACCACAGCGGCACCGTTGAGGCCGAACAGCGGGTTGTCGACGTCGCTCGCCAGCTCGATGTCCACTTCGGACAACCGCGGGTCCAGACCGGACAGGTCGAGCTCGGCGAGCCGGCTCAGGGCCGCCCCGCCGGGCGGCAGCTCGCGACCCGCGCCGTCCAGGAGCCGGGCGCCCAGGACCGCCAGCATCCCGGCGCCGCCGTCGGTGCAGGCGCTGCCGCCGACGCCGAGCACGATCCGGCGGCACCCCGCGCGCAGGGCGGCCGCGATGACGTCGCCGGTGCCCGCGCTGGTGGCCTCGAGCGGCGCGGGCGCGCCGGGCAGGCGGTGCAGCCCGGACGCCTCGGCCAGTTCGACGACGGCGGTGTCGCCGCGCACCGCGTAACAGGCGGTCAGCGGCCACCCGGTCGGCCCGCGCGCCGGCACCCGCACCCGGCGGAAGCCGGCGGCGACGGCCGCGTCGACCGTGCCGTCACCGCCGTCCGCCACCGGGAGGCACCGCACCGCGAGGGCCGGGTGGACGTCGGCGAGGCCCTGGGCCACCGCCGACGCCACCTCGGCCGCGGTCAGCGACCCCTTGAACTTGTCGGGCGCGACCAGGACCCTCACGCGCTCGCCTTGTACGCCCGCCAGTCGCCGACCTCGGTGATGTCGCGCAGGGCGACGTGCGAGGTGTAGGGCCGCCGCAGCAGCATCGCGAACGCCGAGCTGCCGTCGGCCAGCTCCACCACACCCAGTTCCAGCTCGTGCGGTTCGGACGGGAGTACCTTGTCCCGCAACGCGTCCAGTGAGACGTCGTACACCTCGCCGGTCACCTCCGCGCCGCCGTGCGACACCGGGTACAGCGCCGGGCACTGCTCGCCGACGGCGTAGAACCGGTACTTCGGCGCGGTCTTGGCGCTCGTCACGAAGGGCGATCCGTCGAGCAGGTGGTGCAGTGGCTCGCCACGCATGGCGCCGCCGTTGAAGAACATCAAGGCCACCGGGAACTCCTAACGGAAGAGGGCTTCGACGCCGTCGACGGCGAAGTACACCGCGAACACCATGGCCAGCAGCGAAAGCAGCCAGCCGGCCTCACGCCACTTGCCACGGCCGATCTTGATCAGCACGAACGCGATCAGGCCCGCGCCGACGCCGTTGGTGATCGAGTAGGTGAACGGGATCAGGGCCGCGGTCAAGAACACCGGGATGGTGTAGTCCGGGTCGTGCCACGGGATGTTGCGGCACTGGGCGACCATCATGCCGCCGATGACGACCAGCGCGGGCGCCGCGGCCTGGGCCGGGACGACTCCCGCCAGCGGCGTGAACAGCAGCGTCCCGGCGAACAGCAGCCCGGTGACGACGCTGGCGAGGCCCGTCCGGGCGCCCTCCCCGACACCGGCCGCGGACTCCAGGAACACGGTGTTCGGCGACGAGCCGGTGACGCCGCCGGCGATCGCGCCCGCGCCGTCGACCAGCAGGATCCGGCCCATCCGCGGCACCTTGCCGTTCTTCGACAGCCCGGCCTCGTCGGAGACGCTGGTGATCGTGCCCATCGCGTCGAAGAACCCGGACAGCACCAGCGTGAACAGGAAGACCGTGGCCGCGAGCGCACCCGCCGAGGCGAACCCGCCGAACAGGTCGATGTGGCCGAACAACCCGAAGTCCGGCGCCGCGACGACGTGGTCGGGCAACGCCGGGGCGGTAAGGCCCCAGCCGCCGACGCCGAACCCCTCGTGCAGCACGACGGCGAACACCGTCGCCACGCCGATGCTGATCAGCACCGCGCCCGGGACCTTGCGGGCCATCAGCACGATCATCAGCAGCAGGCCGAAGCAGAACACCACGATCGGCCAGCCGTGCAGGTGCCCGCTCGCCCCGAGGCGCACCGGGACGGTGGTCTCCGCCGCGTCCGGCACCCGGGTCACGAACCCGGCGCTGACCAGGCCGACCAGGGCGATGTAGAGCCCGATGCCGACGGTGATCGCGGTCTTGAGCGGCCGGGGGATGGCGTTCATGATCCGCTCGCGGACGCCGCTGACGGCCATCAGCACGATGCAGACGCCCTCGAGCACGACCAGCCCGAACGCCTGGGGCCAGGTCATCGTCGGCGCCATCTGGAACGCGACGATGCCGTTGATGCCGAGGCCGGCGGCCAGCGCGAGGGGCGCGTTGCCGACGAGACCCATGAGGATGGTCATCACGGCGGCGGCCAGCGCGGTCGCCGTCGTGACCTGCGCGGCCGACAGCCGGGCGCCGGTGATGTCGGTGGCGGCGCCGAGGATGAGCGGGTTGAGCAGCACGATGTACGCCATCGCGACGAACGTCGTGAGACCGCCGCGGACTTCGCGGCCGATCGTCGTCTGCCGGGCGCGGATCTCGAACAGCCGGTCCAGCAGCGTCCTGCGGCCGGGCGGCGGTTCGGGTACTTCGTCGAGTACGGGGTCCTGGGTTTCTGCCTGGGTCATGCGTCCTGCCCTTGCCGGTGGGTGTGCTCGGCCAGGCCAAGGCACCACACCGTGCCTGGGCGAGCGGGACGTTCTCTTCGGGAATGCTCCGGTCAGCTGGCCTTGTGGGTCAGTAAGCGGCGGGTCAGTAGTCCGTGCGGTCGCTCTTGTCGAGCCAGGCCGCGAAAGGCGCGAAGCCGTCCGTTGCGGACAGCCGGGTGACGGGGACCGTCCAGGTCTCCCGGGGACGGTCGAACAGCTCGTAGAACACGCGGTCGTCGAAGCCGGCCCGGGCCGCGTCGTCGCGGTCGGCGGCGTAGAGGACCTTGTCGACGCGCGCCCACAGCGCCGAGGACAGGCACATCGGGCACGGCTCGCAGCTGGAGACGAGCACACAGCCGTCGAGCGTGAACGTGCCCAGGGCCTGGCAGGCCGCGCGGATGGCGACGACCTCGGCGTGCGCGGTCGGATCGAGGTTCGCGGTGACGCGGTTGACGCCGGTCGAGACGATCTCGCCGTCCCGCACGATCAGCGCGCCGAACGGGCCGCCGCCGTTCGCGACGTTGGTCTCCGCGATGCGGATGGCTTCCGCCAGCCACTCCTGCTCGGCGGAAATCGACGTGGTCATCTCAAACTCCAGTGATGTGTTCGGGGCGAATGGGGACGCGCGGCAGCTCGAGGCCGGTGGCCGCGCGGATGGCGTTGGCGATCGCCGGGGTGGCGGAGATCGTGGGCGGTTCGCCGACGCCGCGGACGCCGTAGGGCGCGTGCGGATCGGGGCGCTCGAGGACGTCGACGCGCATCGGCGGCATGTCGAGGATGGTCGGGATCAGGTAGTCGGTGAACGACGGGTTCCGCACCTTCCCGTCCTTGACCAGGATCTCCTCCATCACCGCGAGCCCGAGGCCCTGGGCCGAGCCGCCTTGGATCTGGGCGACGACGGCGTCCGGGTTCATCGCCTTGCCGACGTCCTGGGCGCAATCCAGCTGCACCACCTTGACCAGGCCGAGGTCCAAGTCGACGTCGACGACCGCGCGGTGGGCGGAGAAGCCGTACTGCACGTGGGCGTCGCCCTGGCCGGTCTCCGGGTCGAGCGGGTAGGTCTTGCGGTGGTGGAACTCGCGGGTCTCCTCGACGGCCGTCTCGCCGAGCAGGTCGGCGAGGTCGGCGACCACTTCGCCGTCGGCCGCGACGATCTTGCCGCCCGTCAGGGACATGCCTTCGGACGACAGGCCGAGCCGGGCGTACACCGCGTCGGCGACCGCGCGGCAGGCGTTGCGGACCGCGCCGCCGGTGACGTAGGTCTGGCGGGAGGCCGAGCTGGAACCCGCGTCGCCGACGCTCGTGTCGGCCGGGTGCACGCTCACCCGCGTCAACCCCAGCTCGGTGCGGGCGATCTGCTGCTGCAGCGTCACCAGGCCCTGGCCGACCTCGGCGGCCGCGGTGTGCACGAGCGCGACCGGCTCGCCGCCGATCACCTCCAGCCGGACGCGGGCGGTCGAGTAGTCGTCGAGGCCTTCGGCGTAGGAGATGTTCTTGATCGTGACGCCGTAGCCGACGCCGCGCACGACGCCTTCGCCGTGGGTCGTGTTGGACGCGCCGCCGGGCAGGTCCCGGATGTCGCGCTCGCCCGTGGGCTCCGGCGGCAGCGGCAGGTCGCGGACCCGCTGGACCAGCTCGGCCACCGGCGCCGGGAAGTCGACCACCTGGCCGGTGACCACAGTGGACCCTTCGCTCAGCGCGTTGCGGATCCGCAGTTCGGCCGGGTCCAGGCCGAGCGCGGCGGCCAGTTTGTCCATCTGGGACTCGTAGGCGTACGTCGGCTGCACCGCGCCGAGCCCGCGCATCGCACCGCAGGTCGGGTTGTTGGTGTAGACGCCCCAGCCCTCGATGTGCGCGTTGGGCACGTCGTACGGGCCGACGCTCAGCGTGGTGCCGTTGCCGACCACGACCGGGGTCTTCGACGCGTACGCGCCGCCGTCGAAGTACATCTTCGCGCGGACGTAGACGAGCTTGCCGTCACGCGTGGCGCCGTGCTCGTAGTACATCTTCGCCGGGTGGCGGTGGACGTGCCCGAAGAACGACTCCAGCCGGTTGTAGCTCATCTTCACCGGGCGGCCGGTGCGCAGCGCGAGCATGCACGAGTGGATCTGCATCGACAGGTCCTCGCGGCCGCCGAACGCGCCGCCGACGCCGGACAGCGTCAGCCGGACCTTCTCCAGGGGCAGGCCCAGGGCCTTCGCTGTCTGACGCTGGTCCACGTGCAGCCATTGGGTGGCGAGGTAGAGGTCGACGCCGCCGTCCTCGGCCGGGACCGCGAGGCCCGACTCGGGGCCGAGAAACGCCTGGTCCTGCATGCCGATCTCGTAGACGCCGGACACCACGACCTCCGCCGTCGCGGCCGGGTCGCCCTTGACGATCCGCTGGTGGCGGACCACGTTCCCGTCGGGGTGCAGCTTCGCCAAGGTGTCGTCGTGCGCGGCCCGTTCCGGGTCGGTGATCGGCTCGAGGACGTCGTACTCGACGACGATCTCCTTGAGCGCCTGCCGGGCGATCTCCGGGTGGTCGGCGGCGAGGATCGCGACCGGCTCGCCCTGGTAGCGCACCAGGTCGCCGGCCAGCGCCGGGGTGTCCTGGAACTTGAGGCCGTAGACGTTCTCGCCCGGGACGTCCTCGTGGGTGAGCACCGCGTGCACGCCCGGCTGGGCCAGCGCGCGGGAGACGTCGAGGCGGACGATCCGGGCGTGCGGGTGCGGGCTGCGCAGGGTCGCGCCCCACAGCATGTCCTCGTGCCACAGGTCGGACGAGTAGGCGAACTCGCCGCGCACCTTCAGGGTGCCGTCCGGGCGCAGCGGGCTCTCGCCGATGCCGCCGGTGATCGTGTCGTGCAGCTCCTGCGGCGACCGGGCCGGGGCGCTCATCGGAGCGCCTTCTTCGCGGCCGCGTCACGGACGGCGTCGAGGATCTTCTCGTAGCCGGTGCAGCGGCAGAGGTTCCCGGCCAGCGCCTCACGAATCTCGACGTCACTGGGGTCGGGGACGCGCTCGATGAGGTCGTGCGCGGCCACCAGCAGGCCCGGGGTGCAGAAGCCACATTGGACGGCACTGTGCTCCACAAAGGACTCTTGGACCGGGTCGAGCGTGTCGCCGTCGGCGAGGCCTTCGACGGTGACGACGTCGCGGCCCTCGGCCTGCCCGGCCGCGACCAGGCAGGCGCACGCCGGGACGCCGTCGACGTAGACCGTGCACGAGCCGCATTCACCCTGCTCGCAGGCGTTCTTCGAGCCCGGCAGGCCGAGCCGCTCGCGCAGGACGTAGAGCAGGCTTTCGCCTTCCCAGACGTTGTCCGCCCGGCGGGGTTCGCCGTTGACGGTGACGTTCACGCGCACTTGGCGCTCCCTTCGCAGTATTCGCCCCAGGCCCAGGTCAGCGTCCGGCGCGCCATGACGCTCAGCGCGTGCCGGCGGTAGGCGGCACTCCCCCGGACGTCGTCGATCGGCGCGGCGGCCGCCGCGACCAGGTCCCCGAAGCGGCGTTTCACCGAGTCGGTCAACGCCCGGGGCGACTCCCAGTCCAGCTCGCCGGCCAGGAACTCTTCGGCGTCGAACGCGCGGCGGGGCGTCGGCGCGGCCGAGCCGATGCCGGTGCCCACGCGCTTCTCGGCCGGGTGCAGCGCCAGCCCGAAGGCGGCGACGGCGATGACCATCGCGTTGCGGGTGCCGATCTTGCTGAACTGCTGGGGCCCGGTGGCCGGGGCCAGCAACACGCCCGTGATGAGTTCGTCCGGCTCCAAGACGTTGCGCTTGACGCCGGTGTAGAAGTCCTTCACCGCGACGACCCGGGTGCCGCGTACGGAGGCGATCTCGACCTCCGCGCCGGCCGCGAGCAGCGCCGGGTGCGCGTCGCCCGCGGGGGAAGCCGCCCCCAGGTTGCCGCCCACGGAGCCGCGGTTGCGGATCTGCGGTGAGCCGACGGTCCGCGACGCCATCGCGAGGCCGGGCAGCCGTTCGCCCAGTTCGGTGATGATCCGGGTGTAGGGCACGGCGGCGCCGATCCGGATCCGGGCACCGTCGGTGCCGTGCTCGTGCAGCTCGGCCACGCGGCCGAGGTCGAGCAGGGCGCCGGGCCTGCGGTGGTCGAAGTTGATCTCGACCATCACGTCCGTGCCGCCGGCGAGGGGGACCGCGCCGGGGTTCGCGGCTTTCGCGGCGAGCGCGTCGGCCAGCGAGGCGGGTCGGAGGAATTCCACTGTGGACGTCCTTTCGGGGTGCTTCGGCAAGAAGTACACACGCTCGGGTGTGGCCGGGACCACGGCAAAACCCCTGAAAGAGGGGTGAATTTCGGGCCCGCGTTTGTACTTTCCGACAACTGCCGTCCCGCGGACGCGGAAAGGCCGCCGTGCGAGGTCGGAGTCTCGCACGGCGGCCTGGGTCACGCTGGGGGTCGTGAGTGCGTAACAGTGTTAGAACACTGTTACGCACTCACGACGAGCTGCGGCAGACTGCTCAGCCCGCCGGTTCGAACTCGCGGACGGAGTCGAGCGCGGCGCCCATCGCGGCGTTGCCCTCGCGTTCGATCATGATCTCCACCAGGACCGGGCGGCTGGTGCGCTCGGCCTCCTTGCGCGCCCACTCCAGCGACGTCCGGATCTCGCCGGGCTCGTGCACGCGGGTGCCCGAGCAGCCGTAGGCCTCCATGATCTTCACGTTGTCCGTGCCGATCGCGTCGTAGTGGATGTCGACCTCGAAGTTCATGTCGTAGCCGGTCTCGGCCTGGCGGATCAGGCCGAGGTACTCGTTGTTGAGCATGATCAGGACGAACCCGACGTCGTACTGCGCGGCCACGGCCAGCTCCTCGACCAGGAACTGGAACGAGTAGTCGCCGACCACGCCGACGACCTCGGCCTCGGGCCGCGCCTTCTTGACGCCGATCGCGGCCGGGATCTCCCAGCCGAGCGGGCCGGCCTGACCGCACACCTGGTAGTGACGCGGCTTGTGCGCCTTCTGGAACTGGCCCGACCAGATCTGGTAGAGCCCGATCGCCGTGACGAAGTACGTGTCCTCGCCGAAGGTTTCGTTGATCTCCTTGAACACCCGGGGTGCCTTGATCGGCAGGGTGTCGAAGTCCTCCCGGCGGGGAAGCGCTTCCTTCAGCTCCGCGATCCGGCCGACCCACTCACGACGGGCCTTCAACTCGCGCTTCTCGAGCGCCGCCAGCAGCGCGTCGAGGAACTCGCCGGTGTCCGAGACGATCCCGAGGTCCGGGCCGAACACCTTGCCCAGCTGCGTCGGCTCGATGTCGACGTGGATGAACTTCCGGTCGCCCCGGTACACCGACAGCTCGCCGGTGTGCCGGTCGCCGAAGCGGGCGCCGAGCGCCAGGACCAGGTCGGCTTCCAGGAAGGCGGCGTTCGCGTAGCGCTGCGACGTCTGGATGCCGGCCATCCCGGCGAACAGCTCGTGGTCCTCGGGGAAGCTCCCCTTGCCCATCAGCGTGACCTGCACCGGGACGTCGAGCCGCTCGGCCGCGGCGCGCAGTTGCTCGCTCGCCTCGCCGAGCACGACCCCGCCGCCGGCCAGGATCAGCGGCCGTTCGGCGGCGAGCAGCAGGTCGAGGGCACGCTCGACGCGCGCGGGCGCCGGGCTGATCGTCGGGACCGGCAGGGCCGAGTCGATCGAGGAGTCCCACTCGATGTCCTGCTTCTGGACGTCGATCGGCAGGTCGATGAGCACCGGGCCGGGGCGGCCCGAGCGGGCGATCCGGAACGCCTCGCGGAAGATCCACGGCAGCTGCGCCGCTTCCTTGACCTGCACCGCCCACTTGGTGACCGGCTTGGCGATCTCGACGATGTCGACCGCCTGGAACGCCTCGGTGTGCAGCTTGTCCGACGCCGCCTGCCCGGTGATGCAGATGATCGGGATCGAGTCCGCGTGCGCGGTGTAGAGGCCGGTGATCATGTTGGTGCCGGCCGGGCCGGACGTGCCGATCGCCACGCCGACGTTGCCGGTCGTGCGCGACCAGCCGTCGGCCATGTGCGTGGCCCCTTCTTCGTGCCGGACGATCAGATGCTCGATCGCACGGCCTTGTAGGGCGTTATACAGGGGCAGGATCGCGGCGCCGGGGCAGCCGAAGACGGTGTCGACGCCTTCGCTCTCCAGGACGTCGACGACTGCCTGCATGACGGGGATCCGGGGCATGTCACACCTCCGCCGGGACGCGGCCCGACAACTGTTCGACGACCTTGAGCAGGGCCGAGTGGTCCAGGGAGCCGTACCCCATGGCACGGCCGGCGGCGACGAGCTGGGCGACCAGGCCCGTCAGCGGGAGCGCGACGTCGGCCTGCCGGGCGGCGGCCAGCGCGATCCCCATGTCCTTGTGGTGCAGGTCGATCCGGAACCCGGGCGCGAACTGGCGGTCCACCATGGACTTGCGCTTGAGCTCGAGGATCCGGCTACCGGCCAGTCCCCCGGCGAGCACGTCGAGCCCGGTGGCGGCATCCACTCCGGACGCTTCCAGCAGCACGATCGCCTCGGCGACCAGGCCGTAGATCCCGCCCACCACGAGCTGGTTGGCGGCCTTCACGACCTGGCCGGCGCCGTGCGGGCCGACGTGCACGATCGTCTTGCCGAGCGCGTCGAACAGCGGCTTCGCGGCGTCGAAGTCGGCCGCGTCACCACCGACCATGATGGACAGCGCGGCCTGCTCGGCGCCGGCCTGGCCGCCGGACACCGGCGCGTCGAGGACACGGATCTGCTTGTCCCGCGCGACGTTCGCGACCTCGATCGACGTCTCCGGCCGGATGGTGCTCATGTCGATCAGCAGCGTGCCCGGCGCGGCGGTGGCGAGGACCCCGCCTTCGCCGAGCGCGACGGCTTCGACCTGCGGGTGGTTCGGCAGCATCGTGATCACGACGTCCGCCCCGGCCACCGCGTCGGCCACGTCGGTGGCGGCTCGCCCGCCGGCGGCCTGCAGCTTTTCGCCGGCCGCGGCGGTGACGTCGAAGCCGCTGACGTCGTGCCCGGCCGCGACCAGGTGCGCGGCCATCGGCGCGCCCATCACGCCCAGTCCGATGAATCCCAGTTTCATGCTCGTCCCCTTCGGGTGATCGGCAGCCAGTCCAGCGAGGCGAGGGTGTCGGGTTCCGGGACGTACTCGATCCCGACGAACCCGTCGTAACCCGCCTTTTGCAGCTTCACGAGGTGGCCGCCGAGGTCGACGGTCCCGGTGCCGGGCTGGTGACGCCCGGGCGCGTCGGCGATCTGCACGTGCCCGATCCGGGCGATGTGCGTCGTCGACAAGGCGTCCAGGTCGTCGCCGTTGACTGCCAGGTGGTACAGGTCGGCCAGCAACCGCACATTGCCGCGCCCGAGGTCGTCGAGCACGGCCACGGCGTCCGCGGCGGTCTTGAGCGGGTAGCGGTCCGCGCCGGAGAGCGGTTCGAGGACCAGCTGCGCGCCGATCTTCGCCGCGCCCTCGGCCGCGTTCGCGAGGTTGACCAGCGCCAGGTCGTCCTGCTTGGCGGGGTCCTCGCCGTCGAGCCGGTTGCCGTAGAGCGCGTTGAAGCTGCGGCACCCGGTGCGTTCGGCGATGCCGAGCGCGACGACGAGACTGTCGGCGAACTCGGCCTCCCGGCCGAGCCACGACACCAGGCCGCGCTCCCCCGCCGCCATGTCGCCGGCGTAGAAGTTCAGCCCGCGCAGCCGGACACCCGCGTTTTCAAGCGACGCGACGAAGGCGTCGACGTCGTCCCGCTCCGGGACCGCCACGTCGAACGGCCACCAGTACTCGACGTCGGTGAAGCCCGCCGCGCGCGCCGCTCCCGCCCGCTCGAGCAGCGGTACCTCCTTGAACAGGATCGACAGGTTGGCGACGTACGGCAGGGTGTGCCCCTCTTCTGGCATCGCGTCCTCAAATTTCGCTATCCGGAATTTTTCTTTCGCATATCGAGAATAGCCCGCGACCTGCGTCGGGGTCAACGGGTGGCGGCTTGCCCTCGATCGCGGCGCGGACGGCGCCCGAGGCACTACCGAACCCCTGTCGACGAAACCTCGGACGCGTACGCCTAGGAGCCGTCCACATCGGACTCGGGCACCAACGGGCGCCGGGTGCTCAGTACCGCCGACGCGCCGGTCGCCGGGGCGAGCCGTTCGGTCATCGGCGGGTCGCCGGCTTGGAACGCCAGCGCCGCGGGGGCTTCTTCGCAGGCGCCGAAGCACGGGCTGCGCAGCCACATGACCCCGGCGACCGCCTTCCCCGCGGCGCCGACGTGCTCGGTGAGGACGTCGCACACGGTGTCCGCTCCGGCGTCCCGGCAGACGACGTCCGTGCACACGCGCAGCTGCCGTCCCGGGCGCTCATCCAGCGAGAACCGCGGGTGCGAGCGGACGACCGTCGCCACCTCGGCCGGCTGTACTCCCCACGTCGACGCGATGAGACTCAGGGCGTGCGGGCTGATCCAGCCGATCCGGTCGGTGACCGCGTGCAGGACGGGCAGCAGCTGGTCGCGTCCGGCGAACCCGCCGATCACCTCGCGTTCCTCGCGCGCCTGGCGGACGTCGGGGAACTCGAGCATCATCCGACCGGGATCGGGGCGTTGACCGTGCGGTCGAGCAGGCCGATGGCGGCGTGGACGTGGCGCAGCGCGGGTGCCGCGACGCCGGTCAGTTCGGCCAGCTCGACAACCGCGCCGATGATCGCGTCGATCTCCAGGGGCTTGCCGGCTTCGAGGTCCTGCAGCATCGACGTCTTGTGGTGGCCGACGCGCCAGGCGCCGTCGATGCGCTTCTCCACCGACACCTGCGGGTCGCTGCCCGCGGCGCGGGCGATCTCCAGTGCCTCGGTCATCATCGTGGCGACCAGCGCGCGCGTGTCGTCGTGCTCGCACATCTGCGCCATGGTCGCCCGGGTCAGGGCCGAGAGCGGGTTGAACGCGACGTTGCCCATCAGCTTGACCCAGATGTCGTTGCGCAGTGCGGGTTCCACCGGTGCCTTGAGGCCGCCGGCGACCATCGCCGCGCTCAAGTCCGTGCAGCGCGCGGAGATCTCGCCGTCCGGCTCGCCGAGGGAGAACCGGGTGCCTTCCAGGTGCCGGATCACGCCGGGTTCCTCGATCACCGTCGAGCAGTAGACGACGCAGCCGATCGCGCGCCGCATCTCCAGCACGGCGGTCACCTCGCCGCCCGGGTCGACCGTCTCGACGCGACGGCCTTCGAGCGGATGTCCCTTCAGGCCGTGGAAGTACCACCACGGAATACCGTTCTGCGCGGCGACGACCGCCGTCTCCGGGCCCATCAGCGGGGCGAGGAGCGGACCGCTCGTGGCGTAGGAATTCGCTTTCAGGCCAAGGAAGACGTAGTCGACCTCGCCGACTTCGGCCGGGTCGTCGGTGACGTGCGGGTGCGCGGTGAAGTCGCCACGCGGGCTCAGCACGCGGACGCCGTGCTCCCGCATCGCCGAGAGGTGGGCCCGCCGGGCGATCAGGTGCACCTCGGTCCCACCGCGGTGCAACGCGGCCCCGACGTAGGCGCCGATCGCTCCGGCTCCGAGAATTGCCACCTTCATGATGCGCCTCCCACTTCGGTCGAGCACGTGATTGCATACAGTATCCTGGATCCACGATCGAGACCAGGTAAACCACTCAGGCGGCGCAGCGAAGCGTGACAATCCGGCACAATCGGTCATTTCCGCTGGTGACCGCTGATCCACCTCGACCGAAAACACCCGCTCCGGGTGAGATTCCGGGATTTTGCATACCAAAACCTGTATCCTGAGCGCAGACCGCCGTGTTCCACTCCGTCTCGAGGTGTCCCGTGAGCCAGCCCGCTTCCCCGCTCCCCGAGCGCGGCCCGACCGGCCGCCGCACGGCCAAGGGCGCGCTCGGCTCGACCCCCGCCAAGCGCGTCGAACGGCCGGCGCCGCTGCGCCAGGTCGTCTACGAGGCCCTCGCCGAGCTGATCATCAACCGCACCCTCGAACCCGGGCAGCACCTGGTCGAGGCCGATCTCGCCGAGTACCTGGGGGTCAGCCGCCAGCCCGTCCGCGAGGCCCTGCAGCGGCTGCAGAGCGAAGGCTGGGTCGACCTCCGCCCCGCCCAGGGCGCGTTCGTGCACCTGCCCACCGACGAAGAGGCCGACCAGCTGCTGAGCGTCCGCAGCGTGCTGGAGACGCACTCCGCGAAACTGGCCGCCGGCCGGGCCACCGCGGACGACGTCAAACGCCTGTGGGAACTGCAGAACATCGGCGTCAAGGCGCTCAAGGCCGAAGACACCGAAGGCTTGGTGGCTGCCAACGCCGCCCTCCACGCGTTCATCACCGAGCTGTCCGGCAACGCCGTCCTGGCCGAGCTCATCGGCCTCGTCGACCGCCGGGTCCGCTGGTACTACACGCCGATCGCCCGGCCCCGCGGGCAGGACGCCTGGCACGAGCACGAAGAGCTGATCACCGCGATCGCGATGGAAGACGAGGAAGCGGCCGAGAAGATCATGACCAAGCACACCGAACGGACCCGCCAGGCCTACCACGAACGTCCGGACGCGCCCCGGTCCTGATGTCCGCAGGACCGGGGCGCTGGATCTTCCGGGGTCGAACCCCGGACCCCGCCAGGGGGCAAGCCCCTTGGAACCCCGAAAGCCGGGTGTCCGGATCAGCCGCCCGTAGTGGCGGAAGGTCGCGCCACCAGCTCGGTTTCGGCGAGCTGGTGGTGCGTCCGCTTGGGCTGGCGCAGGAACAGCGTCAGCACCGCGGACAGCAGCGCGATGCACCCGGCGAGGATGTACGCGCCGGTGTAGCCCCACGCGCTGATGACCCCCGCGGCGAGGCCACCGCCGCCGACGCCACCGATCAGTTTCGCGCTGTAGACCAGGCCGTAGTTCGACGCGTTGTTGTTCTCGCCGAAGTAGTCCGGCACGAGCGCCGCGAACAGCGGGTAGAACGCCCCGCCGCCGAACCCGGTCAGGAACGCGAACACCATGAACAGGACCAGGTTGTGCGTGTTGCCGGCGTACATCATGCCGAACTGCGCGCCACCGGCGATCACCAGCACGACGGTGAGCGTCTGCCGCCGGCCGATCCGGTCCGACACCCAGCCGACCACGGCGCGGCCGGTGCCGTTGACGATCGAGAGCACCCCGGCCGACGACGCCGCGACGAACGCCCCGAACCCGCTCTCCTTGGCGAACGGGACCTGGAAGTTGATGCCGAACAGGGAAACCCCGCCGATGATCACCAGGCACACCCACATCAGCGGGAGCATGCCGGTGCGGATAGCCTCCATCGGGGAGAACTGCTTCACCGCGGGCGGGTTCTTGGCCAGGCCGCCGCTCTTGGTCCGCCGGTTCGCGGCCCAGTTCTTCGGGTCGACCTCCCGGGGCCACCAGCTCTTCGGCGGGTCCTTGAACAGGAACCCGCAGACCCCGACGACGAGCAGCATGTAGACGCCGATGACGTCGAGGACCACCGTGTAGTTCGTCGGGGTGAGGAACGCGGCGAACACGTAGATGAACGGGACGGCGCCGTAGGCGAACCCGCCGTTGACGAAGCCCGTCCTCGCACCCCGTTTCTCGGGGTACCACTTGCCGACCATGTTGATGCAGGTCGCGTACACCAGCCCGGCGCCGGTGCCGCCGAGCACGGCGTAGCCGATGAAGGCCACGGCCAGGTTGCCGCTGTGGGAGATGGTGAAGTAGCCGATGCCGCTGCACACCGCGCCGGCCAGCATGGCCGTCTTCGCCGACATGATGTTCTTCTCGCGCAGCCGGCCCGCCGGGAACGCGACCCCGGCCTGGAACACGGCCCAGATGCTGGCCAGCCAGAACGCGTCGCTGAGCGACCAGCCGTACTTCTCTTCCAATGTGCCTTCGACGGCGCCCCAGCCGTATTCGAAGACACTGACCGCCATCATGGCGATCCAGGGCAGCCACACCATCCAGCTTCGCGAGCGCCCCATGATGTCCTGCGGCGTCTCGCCTACTCGGTAGACCCGTCCGTTCTCGTCAACGATCTCCTGGTACGTCGCTGCGGTCATAAGAGTTCTCTTTCGTCACCGTTGACTCATGTCCCTCTGCGTGCAGTCGTGCGGTGGATCTTCGTCCTTTCCTCGTCGGTCGGACAGCCCCTGTGGAGTACTTCAAAGCAGTCCCGCGGCCCGGGCCCAGCGGTACTTCGCGCCGAGCACCGCGACCGGCTTCTCGGTCGTGTACGGATACGCCACGACCCCGTGCTGGTAGAGGTAGTCGCTGGCTTCCTCGACTTCGACGTCACCCGAGAGCGACGCGACGACGGGCTTGTGGATGCCCTTCGCGCGGTACTCGGCGACGACGTCGGAAACCAGCTCGGCGAACACCATGGGCGGGGTGACGATGGTGTGCCAGTAGCCCAGGATCAGGGCGTGGATGCGGTCGTCCTCGAGGCCCAGCGCGATCGTGTTGCGGTAGGTCGAGGGCGGCTCGCCGCCGGTGATGTCCACCGGGTTGCCCGCCGCGCCGAACGGCGGGATGAACTTGCGGAACGCCGTGTCGAGGTCCGGCGGGATCTCCATCAGGCTGAGGCCGTTGTCGACGCAGGCGTCCGAGAGCAGCACGCCGGATCCGCCCGCGCCGGTGATGATGACGACGTTCTCGCCCTTCGGCGTCGGCAGCAGCGGGATGCCCCGGGCGTACTCGAGCATGTCGTTGAGCCCGGGCGCCCGGATGACGCCGCTCTGGCGCAGGATGTCGTCGTAGACCTTGTCGTTCCCGGCCAGCGCGCCGGTGTGGGAGCTCGCCGCCTTCGCGCCCTGCGACGTCCGGCCCGCCTTGAGCACGACCACCGGCTTGCGCCGCGACACCCGCTTCGCCGTCTCCGCGAACGACCGGCCGTCCTTCAGATCCTCGAGGTGCATGGCGATCAGCTCGGTGTGCTCGTCCTGCTCGAAGAAGGTGAGCAGATCGTCTTCGTCGATGTCGGCCTTGTTCCCCACACCGACGATCGAGGACACGCCCATCTTCGCCGAGCGGCTGAACCCGAGGATCGCCATCCCGATACCGCCGCTCTGCGACGAGAGCGCCACGCCTCCTTTGACGTCGTACGGCGTGCAGAACGTCGCCGAGAGGTTCTCCGGCGTGTAGTAGTAGCCGTAGATGTTCGGCCCGAGCACGCGGACGCCGTGCTTGCGCGCGATCGCCACGACCTCGTCCTGCAGCGCGATGTTGCCGGTCTCGCCGAAGCCGGACGGGATGAGGATGGCGCCGGCGACGCCCTTCGCCCCCGCCTCCTCCAGCGCGGCCGCGACGAACTTCGCCGGGATGGTGAAGATCGCGACGTCGACGTCACCGGGGACATCGGCGATGCTCGCGTAGGCCTTGCGGTCGAGGATCTCGGTGGCCTTGGGGTTGATCGGGTGGATCTCCCCCGCGTACCCGCCGTTGACCAGGTTCTTCATCACCGAGTTGCCGATCTTCCCGGCCTCGGCGGACGCGCCGATCACCGCGATCGACGCCGGTTTCATGATCCGCGTCATCGACACGAGGATCTCCTCCTGGGTGAACCGCACCGGCTCCTTCGCCGCGTCCGGGTCGACGAGGATCCGGACGTCGACGGCGGTGGCGCCCGACGGCGTGGCCAGCACCGGGTTCAGGTCCACTTCGGACAGCTGCGGGAAGTCGGTGACCAGCTGCCCGAGGGCGTGGATGACGCCGGCGAGCGCGTCCCGGTCGACCGGTTCGGCGCCGCGGACCCCGCGCAGGATCTCCGCGGCCTGGATGCCGTCGAGCATCGAAAGCGCTTCCTCGGTGCTGGTCGGCGCCAGCCGGAACGTGACGTCCTTGAGGACTTCGACGAGCACACCGCCCAGACCGAAGGCGACGATCTTGCCGAACGTCGGGTCCGTGACCGACCCGATGATCACCTCCTGGCCCTCGGTCAGCATCCGCTGCACCTGGACGCCGAGGATCTCCGCGTCGGCGTTGTACGCCTTGGCGTTCTCGACGATCTTCGCGAACCCGGCCGACACCGCCTCCGGATCTTTCAGGCCGACGAGGACACCGCCGGCCTCGGTCTTGTGCAGGATGTCCGGTGAGACGATCTTGAGCACCACCGGCAGCCCGATCTCCAGGGCTTGCGTCACGGCTTCCTCGGCCGTGGCCGCCAGCCGCTCCGCCGGCGTCGGGATGCCGTACGCCTCGCACACCGCACGCCCCTCGGGCGCGGTCAGTGAGGACCGTCCCTCGGCCGCCGCCTGTTCGAGGATCTTCTCGACCGCCGCGCGATCCGCCACTCAGATCACCCCGGCCGAACGAAGCTTGTCCAGCTCGGCCTCGCCGTAGCCGAGTTCGCCGAGCACTTCGTCGGTGTGCTCGCTCAGCAACGGCGACCGTTCGATCTCGACGGGCGAGTCGGACAGCTTGAGCGGGCAGCCGACGGTCTTGAAGCTGCCCCGCTCCGGGTGTGCGACCTCGACGACGGAGCCGAGCGCGGCGAGGGTTTCGTCCTCGATCAGCTCCTGCGTCGACAGGATCGGGCCGCACGGGATGCTGTGGGCGTTGAGTGCCTCCATCACCTCCCACTTGGTGTGCGTCTCGGTCCACTCCTCGACCAGCGCGAACACCTTGTCCAGTTTGGACAGCCGGACCTCCGGGGTGGACCAGGCCGGGTCTTCGGCCAGCTCCGGTTTGCCGAGCAGACGCGCGAGCGGGGCCCAGCCGACCGGCTGGATGATGACGTAGATGTAGTCGTTCGGGCCGCCCGGCGCGCACTTCACCGCCCAGCCCGGCTGGCCGCCGCCGGACGCGTTGCCCGAGCGCGGGACCTCGTCGCCGAAGTGGTCGTTCGGGTACTCGCCGAGCGGCCCGTGCGCCAGCCGCTGCTGGTCGCGCAGCTTGACCCGGCACAGGTTGAGCACGGCGTCCTGCATGGCGACCTGGACGCGCTGGCCGCGGCCGGTGGACGTCCGCTGGTACAGCGCGGCGAGGATGGCGGCCACCAGGTGGATGCCGGTGCCGGAGTCGCCGATCTGCGCGCCGGTCGCCGTCGGCGGGCCGTCCTCGAAGCCGGTGGTGCTCATCGCGCCGCCCATGGCCTGCGCGATCACCTCGTACGCCTTGAAGTCGGCGTAGCGGCCGGGGCCGAACCCCTTGATGGAGGCGTAGATCAGCCGCGGGTTGAGCGCGGCCAGCTTCTCCCACGGGTAGCCGAACCGGTCGACGACACCCGGGCCGAAGTTCTCGACCAGGACGTCCACGCCGGAGACGAGCTTCTCGAAGACTTCCTTGCCCTCGTCGCTCTTCATGTTGAGGGTGATGCTGCGCTTGTTGGCGTTCAGCATCGTGAAGTAGAGGCTGTCCACCCCGGGCAGGTCGCGCAGCTGGCCGCGCGTGATGTCGCCCCGGCCGGGGGTCTCCAGCTTGATCACGTCCGCGCCGAGCCAGGCGAGCAGCTGCGTGGACGACGGACCGGACTGCACGTGCGTCATGTCGAGGACACGGACGCCCTCCAGTGCCTTACCCATCTTGTCTCCGCTCACTTGTACATGGTCTGGTTCATGGTTCCGGGGGCGTACACGTCCGGGTCGACCCAGACGTTGATCAGCGACGGCTTGCCCGACTCGCGGGCCCGCTGCAGCGCCGGGGCGATGTCGGCCGGGTCGCGGACCTCTTCGCCGTAGCCGCCGAGCATCCGGGCGAACTCGTCGTACCGGACGTCGCCGAGGGTGTTGCCGACGCGCTCGCGCGGGAGGCCGTACTTCGCGGCCTGGCCGTAGCGGATCTGGTTCATCGACGAGTTGTTGCCGACGATCCCGACGAACGGCAGGTCGAACCGCACGAGCGTTTCGAAGTCCCAGCCGGTGAGGCTGAACGCGCCGTCGCCGAAGAGGGCGACGACCTCCTTGTCGGGCCGGGCGTGCTTGGCGGCCAGCACGAACGGGATGCCGACGCCGAGTGTCCCGAGTGGACCGGGGTCCATCCAGTGACCGGGCGACTTGGGCTGGACGACCTGGCCGGAGAACGTGACGATGTCGCCGCCGTCGCCGATGTAGATCGAGTCCTCGGTGAGGAACTCGTTGATCTCGTGGACGAGGCGGTACGGGTGGATCGGCGTCGCGTCGGAGTGCTGCAGCGGCAACCGCTTCTGCTTCGCCTTCTCCTCGACGGCCTGCAGTTCCTCGAGCCAGACCTTGCGCCCGACCGAGCCGTTGTCGGAACGGCCGGACGCGGCCTCGGCGACGGCGGCGAGGACCTGGCCGGCGTCGCCGACGATGCCGAGGTCGATGTCCCGGTTCTTGCCGACGGTCCGGTAGTCGAGGTCGATCTGGACGACGGTGGCGTCCGGCGACAGCCGCTTGCCGTAGCCCATCCGGAAGTCGAACGGGGTGCCGACGATGACGATGACGTCGGCGTTGTCGAAGGCGTACCGCCGCGACAGCTGAAAGTGGTGCGGGTCGCCCGGCGGCAGCGTGCCGCGGCCGGCGCCGTTCATGTACGCCGGGATGTTGAGCGTGCGCACCAGGTCCACGGCGGGTTCGGTGGCGCGGGTCGTCCAGACCTGGCTGCCGAGCAGGATCGCCGGTTTCCTGGCGTGCACCAGCAGGTCGGCCAGCTTCTCGATGTCGGCGGGGTCACCGGCGTTGCGGGTGGACGCCCGGTAGCGGCCGGCTTCGGGGATGCGCGCCTTCTCCAGGGGGACGCGCGCGTCGAGGACGTCGCGCGGGATCTCCAGGAACGACGGCCCGGGCGCGCCGGCGTAGGCCTCGCGGAACGCCATCGACACCAGGTCGGCGACGCGGGCGGTGTGCGGCACGGTGGCGGCGAACTTGGTGATCGGCGTCATCATGTCCACGTGCGGGAGGTCCTGCAGGGACCCCATCTTGTGCTGGGTGAGCGCGCCCTGGCCGCCGATCAGCAGCATCGGGCTCTCCGCCCGCAGGGCGTTGGCGACGCCGGTGACCGCGTCGGTCGTGCCGGGACCGGCGGTGACCACCGCGCAGCCGGGTTTGCCGGTGATCCGGGCGTAACCGTCGGCCGCGTGGGCGGCGACCTGCTCGTGCCGGACGTCGATGACCTTGATGCCCTCGTCGACGCAGCCGTCGTAGATGTCGATGATGTGGCCGCCGCAGAGCGTGAAGATGGTGTCGACGCCTTCGGCCTTGAGGGCCTTGGCCACCAGGTGGCCGCCCGAGATCTCCGCCGGCGCGGGTTCGGCGCCGTTCGTCGCCCGGGCGCTCTCCCCCGCGGTGGTGCCTGTGGTTGTCATTCGCTCGACTCCTCTGGTCCACGCCGGGTCTCTCTGGCCCGGCGTTCGCTCGTCGCCGCTCCCCTTTCTCCGAGGTCAGCGGCCTCGTCGCGGCAGACTGTAGATTGCATACCGTATGGGGTAGGCATATAGTCACCCTTCTAGCAGCCCGTGTCCAGGCCCATCCGCAGGGTTTTTCGCCGGCCCCGAGGGGTGCGATCGCCTGCCCGGACACGGCGGACCTCCTTGTTCTGCACCGCCGCGGAAGGACGCCCCCGCATGGACCTCTTCGAACACGAAGCCCGAGATCTCTTCGAGAAACACGGCGTGCCCGTCCCCCGCGGCCGCGTCGCCGCCGATCCCGCCGCCGCCCGCGACGCCGCCGTGTCCCTCGGCGGGCCGGTGGTGGTCAAGGCCCAGGTGAAGACCGGCGGCCGCGGCAAGGCGGGCGGCGTCCGCGTCGTGCGCACGGCCGACGACGCCGAGCAGGCCGCCGACGACATCCTCGGCATGGACATCAAGGGGCACACCGTGCACCGGGTGCTCGTCACCGAGGCGAGCGAGATCGCCGAGGAGTACTACGTCTCCTTCCTGCTCGACCGCGCCGGCCGCACGTTCCTGGCCATGGCGTCGACCGAAGGCGGCATGGACATCGAGGAGGTCGCCGCGACGAAACCCGAAGCGCTGCTGCGGGTTCCGGTGAACGCCGTGCACGGAGTGGACGCTTCCGCGGTGGCCGCGGCATTCCCCGCCGACGTCCGGGAGGAGGCCGCGGAGGTCGTCCGGAAGCTGTGGGACGTCTTCGTCGGCGAGGACGCCACGCTCGTCGAGGTCAACCCGCTGGCCCGCACCACCACCGGGATCGTCGCGCTGGACGGCAAGATCACCCTCGACGACAACGCGGACTTCCGCCACTCGGCGTCCTTCGACGACCCGCACGACGGCGACCCGCTGGAACGAGCGGCGCGGTCGCAAGGCCTCAACTACGTCAAACTGGACGGCGACATCGGCGTGATCGGGAACGGCGCCGGGCTCGTCATGTCCACTTTGGACGTCGTCGCTGCGGCCGCCGCGGACGCCGGCGCACGCGGCCCGGCGAACTTCCTCGACATCGGCGGCGGCGCCTCGGCCGAGGTGATGGTCGCCGGGCTGAGCGTCATCCTCGGCGATCCGCAGGTCCGGAGCGTGTTCGTCAACGTCTTCGGCGGCATCACCGCCTGCGACGCCGTCGCGACCGGGATCGTGCGCTCGCTGGAGATCCTCGGTGACCGGGCCACGAAACCACTCGTCGTGCGGCTCGACGGCAACAACGTGGCCGAGGGCCGGCGGATCCTCGAACAAGCCGCGCACCCGCTGGTCACCGTGGTGGCCACCATGGACGACGCCGCCCGCGAAGCGGCGCGGCTCGCGATCGCGGAGGTCTGAACCGTGGCCATCTTCCTGGACGAGAACAGCCGGATCGTCGTCTCGGGCATCACCGGCACCGAGGGCGCGAAGCACACCGCACGGATGCTCGCCGCCGGTACGAACGTCGTCGGTGGGGTGAACCCGCGCAAAGCCGGGCAGCACGTCGAGATCGCCTCCGCGACGCTGCCGGTCTTCGGCAGTGTCGCCGACGCGATGGCCGGGACCGGCGCCGACGTCTGCGTGCTGTTCGTGCCGCCGCCGTTCGTCGAGGACGCCGTGATCGAAGCCGTCGACGCCGGGATCGGCCTCGCGGTGGTGATCACCGAAGGCGTCCCGGTGCACGACACCGCGCGGCTGTGGGCGCACGCCGTCGCCGCGGGCGGGCGGACCCGGATCATCGGGCCGAACTGCCCCGGCGTCATCTCCCCCGGCAGGTCGAACGCCGGGATCATCCCCGCCGACATCACCGGGCCGGGGCGGATCGGGCTCGTCTCGAAGTCCGGCACGCTGACCTACCAGCTCATGCACGAGCTGCGCGACATCGGGTTCTCGACGTGCGTCGGGATCGGCGGCGACCCGATCATCGGGACGACGCACATCGACGCCGTCGAGGCGTTCGAGAAGGACCCGGACACCGACCTGATCGTGCTGATCGGCGAGATCGGCGGCGACGCCGAAGAGCGGGCCGCGGAGTACGTGCGCGCCCACGTGTCCAAACCGGTCGTGGGTTACGTCGCCGGGTTCACCGCGCCCGAAGGCAAGACCATGGGCCACGCGGGCGCGATCGTGTCCGGCTCGTCCGGCACGGCCGAGGCGAAGAAGACGGCACTGGAGGCGGCCGGGATCCGCGTCGGGCGGACGCCGAGCGAGACCGCGACCCTCGCCCGCGAAATCCTCGGCTGATGCCGGCGAACCCGCGACACCTGCTCGGCACCCGCGAGATCGTGCTGCTGCACCACCACGACTGCGGAAGGCGGACCTTCACCGACACGGAGTTCGCGCGGCGGCACACCGGCGCGATGCGCGGATTCGTCCTCGACCAGCGGACCGGCGCGCTGGACGAGGTGACGTGATGGACCTGCGCCAGCTCGCGGTCGTGGTGGCCGTCGCCGAGGAAGGCGGCTTCACGGCGGCCGCACTGCGCCTGCACACCGTGCAGTCGACGGTGTCCACCGTCGTGCGGGCGCTGGAACGCGACCTCGGCACGCCGCTGTTCCACCGCACCACGCACCGCGTGGCGCTGACGCCCGCCGGCGAGGCCTTCGTGCCCGCCGCGCGGGCGGCCCTCGAAGCGGTGGAACGCGCCCGCGCGGCGATCTCCCCCGTCCACGGCCGGGTCCGGCTGGGCCTGGTCCCCGGATTGCTGCTCGACCTGCACCGGGTCCTTTCCGCACTACGGCAGGCGCATCCGGGCCTGGTCGTCGAGGTCCGCCAGCTGCCACCGGACCGGCTGGGGTGCGCACTCGCCGAGTCCACAGTGGACATCGCGCTGGCGGTGCTCACCGCCGCCGGGTCCGGGGTCGCGCCGCCGCCGGATTCCGGCGGTGGCCTGCTCACCACTCCCCTGGCGGGTGAAGAACTCGTCCTCGCCACCGCCCCCGGCGGCTCCCGCTCCGCGCCCGGTGACCTCGCCGGGCTCTCGCTCGTCGACTTCCCGGCCGGGTGGGCGATCCGGGAAGCCGTCGACCGCGCGTTCGCGGACCGCCGGGTCAGCCTGGAGGCCGACGACCTCACCGCCGCCGCTTCACTGGTGCGGGCCGGGCTGGCCGCCTGTGTCCTGCCGGCGTCGGCCGCGGCGCGGTTTCCCGAGGTCACCGCGCGGCGGTTCGCCGCTCCTCCGCTCTGGCAGCTCGCCGCGAGCCACCGCGAAGAGCCGCCGGCGCCCGTCGCCGCCGTGCTCGCCCACCTAGGCTGAACGCATGCTGCTGCGCCAGCTCGAATACCTCGTCGCGCTGGCCCGCGAGGGACACTTCGCGCGGGCCGCCGAGGCGTGTCACGTGTCCCAGCCGTCGCTCTCGGCCGGGATCCGGAAGCTCGAACGCGAGCTCGGCACCCAGGTCGTCCAGCGCGGCGCGCGGTATGCCGGGTTGACGCCCGAAGGCGAACGCGTCCTGGTGTGGGCACAGCGGATCCTGGCCGAGCGCGACGCGCTCAACGAGGACCTCTCGACGATGCGCGACAGTCTCTCGGGGGTACTGCGCGTCGGCGCCATCCCCACCGCGCTCACCGCCATGTCGATGCTCACCGCCCCCTTCTGCGAGCGGCACCCACACGCCCGGGTGACGCTGGAGTCGTTGTCCTCCGACGAGATCGCCCGCCGGTTGACCGCGTTCGAGCTCGACGCCGGACTGACCTATGTGGACGGCGAACCACCGCACGGGCTGCGCTGCGTCCCGCTCTACGAGGAGCGCTACCTGCTGCTGACGCCGTCCGACGGTGAGCTGGCCGGACGCCGGCTGGTGCGCTGGGCCGAGGTCGCCACGCTGCCGCTGTGCCTGCTCATGCCGCACATGCGCAACCGCCGCGTGCTCGACGCGCTGTTCGCCGAGGCCGGCGCCACCGTCGTGCCGGCGATCGAGACGGACACCGTCTCCGCGCTCTACTCGCACGTCGCCACGCACCACTGGTCGAGCGTCATCTCCCACGCCTGGCTGCACCTGTTCGGTGTGCCGCCGGGCATGCGCGTGGTGCCGCTCGAAACGCCGTCGCGGTCACACCGGATCGGCCTGGTGGTGACGGCGGGTTCGCCCGAGCCGATCCTCGCCCGCGCGCTGCTCGAGGTCGCCCGCGGCGTCGACGTCCGCGGCACCCTCGACGCGCTGCTGCACCGGCACCTCGCCGAACAGGCCCGATAGCCGGCGCCTATCCCGGGATAGAAACCTTCACGTTGACCCGCTCGCGCGCGCGGAGGACGGTGAAAGTACTTGTCCCGCAACGAAAACTTGGAGTGTGACGCCGTGGCAAAGGTGCTGTGCGTGCTCTACGACGACCCGGTGGACGGCTACCCGAAGACCTACCCGCGTGACGGCCTGCCGCACCTGGACGGCTACCCCGGCGGCCAGACCCTGCCCACCCCGCGGGGTGTGGACTTCACGCCCGGACAGCTGCTCGGCAGCGTCTCCGGTGAGCTCGGGCTGCGGAAGTTCCTGGAGTCGCAGGGACACACGCTCGTCGTCACCTCGGACAAGGACGGCGACGGCTCGGAGTTCGACCGCGAGCTCGCCGACGCCGAGATCGTGATCTCCCAGCCGTTCTGGCCCGCTTACCTCACGGCCGAGCGGATCGCCCGGGCGCCGAAGCTGAAGCTGGCCGTCACGGCCGGGATCGGTTCGGACCACGTCGACCTCGACGCGGCCATCGCCCACGGCGTCACGGTCGCCGAAGTCACCTACTGCAACAGCATCAGCGTCGCCGAGCACGTCGTGATGATGATCCTCGCGCAGGTGCGCAACTACCTGCCGTCGCACCAGGTCGTACTGGACGGCGGCTGGAACATCGCCGACTGCGTCGCGCGCTCCTACGACGTCGAGGGCATGCACATCGGCACCGTCGCGGCCGGGCGGATCGGCACCGCCGTGCTGCGGCGGCTGGCGCCGTTCGACGTCCACCTGCACTACACCGACCGGCACCGGCTGCCGGCCGAGGTCGAGCGGGAGCTGAACCTGACCTTCCACCCGAGCGCCGCGGAGATGGTGCCGCACTGCGACGTCGTGACGATCAACGCGCCGCTGCACCCGGAGACCGAGGGCCTGTTCGGGGACGAGCTGATCGCGTCGATGAAGCGCGGCGCGTACCTGATCAACACGGCGCGGGCGAAGATCGCCGACCGCGACGCCGTGGTCCGCGCGCTCGAGAGCGGGCAGCTCGCCGGGTACGCGGGCGACGTCTGGTACCCGCAGCCCGCGCCGGCCGACCACCCGTGGCGGACGATGCCGCACCAGGGTATGACCCCGCACATCTCCGGGTCGTCGCTCTCGGCACAGGCGCGCTACGCGGCCGGGACGCGCGAGATCCTCGAGGACTACTTCGGGGAGTCGCCGATCCGCGACGAGTACCTGATCGTCGACGGCGGCAAGCTCGCCGGCACCGGCGCGCACTCCTACTCGACGCGCTGAGCCGCGTCCGGTGGGCGGGGACCGTCCCCGCCCACCGGGCCTACGCCGCGGGCAGCAGGGACTTCGGCCGGCCGGGCTGGGTGAGACGTCCGGTGAGCAGCGCCCCGGCGAGGCTCAGCACCCCGGCGACGGCGAACGCGCCCAGCGGGCCGACCGCGGCGAGCCCGACCCCGACCCCGGCGACGGCGCCGACGGCCTTGGCGCTGTAGAGGATCCCGAAGTTCTGCAGGGCCGACTCCTCACCGAAGTACTCGCGCACCAGGCCGACCAGCAGCGTGTAGCAGCAGCCGTTGCCGAGCCCGGCCAGCGTGACACCGAGCAGCAGGCCGACGGCGTGGCGGTGCTCGCCCGAGTAGTAGAGGACGAACTGCGCGACGCCGCCGGCGAGCAGGGCGAGGCGCAGGATCCGGCGGCGGCCGAGCCGGTCGGCGAGCCGGCCGATGAGCAGCCGGCCCGACCCGGTGGCCGCGGCGAGCAGGGCCAGCGCGGCGGCGGCGAGGCCGGGTCCGCTGCGCTCGGCGACGAACGTCGCCAGGTACGCGAGGTCGAACAGCAGCACGGCGGCGGCGAGCACGACCACGAGGTACAGCGCGAGGGTGGTGCCGCAGCGGAAGAGCTCGGCGGGCCGGTAGTGCCGGATCGCCGGGTGCCGGTTGTGCCTCTTGTCCAGGGCCCACGCGCGCGGCTCAGGCGTCGCGGGCCACCAGTGCCGCGGCGGGTAGCGCAGCAGGGCGCCGCACCCGGCGATCACGACGAGCACCACGGCGGCGGTCGCGTCGAGCAGCACCGGGCGGACGTCCGGCAGCAGGGCGGCCAGCACGACGAACGGCACGCTTCCCCACGCGAACGCGCCGCTGACGACACCCGCGTTCGGGCCGGAGCGGTCCGGGAACCACGCCAGCACAGCGCCGACGCAGGTGGCGTAGACGAGGCCGGTGCCGAGGCCGCCGAGCACGGAGTAGCCGAGGAACACGGTGAGCAGGCTGCCCGCGTGCCCGAGCGTGACCAGCCCGGCGGCGCACAGGACCGCGCCGAGCGTCATCGCGGCGGGCGCGGGCAGTGTGCCGCGTTCGCGCAGCCACGCGGCGGGGAAGGCGATCCCGGCCTGACAGACGGCCCACAGCGCGAAGGTGAGGACGATCGCGCCGAACGTCCAGCCGTGCGCCCGGCTCAGCTCGGGCACCATCGCGCCGAAGCCGTACTGCTGCACCCCGGCGGCGAGCATCCCCGCCGCGGCGAGCCAGGTGATCCGGCCGCGCGGCCGGCCGAGCAGCTCGAGGTCGGTCTCCCCGACCCGGTACCGCCGTCCGTAGACGTCCCGGAGCTCGCGGACTTGGGACATCACGACCACCACCCGTTCGACTGCTGATTGTATGCAGTATGGAGTAGCCAGAGTGTGCACCTCTGACGGCGGCGATGTCCACCCACCGGACCCGATCGGCGGTTCGGACTGCGGATTCGCGGGCAGGAGGCGCCGCGGGCCCGGGTTTCCGCACGCGATTCGGTGCGGTGCGGGGATTCCGGGGTGGCCCGCGCCTGGCGCCGGACGGAAAGGCGGCCCGGTGGCCATCGAGGGAGGAGGCGGCCACCGGGCCGGTGCTCCGGCGCGGTACCGGCCGCGTGGAGCACTGACAGTCTGGCCAGCGGAGACCCCCTCCGACAAGCCTTTGGGCGCCTGGGAAGTACGGGTTTTCCGGCCGATCATCGCAGGCCGGACCGGCAGGGGGTCCGATGTGGTCACGCCGAGGAAGCGGCAGGCTTCGGTCCGGGCACGAAGGCCGGAGCGGGGCAACCGTGGGGGGCGGGGCTCAGGAGCGGGTTTGACAACGGCCGCCTCGGCCTGCAGCGGCACCCGGTCGGCGAGGCGCTCAGCTTGCCCGCCGGACACCATCGCGCCGAATCTCCACGACCTACACCGGCGACTCGATCAGCGGAACACTCAGCCTGCCGACCGGACACCATCGCGGCAAACTCTCTTCGGCCGAACGACTTGCGCCGGACCGAGCGACTTGCCCGGCGCTCAACTCAATCATCCAGCGGGATGAGACAAGCAGTTCGCCGGGTGCCGACCGGGATCCGCGCTGCGGGCAGCGCTTCTCCGGGGCGGCACCCGGCGTCCGGAACTTCCGCAGTGCGGCCGCACTTCGGGTGGCCGGCGCCCCCAGGCGCCGGACCCGTTGCGCGGCAGGCGATCCGCGTCAGGCCTTCTTGCGGGTCGCGCGCTTGCGGGCCGGCTTGGCTTCCACCGGTTCGGCCGCGGCGGCCTGGTGCTCCTCGAAACCGGCGATGATCTCGCTGGAGAGCCGGCCGCGCTCGGCGACCTCGTAGCCGTTGTCCTGCGCCCACTCCCGGATCTGCCGGTTGCGCTCGCGGTCGGTGCCCGAGCCCGACGCGCCCGTCAGCGACTGGCCGGTCGCGAGGCGGACCTTGCGGCCGCCGATGCGCCGTGCGGCGCCGACGTAGCGGGCGAGCTCGTCCCGCAGCGCCGAAGCGTTCTCCTCGGAGAGGTCGATCTCGAAGCTCACCCCGTCGAGGGCGAAGGGGACGGTCTGGTTCGCCTCGCTCCCGTCGAGGTCGTCCACCATCTCGACGTGCACCCGTTGCGCCATGGTTCGTCGTTCCTCATCTTCTCCAGAACACGGTCGGACAGACCCTAACCTGTCGAATCCCGCCAAGCACGCGGGGCGTCCACAATGGCCGCTCGAGCGACAGGGACCGCCCGCGTACAGACGTGATCGCAACCTAGTCGAAATGGGCGTGATCTTGTAGACTTTTTGTTTTCGTGATATGCTCGAAATCAAATCGGTACCGTTGCGGCATGACTTCGCCCGATTCCCCCGGCAATGCGCCCGGTGTCAGCCGCACGGCGTTCACGGCGGCCGCCGCACGGGCCGCACATTTGCTGGTCGACGCCGCGCCGCCCCTCTTCTCGGACCCGCTCGCCGCACCGCTGCTCGGCGCCCGCGCCGAGGAACTGCTGGCGTATCACCGGCTCCACGGTAGCCATCCCATCCTCGCCGGCGCGCGAGCCGAGGCCGTCTGCCGCAGCCGGTTCACCGAAGAGCGTCTTCTGCGCACCAATTCCGGTATATACCAGTATGTGATTCTCGGCGCCGGACTCGATTCGTTCGCTTATCGGACACCGCCCGGCCGGTTCCGCGTGTTCGAGGTCGACCGGGCCGCGACCCAAGCGGCCAAACGCGCACTCCTGGAAGCCGCGGGCATCACCGAGCCGCCGTCGGTGATCTTCGTCGCGGTCGACTTCGAAACCGACAGGCTCGCCGACCGGCTCGTCCAGAGTGGACTCGACCTGCGCCGTCCCGTGTTCGTCAGCTGGCTCGGAGTCACCATGTACCTGACCAGAGCGGCGATTCTGACGACCTTGACCGAGCTCGGCGGCCTCGCTCCCGGGTCGGAAATCGTGGCCGACCACCTGCTCCCCGCGGAACTGCGCGACGCGGCCGGAAACGGTTACGCCGAAGCCGTCGCGCCGATGGCCGCAGCAGAAGGTGAGCCCTGGCGGACGTTCCTCTCCCCCGCCGCCATGGCGGATCTCCTGCGCGACACGGGTTTCGAAGTGATCGAACAGACCGGTCAGCGCGGCAGCGTGGGCGCGAACGAGTGGAATCGCGACGACGCGCTGAAGCCGAGCCGGCTTTCCCACCTGACCCACGCGCGCATTCCCGCACCGCCCCGGGAAAGCTGAACACTTTCCCGACGCACCGTCGCTCTTCTCTGTCAATCGGGCAGCAGCGGCATCTCCGGCTCGGCCGGACGGCCCAGCAGAACCGCGCGGGTGACGGCCGCTTTCCCGAACCGGTCCCGCACCGAGTCCACGGCCGTGTCGAGCTGGGTGGCCCGCTGGCGTTCGAACGGGAGGGCCAGCTGGACGTGGTCGTCACCGGTCAGGTTGGACAGGGACGCGCCGAGCAGCGTGATCCCGCGGTCGGCGATCAGCGGCAGCGCGGCCTCCAGGAGCTCGCGCGCCGCGGCGAGCAGCCGGCCGGTGCCCTCGGTCGGCTCGGTCAGCGTGCACGAGCGCGTCGCCCGGGTGAAGTCGGCGAAGCGCAGGCGGATCGTCACCGTGCGGCAGATGCGGTGGGCGGCGCGCAGCCGCCGGGCGATGCGGTCGATCAGGGCCACGAGGACGACGTCGAGCTCGGCCGGGGTCCGCCGGCCGCGCCCGAGGGCCCGCTGGGCGCCGATCGACCGGCGCCGCACGCCGGTCTCGACCACCCGCGGGTCGCGGTTGTGCGCCAGCGCGTGCAGGTGCCGCCCGGCACCGCGGCCCAGCAGGCCGGCGAGGTCCACCGGCTCGGACGCGGCCAGCTGGCCCACCGTGGTGATCCCGCACGCCCGCAGCTTCTCCTCGGTCACCTTCCCGACGCCCCACAGCGCCCCGACCGGCAGCGGGTGCAGGAACGCCAGCTCCGCGTCGTGCGGCACGACGAGCAGGCCGTCCGGTTTCGCCACCCGGCTGGCGACCTTGGCGAGGAACTTCGTCCGCGCGACGCCGACGGTGATCGGCAGCCCGGCCCGCTCGGCGACCGCCTGCCGCAGCCGTTCGGCGACCGCGCTCGGCCGTCCGGCGATCTTGGCCAATCCGCCGACGTCGAGGAAGGCCTCGTCGATGGAAATGCCCTCCACCAGCGGGGTGGTGTCGCGGAAGACCTCGAACACCGCCTTGCTCGCGGCCGAGTAGGCCGACATCCGCGGCGGCACGACGACGGCGTGCGGGCACAGCCGCCGGGCCTGCGCGCCGCCCATCGCGGTGCGCACGCCGTAGGCCTTGGCCTCGTAACTCGCGGCCAGCACCACCCCGCCGCCGACGATGACCGGCCGGCCCTTGAGCCCCGGGTCGTCGCGCTGCTCGACCGACGCGTAGAAGGAGTCGAGGTCGGCGTGGAGGATGGGGCCCTCGGCGGTCATAGAACATATGTTCGCATACCCGCGCGCCGAAATCCGCTCGTCCGTCCGCCGTCACCGTCGCGCCGTTGGGCGAAACTGAGCGTTTTCCCGGTAGTCCGCGTGCGTGACCGCGCCCACACTCGAAGACATCGACTTACCGGAACTTGGGAGCGACATGACCGAGAAGTGCCGCTGCGGCGACCACCACGCGTGGGCCGGGCCGAACCCGCAGGACAGGCCGGCCGCCCCGCGCCAGCCGCTGCTGGCCTCGACGCTGGCCCGCGAGGACCGGGTGGAGGACACCGGCGGGCTCGACCCGACCGACCGGGTCACCTGCCGGACGCACCGCCGCTGGCTGCACGAATGCGTCTCGTCCCCGGTGCACGCCAACTCCGCGATCGGCTACCGCTGGTGCCGCCGGTGCGACCACCAGGCCCTGGTCGCGGTGGACGAGCTCACCGGCGAGGTCGCCATCCGCTGCGGGCTCTGCGGCCACAGCCCGCGCAGCCGCGCGAACGACGAGCTGGTCGCACTGTGCCGCCGCAGCCTGGCCCTGTCCCGCGCGAGCCGGTTCCCGGAAAGCGCCGCCGCCTGAGCGGGTTCCGTTCCGAGGGACCCCGCTGGTCCGCGCGCCTGTGCTGCCGCGGGCGGCGGCCCGACCGGGCGCACTGCCATGATGCGAAGGTGCCCCGACCCGGAACCACCGCGCTGGTGATCCTGCTGCCCGCCGCCGAGCCCGTGCTCGCCGCGGCCCGGCGCACCGCCCCCGAGCTGGTCCGCCCCGGCCTGCCGGCGCACGTCACGGCGCTGTACCCGTTCCTCCCCGCGCCCGAGGTGACCGACGAGGTCCTCGACGCCGTGCGCGCGCTGGCCGCAGCCGCCGCGCCGGTCGGCGTCCCGCTCACCGAGCTGGTCACCGCGCCGGGTTTCTCGGCGATCCCCGTGCCCGCGCTGCAGGCGATCGCGGACGCGGTCTGCGCGCGTTGGCCGGACGTCCCGCCCTACGGCGGCCGGTTCGGCCCGGCTCCCGACGCTCACCTGACTGTCGCGATGGGCGGGACCGACGCCGACCTCGAGCGGGTCGCGGCCGAGGTCCGGCCGCTGCTCCCGCTGGCCGCCCGCGCGGAGGCCCTGCACCTGGTCGCCCTCGACGACCAGGGCTGGGAAACCCGGCTCACCGCGCCGTTCGGCGCGTGACTCACCCGGTGGAGCCGCTCCGGTAGGCCTTCGCGATCGCCCGCAGCCGCGCGACGTCCGCGGCGAACGGTTCCGCACCGGCGACCGGCGGCGCGGTCTCCCCCGGCTCGTCCGGCAGGTCGCGCACCAGCCGCGCGGCCGCCGGGGCCGCCAGCTCCGGCGTCACCCCGGCGAGGATCAGGCCGTCGTTGGTCTCGCTCATCGCCGTCAGCAGCCGTTCGCGGCGCGACGGGCCGCCCGGGTCGATGCGGACGATCTCCGGGAACCGGCGGGTGAGGTGCTCACGCAGCGGCCGCAGCACGCGCAGGGTCCGCGCGTCGCGGCGGCCGGCCGCCAGTCCCGGGATCGACGGGATCGTCAGCCCCAGCACGATCAGCAGCACCGACACCGCCGGGAAGCCGACGTCGAGCGCGCACGGCAGCGTCGAGAACGGCCCGGCGCACAACGCCTTGGCCGGGTGGTCGGCCTGCAGTGCCCGGATCGTCGCGACGACCTTCCCGCCGAGGTAGGCGACGGCGAACGCGGACGCCAGCAGCAGCAAGGCGAGCCCGGCGCGCAACGCGCCGCCGCTCGCCCGGATCGTCACCGCCGACACGATCCCGATGTCGAGCACCGCGAACCCGAGGTAGACGGTGTAGGCGAAGACGTAGACGACGAGCGTCGGGTGCGTCCGGTACAGCTCGTCGAACAACCCGATGCCGCGTGGCAGGTCCGGCGAGCTGAAGAACGTCACCACCAGCAGGGTCAACGCCGTGGCCAGGGCAACGAGCCGGGTGCGCCGGCCGCGGTCGCGGGTGCCGCTGATCTCCGCGACGGTCAGCCCGATCCCGTAGGCCGCGACCATGGTCGCGAGGTTCGAGAGCAGCCGGCCGAGGCTCGGGTACAGCTCGCTCTCCAGCACCTGCGCACGATTGGAGAGGAAGCAGAACGCCGCGCCGAGCGCGATGAGCGAAACGGCCAGCCCCGCACCGGCGCCGGTCCGCCGCGCCCGCACCGCGCGCCAGATCCCGACGGCCAGCGCGAAGAGCCCGACCCCGAGGAACAGAATGTCGATCACGGGACCGGACTATCCCAGCAGCGCCGCCAGCCGCCGCGCCTGGTCCGCCGCACGGCCGGACGCACCGGGCTGGACGGCGAGCGGTTCGCTCGTCGCCGCGCTCATCAGCAGCACGGCGATCAGTTCGGCCTCGTACTCGTCGCGGCCGCTCGTCACGCGCGTGAGCAGGTGCGACAGCGCCCGCGGCGCCAGATCGGGGGCGAGCTCGGCGGCTTCGGACTCCGACATCAGGCAGCTGCCGGTGTGCGCGCACAGCATGTGGGCGAGCTCGTGGGCGATGATGTGGTCCTGGTGCAGCGCCGACGTGTGCTCGGTGTAGGCGATCAGGTCGTAGGCCGGGCGGGCCTGCCAGGCGCCGGACGGCTGGCCGGGCCGGTACTCGACCGGCACGAGGTCGATTTCGCGGCCGCGCCACGCCTCCAGGCCGTCGACCCAGCGGTTCATCGACCACGGCCGCGGCAGCGGGACGGCGGCGATCACCTCCAGCACCCGGGCGCGGGCCCCGGCTCGCAGCCGGGTCAGGCCGTGCGCGTCGATGGGTCCTCCCCGCTGAGCGGGCGCCAGCCGGGTGCACCGGGGCGCGATCACGGACGACGTCATCGTAGCCGACCGTTCACCGCACGCACGTCACTCCGGCTTCCGGCGCCGGCCCTCGCGGCGGCGGGTCTCGTCGTAGCTGCCGAGCTGGTCCATCAGGGCGGTCACGGTCTCGCGGTCGCGCGGCGAGAGCTGCATCGCCCGCTGCGCCATCTTCCGGGCCTCGCCGTCGCGCCAGGCCACGACGTCCTCGACCTGCTTGTCGACCTCGCCGGCGACCTCGTCGTCGAAGAAGTAGGTCACCGGCACGCCGAAGAACTGGGCCAGCGCCTGGATGTGGGACCGCTTGGGGTCCTTGCGCGCGCCGACGGCGAGCTGCTGCACGTGGGTCGCCGACATCGTGACGCCGGTCTGCTCCGCGACGCCGTGCGCGATCTCCCGGTAGGAGTAGGGCTTGCGGTCCGGCGGGTGCACGGTCGCGATCAAGTGCGCCAGCCGTTCGGCGAAACTGCGCTCCTCACTCACCGCACACCACCCTCAACCGTGAAACGTGACAACAGCTAGCCTAGCTGTCCCGAAAACTTGACACAGCATGTACCGGAAAGACTACGATACCGACGGTAGGTGTTTCGGAAACGGAACACCAGCCCGGGCCGGCTCGGCGGCCGCGAGGTGACTCACGTGGCCGCTGGGGGTGGCCACGCGCCTAACCCGCGGCCCCGCGCCCGCCCTTCCCCGTTCAGCGCGCGCCCATCGCCTGGGCCAGCTTCGTGAGGTCGTCCCGCAGTCGCGGCAGGCCGTCGCGAGCGACGCAGCCGGTGGAGATCTCCACGTACAGCCCGCGGTCCTCGGGGATGTCCACCTCGACGTCGGTGCTGTCCGGGCCGATCCGGGTGAGGTAGTCGCCGGCGTCCATCCCGGCCGCCCGGCGCAACCGGGCTTCGACGGCGTCGGCCTCCGGCAGGTCCTCGCGGATCAGCTGCAGGTGCAGGTCGGTCGCGTCCGGATCCGGGCCGAGGATCAGGTCGTTGTCGCGGTCGCACTCCCACTCGGTGAAGCCCGGGTGACCCCGGGCAGCGGCGCGAAGCCGGTCAGGCCGGCCGTCAGCTCGCGCAGCGCGCCCGACGTCGCTTCGAGCGGGAACGGGCCGCGGTCCAGGGACTGGTCGGTGAGCTGCAGCCCGAACCAGGCGCCGAGGAAGAGCCACAGGGAGAGGCCGAAGGCCAGCAACCCGCCGCCGACGCCGAGCCGGGCCGTGTAGTCGCGCGCGAAGAGCCCGGCGTCCAGGCCGAACCGGACGTCGAGGTCCGGCCGGTGCTCCCGCAGGGCGGCGAGGAAGGTCTCCGCGGCCCGGTCGTCCCGCCAGCGGGCGCGCACGCGGCCGGCCGGGGTCTGGATTTCGACGACTTCGCGGTCGAAGCCGGCGGCGGGGCGGAGCGCGACGATCAGGCCGCCCAGCAACGACGTCGGCAGCCAGAACGCGAGCCAGAACGGCTTGGCCGAGACCTCGTCGCGCCGGACGCCGGTGATGTGGGCGTACGGCAGGCGGGTCCGGTCGAGGACGAGAGCGTCCGGCTCGAACCGGGCTTCGGGCGGCCAGGCCCGGCCGAAGAACCAGGCGACGGTGCCGACGAGGACGTCGAAGGCGAGGCCGATCCAGAAGAAGGGGCGCGCCGGTGCGACGGTGATGCCGTAGACGTGCCACGCCGCGAACAGGACCGCGACGGCCACGAGCACCCAGGTCCACCGGCGGGCGCGGGAAAGCGGCACGGTACGGGTCACGGCGTCCGCCATGCGGGCACCTTAGCGATGCGCCACCCCGCGTGGTGCGGCAAAAGTGCCGCCGTCGCAACGGATCCGACGGCGGTGGCCCCTCCCGGCGCGGGAGGGGCCACCACTGTCTGTCGTCAGCTCCGGTAGACGCCGAACTCGTAAACCGAATACCCGTACGCCGTCCCGCGCTGGGTGGCGTTCACCCGCACGTACCGGGCCGTGGCCGAGACCGCGAGGTCGTCGGCGCCGCCGTCACCGGTCGTGGTGCCATAGACCGAGCGCCAGTTCGCGCCGTCGTCGCTGACCTGGATCTCGTACGCCTTGCCGAACGCCGACTCCCAGACCAGCTGGACGTGGTTGAACGCCTGCCGGCTGCCCAGGTCGACCTGCAGCCACTGCGGGTCGGCCCACGCGCTCGCCCAGCGCGTCGCCTGGTTGCCGTCGGTCGCGGCCTGCGGCGGGTAGGGCGCGCCGGGGCCGTCGGCCTGGTAGGTCGACGCCGTGGTCGCCGCGCCGCGGGCCAGGTTGGTGCCCGGCACCGGCGGCGCGACCACGCGCAGCGAGCGCGTCTCGATGCCGACGTTGCCGTGCCCGTCGCGGGCGTAGAGGTAGATCTTCCAGACGCCCAGGTCCTGCGGCGCGGTCACGGTGAACGTGCCGTTGCCGGTGAACTGCGCCGGGATCAGACCGGCCGCGTTGTTGATGTACTTGCTGTTGTAGCCCATGGTGTAGGTGATCGGGTCACCGTCCGGATCGGACACGTTCGCCGTCACCGTGAAGGTACCGCCGGCCGGGACGTCGGTGGTGCGGCTGAGGTTCATCGACGAGATCACCGGGGGCGTGTTGCCGCCGGTCTGTCCACTGTAGATCTTGCGGACGGCGTACCAGGACAGCCGCTTCTCGTTGCCCGTCGTGATGTTGAACCAGACGCCGCCGAAGTCGCCTTCGCTGCCGTAGTGGAACAGCGTCGCGCCGAGCGCCACGCCCGGGTGGGCCAGGACGCAGTTCCAGGCGTTCGTGTAGCCGTCGCGCTTCTGCTGGTCGGTCGGCTCGGTCGGGACGCCGTTGACGTCGTTCGGGACCTCCCACTCGCCGGCCGGGCCGGTCTCGGTGATGATGTAGGGCTTCGTGTAACCGCCGTTGATCCAGTCCTGCTTGACCTGGCAGACCTGCGCGTAGGAGTTCACGGAGTACAGGTCGAGGTTCGGCGTGTAGGCCTTGTAGTACGGCCACGCGCCGGTCCAGGCGTCGGTCGAGGTGACCGGGTGGTTGGCGTCGATCGCGTGGATCGCCTGCGCGGCCTGGTCGACGAACCGGGCGTAGGCGATGCGGTTCTGCTCCAGCAGCGTGCCGGAGTAGCAGTTCTGCATGCCGAGGATCGACTCGTTGCCGACGTTCCACATGAGCACGCCGGCGTTGCCCTTGTAGGCGTTGACCCACTTCTGGATCTCGCCGAGCATCGTGTTTTTGTAGGTCGTGTCGGTGGTGTAGTCGACGCAGCCGCCGCTGCCCGGCCCGCCGCCGGGCTGCAGCCAGAAGCCGGCGACGACCTTGATCCCGTTGGCCGCGGCGGCGTCCAGCAGCGGCTGGCTGCTGCCGTCGGTGCCCCAGGTGCGGACGGTGTTGACGCCGATCGAGTGCAGCTCCGGCATCCGCGACGCGGCTTCGCTGACCGGCGGGCCCCAGGTGAGGCCCTTGACGGTCCACGGCCGGCCGTCGACGCTCAGCTGCCAGTTGCCCTGGCTGCCGGTCACCTTCGTGACGCCGGGGCCGCCCGGCGTCGTCGTGCCCGGGGTGCCGCTGACCTGGAACTCCCAGAGCGAGTAGCCGTAGCCGCCGACCCGGTGGGTGCCGTAGAAGCGCACGTACCGGCCGTGGCCGCTGACGGCGAGGTTCTGCACGCCACCGGTCGCCGTCGTCGTGCTGTAGATCGAGGTCCACGACGACGCGTTGTCGGACACCTGGATCTCGTACGCCGTCGCGTAGGCGGATTCCCAGTTCAGGGTCACCTGGCTGATGTCGGCGGCGGTGCCGAGGTCGACCTGCAGCCACTGCGGGTCGCTCCAGGCGCTGGCCCAGCGGGTGCCCGCGTCGCCGTCGACCGCGGCGGACGCCGGCGTCGACGCGCCTTCGCTGCTGGAGGCGGTCACGGGTCTGCCTTGGGATAGCAACGTCGCGGCGTGTGCCGGGGTCGGGCCGGCTAGCAGGCCCACTACCAGCAGGACCACGAGTGCCGGGACGGCACGAAGGGGCAACGGTCGGTCCACGATGACTCCCGCGCGAAAGGGGGGACGGAGGTTGGAGAGCGCTCTCCGGCACGGCCGATCGTTCGTCACGGCGGCCCGCATTGTCAAGCTTCCCGTCTGGAAACGGACAATGCCCGTCCGCGGCGGGATGCGGGTACTCCTTGACAGGGTGGCAGCACGGTGCGCATGCTCTTGGAGAGCGCTCTCCCATTCCTCAGGCACCCTCACCGTGGAGGACCCTTGGCATCGAAAGCCGCGCTCCTCGCCTGCACCGCCGCCACCGTGCTGGCAGGCGCCTTCCTGACGGCGGCGACGTCGTCGCCCGCCGGAGCCGACAACCTGGTCACGCACCACGAATTCCAGGTCAACTGCTCCCCCAGCCACCACCAGCCGGACGACCCGATCGTCTTCCCCGGGCTGCCCGGCGCGTCGCACGACCACACGTTCATCGGCAACAAGACCACCAACGCGAACACGACGCTGGCGTCGTTGCAGCAGTCGGGGGTCGGCAACACGACCTGCCTGGCGCCGGACGACCTGTCGGCGTACTGGTTCCCGACGGTCTACAACGGCAACCAGGTGATCCTGCCGAACTTCGCGCAGGTCGTGTACTACAAGTCCGGCATCCTCGACTACACCAAGGTCGTGCCGTTCCCGCCCGGCCTGCGCTACGTCGCCGGGACGGTCACGGCGACGCAGGACCAGTTCCAGAACGCGCCCGGCGCGATCGAGGGCTGGGAGTGCGGGGACAGCTTCCACAACTGGGACATCCCGGTGCAGTGCACGCCGGGCAGCCAGCTGAACATCCGGTACCAGGCCCCGAGCTGCTGGGACGGCGTCCACCTGGACTCCGCCGATCACAAGAGCCACATGGCGTACCCGGACAAGACGACGCTGACGTGCCCGGCCGACCACCCGGTCGCGGTGCCGATGCTGGAGTTCAAGATCGCGTTCCCGGTCAGCGGTGACATGTCCGGCGTCCACCTGGCCAGCGGGCGCGGGTATTCGTGGCACTACGACTTCTTCAACGCGTGGGACCCGCCCACCCTCGCCGCGCTGGTCACGCACTGCATCAACGGCGGGCTCCAGTGCGACCCGCGCGGGTTCGACGTCTACAAGCCGGACCGCGGGGGCGTCCTCGGTCCGAACTACCGGCTGCCCGGCCGGCCGTGAGGCGACCGGCGCCGGTCGTCGCGGCGGTGGTGGTGGCGATGTCCATGGGCGGGTGTGCCACCACCGCCGTGCCGGCGGCCCCGGCGCCGCCGCCCGGCCCCGGGGCGGGTGCCGGCTCCGGGGCGGGTGCCGGCTCCGGGGCGGGTGCCGGCTCCGGGGCGTTCAACCCGACCGACATCGCGTGGTTGCAGCTGACCGTGCCGATGACGGAGAACGCCGTCACCGCGGCCCACCTGGCGACGGACCACGCGGCGAGCACCGCCGTGCGGTCCGCCGCTTCGGCGCTCGAGCCGGCCCAGGACGGGTTCCTGACCCGCCTGCGGGCGGCTCGTGACCGGGCGGGGCTGCCGGCCGGGAACATCCACAGTGGACACCAGATGCCGGGGATGATCACCGAAGCCGACCTGGTCGCGCTCCGGACCAGCCACGGCGGCGACTTCGACCAGCGGCTCGTCGCGTTGCTGCGGGCGCACTCGAAGCAGATCGTAGTGCTGGCGAAGGGCGAACAGACCTCGGGCGCCGACCCGGCGACCCAGGCGCTGGCCCGGGACCTCGCCACCGCCGCGACGCGGGAAGCGGAGGTCCTGGACCGGACGAGCTGACCGGAGACCGCCGCCCGGCCCCACTGCCGGGCCCCGGCCGGCCACGGGAGCGGCTCGGCCGGGTGCGCGGACTCCGGTGCAGGTACTCGGCGACGAGTGACGGCAACCCGTCACTCGTCGCCGAGTTGCCATCACACCAAGGTTCCCCCTGCCGACGCGCGTACCGGAACGGACGACTCACGTACCCACAGGGGCGGCTCGCGTACCTGGACGGTCGGCTCACGTGCCTGGAGGGTCGGCTCGCGTGTTTGGGGAGTCGACACGTGTGATTGGAGGGACGACACGGCAAGGCGAACTCGGGCAGCGTGTCGTCCGGCTGGGTACGCGAACCGACTGTCTGGGTACGTGAGTCGACTCTCTGGGTACGGGGGCCGACTGGCTGGGTACGTGGGCGGCGGGTCAGGCGGAGTCTCGGACTACCAGTTCCGGGTCGAAGATCACCGATTCCGCCCGCAGCGCGGGGTTCGCCATGCGGTCCAGGACCATCCGCGCCATCGCCGCGCCCATGGCCTCGACCGGCTGGCGGATCGTCGTCAGGCGGGGGCGGCAGCTCAGCGCCACGCGGCTGTCGTCGAAACCGATGACCGCGATGTCGTCCGGGACCCGGCGCCCGGCCTCGGAAAGCACCGACAGCGCGCCGTAGGCCATCAGATCATTGGCGACGAACACGCCGTCCAGGTCCGGCTCGGCCGCCAGCAGCCGCTCCATCGCGAGCTCGCCGCCGTGCTGGGTGAAGTCGCCCTCGGCGACCGCCACGTACGCGTGGCCGTGGCGGGCCATCGCGTCGCGGAAGCCCGCCAGCCGGTCGTGGCCCGCCGGGGTGCCGCCCGGGCCGGCGATCGTCGCGACCCGCCGGCAACCGCGGGAGACGAGCCGGTCCGCCGCGATCCGGGCGCCGTCCTGATGCGCGACGTCGACGTAGCACACCGGTGCCGGGCGGGCGGGCCGCGCGAACAGCGCCGTCGGGACGCCCGCTTCGGTCAGCATCAGCGGCAACGGGTCCCGGTCCGGGGCCAGTGAGATCAGCAGCACTCCGCTGACCTGCTCCTGCCGCAGCTTCGCCACGAGCGAAGCGCGTTCGTCCTCGCTGTCGACGAGCATCAGCAGCGGGTGCCGGCCGTGCGGGCGCAGGTGCGCGACGACGCCCTCGACCACCCGGCCGAAGAACGGGTCGCCGAACACGCCGCCGGTGAAGGCCTCGGCGTCGACGTGCCGCTCGGGTTCGGACACCACCAGCGCGATCCCGCCGGTGTGCCGCGTGACCAGCGACCGCGCGGCCCGGTTCGGCACGTAGCCGGTGTCGGCGATCGCGCGTTCGACGGTTTCGCGCAGCTTCGGGTCGACGTTGCGCACGCTGTTCACCACCCGCGACACCGTGGCGCGCGAGACGCCGGCGACCCGCGCGACGTCTTCGAGGGTCGGTGGCGCCGGAGGCGGATGCGTCGTCACCCGTTCTTTGTAGCACCTGTGAGAGCGCTCTCCCAGTCCTGGGCCGACAACACGATGACAAATGTCATGAGCGCCCGGTGCGGGACGGCACTGCCCGCCGGGAGCCCGCGCGACGAGCATTTCCGGGGCAAGCAACTCCGTTCCGCACTCCCCGGGGAGAACACCGTGACCGTCCAGACCACCGCGCCGGCCTTCCGCCGCGTACTCGCCCTCATCGGCACCTACCTCGGCGTCAGCGTCCTGACGCTCGGCGCGATCGTCCTGCTCCGCGACAACCCCTCGATGGTGACCGACGCCGTCTGGGTGCGCGCCACGATCGTCGTCGCCAGCGCGCTCCTGACGCTCTCCTTCGCCCGCCGGGCGGCGCGCGGGTCGAAGAAGGCGTTCCTGCGGCTGCGGATCGTCTCGGGCGTGATGCTGGTGGCGATCGCCGTCATCGTCGCGCTGCCGGGCGCGTTCCCGGTGTGGCTGAGGATCGAGCAGGCGGTGTGCGGGCTGCTGCTGCTCGGCGTCGCCGTGCTGGTGAACGGCCGCGAGCTGCGGTCGCGGTTCGCGGCCCGCTGAGGCCGGGCGCGGTAGCGTGCCGCTGATGAACGACTCGACGGCACCCGCCGACGCGCAGCGGTGGGTGCACGGCTGGCGGCGGCTGGTCCTCGACGCGGGCCTGCTCGCCTTCCCGATCGTCACGGTGCCGGCGGTGCTGGAGCACTCGAGCGGCGCCGCCGCGGTGGCCGGCTGCGTGATCGTGGCCGCCTTCGCCGTCGCCTACGTCGTCGGCGCCTTCGCCGCCGCCAGCCGCACCTGGCGGCGGTACTGGGTGTCCCTCGGCGTCTGCACGGTGCTCTTCGCCGCGGCGCTCCCCTTCGCCCACGGGGAGGCCTTCTTCCTCGCCGCGGTCGTCGTTTCGCTGGTCGCGCCGCGCATCGGCCGCTACGCCCCGGCGCTGGGCGCCGTCGTCGCGCTGGCCGCCGTCCTGGTCCCGTGGGCCGTGCCGTCGTGGCGGGCCGAACCGGGCTGGCCGCAGGCGATCGCCCTGTTCTTCACCGTGCTCGTGGTCTACGCCTTCGCCGAAGCCATCCACGCCAACATCGCCCTCGTCGAGGCCCGCGCCGAGGTCGCGCGGCTGGCGTCGGAGGCCGAGCGCACCCGGATCGCCCGGGACCTGCACGACCTGCTCGGCCACTCGCTGACCGCGATCACCGTCAAGAGCACGCTGGCCCGGCGGCTGCTCGGTACCGAGACCGCGCGGGCCGGCGAGGAGATGGCCGCCGTCGAGACGCTCGCCCGCCAGGCACTGACCGACGTCCGGGCCGCCGTGTCGGGCTACCGGGACGTCACCCTCGCCGGGGAGCTGGCTCGCGGCCGCGAGCTGCTGCGCGCCTGCGGGGTCACCGCCGACCTGCCCACCGCCGTCGACGTCGTCGGCCCGGACCACCAGGAGCTGTTCGGCTGGGTCGTGCGCGAAGGGCTCACCAACGTGGCCCGCCACGCCCGCGCGACCCGCTGCGCCGTCACGCTTTCCGCGTCGTCGGTCGAGGTGCTCGACGACGGCGTCGGCAGCCCGGCCACCGAAGGCAGCGGGCTCGCGGGGCTGCGCGAACGGGTCGCCGACGCGGGCGGGCGCGTCGAAGCCGGGCCGGCGAGCCCGCGGGGCTGGCGGCTGGCCGTGGCCCTGACCCCGGTGGAGGTGCCGTGACCATCCGGCTGCTGCTGGCCGACGACCAGGAGATGGTCCGCCAGGCCCTCGGCACCCTCCTGGACCTGGAGGACGACTTCGAGGTCGTCGCGTCCGTCGGGCGGGGCGACGAGATCGTCGCGGCCGCGCGGGAGCACCGGCCCGACGTCGCGCTGCTCGACATCGAGATGCCGGGGCTCGACGGGCTGGCCGCCGCGGCCGTGCTGGCCGCGCAAGTGCCGGACTGCCGCGTCGTCATGCTCACGACGTTCGGCCGCGCCGGGTACCTGCGCCGCGCGATGGAGGCCGGGGCGGTCGGGTTCGTCGTCAAGGACGCGCCGGCCGACGCCCTCGCCGACGCGATCCGCCGGGTCGTCAAGGGCGAGCGCGTGGTCGACCCGGCGCTCGCGGTCGCGACCCTCGCCGCGGGCGAATCCCCGCTGACGGCGCGCGAACGCGACGTCCTCATCACCGCGCGGACCGGCGCGACCGTCGCCGAGATCGCGTCCCGGCTGTACCTGTCCGAAGGCACCGTGCGGAACTACGTCTCCGCGGCGATCACCAAGACCGGCGGACGCAACCGCGTCGACGCCGTCCGGATCGCCGACGACCGCGGCTGGCTCTGATTGGCCCGGTCCGGTGGCGCGGAATTGGATCTTCTGCCGGGCCGGTCGCCGGGCTTAGCGTGCGGGGCGTGACCGAAGTGAAGACCGTCGACCTGTGGTTCGACCCGGTGTGCCCGTGGGCCTGGATCGGCTCGCGGTGGCTGCTGGAAGTGGAACAGGTGCGCGAGGTGCGGACGCGGTTCCACGTGTTCAGCCTGGCCGTGCACAACGAAGGCCGCGAAGTGGACGCCTGGTACCGGGAGTGGCTCGACGAGCGCTGGGGCCCGGCCCGCGTCGCGCTGGCCGCCGAGCGGGCGCACGGCAACGACGTCCTACGCGAGTTCTACACCGCGTTCGGCACCCGCGTGCACCGCGACAAGGCGCCGGTCGGCCGGAACACCCTCGAAGCCGCCCTCGCCGAGGCGGGACTGCCCGCCGATCTCGCGGACGCGGCCGACAGCACGGAGTTCGACGCGGATCTGCTGAAGAGCAACCGCGCGGCGCTCGACCCGATCGGCGAGGACCTCGGCGTCCCGGCCCTTCACCTGCCCGGAGACGACGGCGCGGTGAACGCGTTCTTCGGCCCGGTCGTCAGCCCGGTCCCCCGCGGCGAGGCGGCGGGGCGGCTCTGGGACGGCGTCGTGCTCGTGACCGGCACGGCGGGCTTCTTCGAGCTGAAGCGCGGCCGCGGCCGGCCGGTCACGAGCTGAGCGCCAGGCGTTCTCGTCGAACGGGATGCCGCCCGGCTTGGCCTTGCCGAGGTTGCCGGTGAACTGGTCGTCCTTGATGCCGAAGGTCGCACTGCCGAAGTCGGCGGCGACGAGCTTGTCGCGGAGCCCGGCCGGGTAGCCGTCCCAGCCGACCAGCGCCGGGTACTGCCAGACGCCCTTGTGGTTCTCCGGCGGGTCGTCGTTGCCGTTGGCCGAGCGGAAGCAGTGCGTCGAGCCGCCGTCCTTGTGGTAGACGACCTTCGCGTGCGTGCCCTCGAACAGCATGCTCGCGCGGTCGTGCACCGTGAACCCGCCGTGCTGCGACGTCGCCACGTACTCGACCTGGTTGTCCTTGACCCACACGACGATGTGTTCCCAGTCGTTGCGGTGCCCGGCGCTGCCGGGGCCGAGCGAGGCCTGGTCCTTCTCGAAGTAGAGCGTGTACATCACCGCGCACCAGCCGTTGTTGCACTTCTGGCGCGAGTAGGAGTTGGTGTTGTCGAGGTCCCAGGAGTCGCGGCAGTGGCCGTTGGTGTCGCCGCCGAGGGACAGGCCGGGCGCGATGGTCCCGTCCGGGCCGATCGCCGGGGTCGGGTAACAGCCGTCCTTGTCGTAGTCGAAGGCGGGCTGGAACGTCTTTTCGAAATCGCTCGCGTTGGCGGGCAGGGCGCCGGGCGGGTCGGCGAACGCCGTCGCCGGGAAGGCCACGGCGAGGCCCAGCGCGGCGGCGGCCACAGCGGCCAGGGTGCGGGATCGGTGCGCCATGACGTACTCCCTCGGTCGCGATCGGCAATTTCCGACGTCAGCGTCACCAGGTCACCCGGGGTCCGCAACGGTACTCGCGGGGAGTATGCCCGCCGAGAACCGTCGCAAGGGGACGAACGCGCACTCCTGCCCGTCCACATCCGTGAATGGCCCATTGAGGGACTCTAAGTCCCTCAATGGGCCATTCACGGACTACGGGAGCCGGGCTTCGGCGGCGGCCCAGTCGGCGCGGCCGGTCGGCTCGTAGCGCTTGAGGGCCTGGGTTTCGCGGACCAGGGCTCGCATCGACGGCAGGTCCGGGAGGTCCTCGCCCAGGGCTCGGGCCTGGACCAGGACGTTGCCCAGCGCGGCCGCTTCGACTGGGCCCGCTAGTACCGGGACGCCGCACGCGTCCGCCGTCAGCTGGCACAGGAGTTCATTGCGGGCTCCCCCGCCGACGATGTGGACCACGTCGAACGAACGGCCGGAGATCGCGGCGGCCGCGCGGAGCGTGCGGCGGTGGGCCAGGGCCAGACTGTCCACAATGCACCGGACGACTTCGGCCGGCCGCGACGGCGAGCGCTGGCCGGTGGCGCGGCAGGCGGCCGCGATGCGGGCGGGCATGTCGCCCGGGGGCAGGAACGCCGGGGCGTCGATGTCGACCACGGCCGCCAGCGCCGGGGCCGCGGCGGCCGCCGCCAGCAGCTCCGGGAGGTCCGTCCGCGACCACGTGCGGAGCGTCTCCGACAGCACCCACAGGCCCATCACGTTGCGCAGGAAGCGGATCGTGCCGTCGACGCCGCCTTCGTTGGTGAAGTTCGCGGCCAGGGCCGCGTCGCCCAGCTCCGGTTCGGGCAGCTCCAACCCGGCCAGCGACCAGGTGCCGCAGGAGATGTACGCGAAGTTGGTCCCGGGTGACGCCGGGACGGCGACCACGGCCGACGCCGTGTCGTGCGAGCCGACCGCGATCACCGGCACGCCGGACAGCTCCCGCGCCGGGCCCACCACCGTGCCGGGGTCGCGCAGCGGTGGCAGCAACCGCGGCGGGATGCCCACCCGCGCGGCCAGGTCGGCGGCCCAGGTCCGCGCGCGGACGTCGTAGAGCTGGGTGGTCGACGCGTTGGTGCGCTCGGCGCCGATCTCGCCGGTCAGCCAGTAGTTCAGCAGGTCCGGAATCAGCAGCATGGTGTGAGCCGCGGTCAGCCGGTCCGGTTCGGACACCAGCTGGTACAGCGTGTTGAACGGCAATTGCTGCAGCCCGGTGACGTCGTACAGCTCCCGGGCGGAGATCGACGCGGCCACCTTCTCGGGCACGCCGTCGGTCCGGGAGTCGCGGTGGTGCACGGGGTTGCCGAGCAGCGCGCCGGAGGCGTCGAGGAGCCCGTAGTCGACGGCCCAGGAGTCGATGCCGATGCCGTCCAGGGCGCCGGCGTCGCGGATCCCGGCGAGGGTCTCCCGGTACAGCCCCAGGACGTCCCAGTACAGCGCCGGCCCCGCGCGGACCCCGCCGTTGGGGAACCGCCGGACCTCCTCCAGGCCGAGGCGGCCCGGTCCCGCGGTCCCGGCCATCACGCGCCCGCTGGACGCGCCGAGGTCGACGGCCGCGACCCGCGTCACGCCCGCACCACGGTCAGCTCCAGGCCGAGCAGGTCCGCCACCGCCGTCAGCTCGGCGACGCGGTGGCCGGTGCCCAGGGCCCAGTGGTGCGCGATGCCGCTGGCCGACCAGGCGTCGGTCCACTCCCCCGGGTCGCACCCGAAGTCGACGCGGGACGTCGTGTTGCCGATCCGCAGCAGCGGCCCGGGCACGACCGTGCCTTCGGACGCGACGAGCGAAAACGTGCCGTCGAGCGCCTGCGCCAGCCCGCAGAGCGTCACCGGCCCCTGCTTGACGTCGAACTCGACCGACACGCCCCAGCCGCGCTTGCCGTGGTAGACGCCGAGGCCGCGCAGCAGCGGCTTGCGGGCGCTGATCCCGAGGTGCGCCGGCCCGTCGTGGCCCATCTCGACCACGTTGTCGTGGAAGTTCAGCGCCTGCAGCTCGGTGAACGAGCCGCCTGCGCCGAGCCGGTCCATCAGCAGCATGGCCAGCGACGTCCGCAGCTCGTACTCGCCGACGGCCGGGATGCCGCGGGCGGTGAGCAGCGAGGCGCCGAGGATGAACCCGGCGCCGACGCGTTCGTGGGTCTCGCCGTCGAGACCGCGGTGGTAGTAGGCCAGGGAGTCGAGCGAGAAGTCCTCGACCAGCCTGTCGAGGGCCACGGAAACCCGTGCGCCCCAGGCGAAGTCTTCGTCCACAACGGACTCGTCCACAGTGAACACGTCGCGGGCCAGGGCGACCCGGTCGGCCGTCTCGCTGTCGGTCACCTTCTCGACCCGCACGCGCAGGTCGTCGATCTCCAGGACCTCGACGTGCCCGCCGAGCTGGCCGGACACCAGTGTCGGGTCGGTCGAGACGTCCATCATGCCCGGGTAGAGGTGCCCGAGCAGGCCGTGGCGGCCGTGGCGGAACGCCGCCCGCACCCCGGCCGCCTTGATCCAGCGCTCGATCCGCGTCCAGGCGCGCGCGTCCTCCAGGTACCCCGACACCGAGCGGAACTCGACGCCGAGCCGCCGGAACGTGTTGGCCATCTCCGGCAGCGGGCAGGCGCCGCAGTAGGCCAGCCACGCGCCGGTGTCGAAGGACTCGTGGTCCATCGCCTCGGTGGGCTGCAGGTTCAGCAGCAGCACCGGCGCGCCGGACCGCTGGGCGACCGGCGCCAGCATGCTGGACGTCAGGTAGGTCGTGAGGAAGCCGATGATCAGGTCGCAGCCGGCGACCCGCAGCTTCTCCGCGGCCGCCGCGCCCTCCTGGGCGTCGGACACGAACCCGACGTCGACGACCTCGCAGTCCATTCCGGACAGTCGTTCGGCGACCCGCCGGGCGGACGCCTGCAGCTGCGGCAGCAGTTTCGGGAACTGCGGCCAGTACGCGCCGAGCCCGCCCGCGACGAGCCCGACGCGGGTCTTGCGCGGCGTGATGCGGTCGAGGGACATCGATTCTCTTTCAGCCGGAATCAACGCAGGAACGCCGCGGCCACCCCGGCGTCCACCGGTACGTGCAGGCCGGTGGTGTGGGTGAGGTCGCCGCCGGTGAGGGCGAACACCGCCGCCGCGACGTGCTCGGGCAGCACTTCGCGCTTGAGGATGGTGCGCTGAGCGTAGAACTCGCCGAGCTTCGCCTCCTCGACGCCGTACACCGCGGCGCGTTGCGCGCCCCAGCCGCCGGCGAAGATGCCGGAGCCCTGGACGACGCCGTCCGGGTTGACGCCGTTGACGCGGATGCCGTAGGCGCCGAGCTCGGCGGCCAGGAGGCGGACCTGGTGGGCCTGGTCGGCCTTGGCCGCACCGTAGGCGACGTTGTTCGGGCCCGCGAACACGGCGTTCTTCGACGAGATGTAGACGATGTCGCCGCCGTTGTCCTGGTCGATCATCGCCTTCGCCGCGGCGCGCGCGACGAGGAACGAGCCCTTGGCCATGACGTCGTGCTGCAGATCCCAGTCGCGTTCGGTGGTCTCCAGCAGCGGCTTGGAGATGGACAGCCCGGCGTTGTTGACGACCAGGTCGATCCCGCCGAACGCCAGTACGGTCGCGTCGACCGCGGCCTGCACGGCGTCGGCGTCGGTGACGTCCGCGGTGACCGCGAGGCCGCCGATCTCCGACGCCACCTCTTCGGCCGCCGAGGTGTTCACGTCGGCGATCGCGACGCACGCGCCCTCGGCGGCGAGCCGCAGCGCGATGGCCTTGCCGATGCCCGAACCGGCGCCGGTCACCAGCGCGATCCGCCCGGCGAGGGGCTTGGGCTTCGGCATCCGCTGGAGCTTGGCCTCTTCGAGAGCCCAGTACTCGATCCGGAACTTCTCGCTCTCGGCGATCGGGGCGTACGTCGAGACGGATTCCGCGCCACGCATGACGTTGATCGCGTTGACGTAGAACTCCCCCGCCACCCGCGCGGTCTGCTTGTCCTTGCCGAACGAGAACATCCCGACACCGGGCACCAGCACGATCGCCGGGTCGGCGCCGCGCATCGCGGGCGAGTCCGGGGTCGCGTGCCGCTCGTAGTAGGCGCGGTATTCGTCGCGGTACTCCGCGTGCAGTTCCTTCAGCCGCGCGCCGACGTCCTCCAGGGGCGCCGAGCTGGGCAGGTCGACGACCAGCGGCCGGACCTTGGTACGGAGGAAGTGGTCCGGGCAGGACGTCCCGAGCGCGGCGAGGGGTGCGAGCTTCTCGCGCGCCAGGAACTCGAGGACGGCGTCGCTGTCGGTGTAGTGCCCGACGACGCGCTGGTCGGTCGACGCGAGCCCGCGGACCACCGGGGCCAACGCGGCCGCCCGAGCCCGGCGTTCGACCGACGGCAGCGCTTCGAAGCCGGGGACGACGGGACCGAACGGCTCGGCGGAACCGCGTGCGGCCAGGAACTCCTCGGCCGTGCGGATGATGTCGAGGGAGTTGCGCTGGCACTCTTCCGAGGTCGCGCCCCACGCCGTGATGCCGTGGCCGCCGAGGATGACACCGATGGCCTGGGGGTTGGCCGCCTTCACCGCGGCGATGTCCAGGCCGAGCTGGAAGCCGGGACGCCGCCAGTCGACCCACGCGACGCGGTCGCCGAAGCACTCCTTGGTGAGCGCGGCGCCGTCGGCCGCGGTGGCCAGGGCGATGCCGGAGTCCGGGTGCAGGTGGTCGACGTGCGGGGCCTCGACGAGGCCGTGCATCGCGGTGTCGATCGAGGGGGCCGCGCCGCCCCGGCCGTGCAGGCAGTAGTCGAACGCGGCGACCATCTCGTCTTCGCGCTCGACGCCCGGGTAGACGTCCACCAGCGACCGCAGCCGGTCCAGCCGCAGGACCGCGAGCCCGGACTCCTTGAGCGTCCCGAGGTCGCCGCCGGAGCCCTTGACCCACAGCACCTCGGTCGGCGCGCCGGTGACCGGATCGGTGACGTCGCCCTTGGCGGAGGTGTTGCCGCCGGCGTAGTTGGTGTTCCGCGGGTCGGCGCCGAGCGCGTTGCTGCGCGCTACCAAGTCCTCCGGCACGGTCATGCTCATGCTCCCCATCCGGCCTGCGTGCCACCGGCCCGCTCGGCCACGATCTTGTCCTGGTACCCGCTGCGGTGGTAGGCCGCGACCGGGTCCGGGTCGAGCCCGGCGTCCTCGCGCAGCTCGGCCAGCAGCGGCCGGACGTCGGTGTTGTAGGCGTCCATCAGCACGGCGTTCGCGCCGAGCACGTCACCCGCCTGCTGGGCGGCGCGCAGGTCGTCGCGGTCGACGAGCAGCGCCTTGGCCGTCGCCTCCTGGACGTTGAGCACCGAGCGGATGATCGCCGGGATCTTGGCCTCGATGTTGTGGCACTGGTCGAGCATGAACGCGATGCCGTAGGCCGGGTCGAGGGCGTCGCCGCGGACGATCTCGTACATGATCCGGAACAGCTGGAACGGGTCGGCCGCGCCGGCCATCAGGTCGTCGTCGGCGTAGAAGCGGGAGTTGAAGTCGAACGCGCCGAGCTTCCCGGCGCGCAGCAGGAACGCCACGATGAACTCGATGTTCGTGCCGGGCGCGTGGTGGCCGGTGTCGATGCAGACCGTGGCCTTCTCGCCCAGCTCCATGCAGTGCGCGTAGGACGTGCCCCAGTCGGGGACGTCGGTGGCGTAGAACGCGGGCTCGAACAGCTTGTACTCCAGCAGGATCCGCTGGTCGTCGCCGAGCCGGTCGTACGTCTCCTTGAGGGCCGCGGCGAGGCGGTCCTGGCGGTCGCGGATGTCGTCCTGGCCCGGGTAGTTGATGCCGTCGGAGAACCACAGCTTCAGGTCGCGGGAGCCCGTGGCGTCCATGATGGAGATCGCCTCGAGCAGGTGGTCGGTCGCCTTGCGGCGGATCCCGGCCTCGGGGTTGGTCACCGAGCCGAGCTTGTAGTCCTCGTCCTGGAAGACGTTGGTGTTGATGGCGCCGATCTCGACGCCGAGGTCGCGCGCGTACGCGGTGAGGGCGCCGTAGTCGTCGACGCGGTCCCACGGGATGTGCAGCGCCACGCTCGGCGCGATGCCGGTGAACCGGTGCACGGTCGCGGCGTCGGCGATCTTCTCTTCGGCCGTGCGCGGGACGCCGGGCTGCGGGAACACCTTGAAGCGGGTGCCCGAGTTGGCGTATGCCCACGACGGCGTCTCGATGCGCTGCGCCCGCAGGGCCTGTTTCACGGCCGTCATGTCGCGCAAGACGATCACTGTCCTTCCCGGACGGAGGGGGTTTCGAGGTGGAAGACCTCGGGGAGCAGCCGGAATCCCTCGTCGGGTGGGCCGCCGTCGAGGCCGGTGAAGAACTCCGCCATCGCCGCCTGCCAGCGGGTGTTGACCTCGGTGCGGGCCATCGCGGCCTGCGCGGCGGCGAGGTCGTCGGCTTCGACGTAGCCGATGAGCAGGCCGTCCTCGCGCAGGAAGAGCGAGTAGTTGCGCCAGCCCGTGTCGTGCAGGGCCTGGCGCATCTCCGGCCACACCGCGCGGTGCCGTTCGGCGTACTCGGCCGCGCGGTCCGGCTTCACCTGCAGGCAGAAGCAGTAACGGGGCATTCTTTGTCCTTTGTGGACCCCGCGGCCGGGCCGGGCGGCGATCGGCCCGGCCGCGGGAGCTTCTCAGAAGTTGAACTTGTCGATGTTGTTCGCGTCGAAGGTCGTCGGCGGGCCGAGGACGATCTCACCGCTCGCGCCGATGGTGTACTCACCGAGCTTGCCGGCCTTGAACTTCTGGCCCTCGGCGCCGGTGATCTGGCCGGAGCTGAGCGCGACGCCGGCGTACGCGGCGAGGTAGCCGATGTCGGCCGGGTTCCACAGCGCGAACTGCTTCACGGTGCCGTCCTTGACGAACGCGCGCATCTGGTTCGGCGTGCCGAGCCCGGTCACCGCGACCTTGTTCTTGTAGCTCGACGAGCTGACGTAGCGCGCGGCGGCCGCGATACCCACGGTGGTCGGCGAGACGATCACCTTGAGGTTCGGGAACGACTGCAGCAGGCCCTGGGCCTCCTGGAACGACTTCTGGTCGTCGTCGTTGCCGTAGGCGATCTTGTCCAGCTTCAGGCCCGCGTAGTCCGGCTTGGCGAGCTCCTTCTTGAGGACCTCGATCCAGGCGTTCTGGTTGGTGGCGTTCGGCGTCGCGGACAGGACCGCGATCTCGCCGGAGCCGCCGGAGAGGTCCTTGGCCTGCTTGGCCAGCGCCTCGCCGATGCCCTGGGTGGTGGCCTGGTTGATGAAGACGTCGCGGCAGTCCTTGGCGGCGTCGGAGTCGAAGGCGACGACCTTGATGCCGGCGCTGCGAGCCTGGTTGAGCGACGGGCAGACCGCGTTCGGGTCGTTCGCGGCGATGCCGATCACGTTCTGCTGCTGCTGGATCAGCGTGTTGATGTAGCTGACCTGCGACGACGCGCTCGCGTCGTTCGGGCCGACCAGCTTGTACTCGCCCTTCAGCTCGTCGAGCGCGGTCTTGCCGCCACTGACCTCGATGTCGCTGTAGGGGTTGTTGAGCTGCTTGGGGAGGAACGCCATCTTGACGCCCTCCTTGGCCGCAGCGTTCGGGTTCGCCGCCGCCGTGGACTGCTGGGCACCGGCATCGGTGCTGTCGTTCTTCGTCGTGCCGCTGCAGGCGGCCAGCACGAGCACCAGCCCGGCCGACACTGCGCCGGTGATGAACCGTCGGGACATCTTCGTCACCTTTCTGGGGATACCGCGCCGGAAGCTGTGGCCCGGTTCCGCCGCCGGAGCGCCGTTCGGGCCGAGGACACGATGTTGGGGAGCAGGACCGACACGATCAGGAGGACGCCGGTCACGATGTTGAGCGCTTCGTTCGAGACGTCCTGCAGGCGCAGGGCGTTCTGCAGGGAGGCCAGCAGCACCACGCCGGCGAGGACGCCGGGCAGGGTGCCCTTGCCGCCGAAGATGGACACGCCGCCCAGCAGGACCGCGGCCACGACGGCGAGTTCGAGGCCGAAGCCGTTGTCCGCGCGGGCGCTGGAGTAGCGCAGCGTCCACAGCACCCCGGCGACGCCGGCGACCGCGCCGCTGACGACGTAGAGCCAGAACTTCAGCCGTCCGGTGCGGATCCCGGCGAACCGCGCGGCCTGCTCGCCCGCGCCGGCCGCGAAGACGCTGCGGCCGATCGGCGTCGCGTGCAGCACGAGGCCGAACAGCGCCGCCACCACGATCAGCGGGATCAGGACGTTCGGGATCGGGCCGTCGCCGATGGTCCCGGTGACCCAGCTCGTGTAGTCGCGCGGGAAGTCGGCCACGGCGCCGTCACCGAGGACGACGAACGCCAGGCCGCGGTACAGCGCGAGCGTGCCGATCGTGACGGCGAGGGCGGGCAGTTTCAGGACGGTGACGAAGAAGCCGTTCACCGCGCCGAGGACCGCGCCGAGCACGATGCACAGCGGGATGATCATCTCGATCGAGAGGCCCGCGTCCCACAGCGAGCCCATCACCGCGGACGTCAGCCCGAGCGTGCTCGCCACCGAGAGGTCGATCTCGCCGGTGACGATGATGAACGTCATCGGCAGCGCGATCAGCGCGATCGGCAGCAGGTCGAGCAGCAGGAAGGTGAAGTTGCGGCTGGTGCCGAAGTTCTCGACGGCGCCGGAGGCCACCAGCACCACGACGACCGTCACGAGCACGACCGCGGCGTCCCAGCTGAGCAGCCTGCCGAACCGGTTCCCGGTGTCAGACATGGGAATCCCTCTTCTTCAGTGCTTTGGCGACCCGGACGGCGACCAGCCGGTCGGCGCCGATCGCGAGCAGGATCAGCGCGCCGACGATCGCCTGCTGCCAGAACTGATTGATGTCGAGCACGGCCAGGGCGCTGCCGATGACCGTGAGCAGGAGCGCGCCGAGACCGGCACCCCAGACCGAGCCGCTGCCGCCGAACACCGCGACCCCGCCGACGACGGCCGCGGCGACGACGTTCAGCTCGTAGCCGGTGCCCGCCGCCGCGTCGACGGTGCCGAAGCGCGCGGCGAACAGAACCCCGGCCAGGCCGGCGAGCGCGCCGCTGACCAGGAACGCGGCGCTGGTGTTGCGGCCGACCTTGATGCCCGCGAGCTGGGCCGCCTGCGGGCTGGAGCCCATGGCGTACAGCTCGCGGCCGGCGCGGTAGCTGCGCAGCACGATCCCGGCGAGCACCAGCACGACCAGCGCGATCAGCACCAGCCACGGGATCCCGAGGATCGACGCCGTGCCGAAGTCCAGGAAGGACTGCGGCAGCTTGTCGGCGTTGATCTGCTGGCCGCCGGCCCAGAAGAAGCTGACCCCGCGGAAGGCGTAGAGCGTGCCGAGGGTGACGACCAGCGCCGGCACCTGGCCGAACCGGACGAGCACGCCGTTGAGCAGGCCGCAGACCGCGCCGACGACGATCCCGGCGAGCACCGCGACGATCACCGGCAGGCCGGGGTTGTCGCGCATCAGCGAGCCGACGGCGAACGCCGAGAGCCCGAGCACGGACCCGACCGACAGGTCGATGTTGCGGGTGATGATCACCACCGCCTGCCCGACGGCCAGCACCGCGAGGATCGCCGTGCCGAGCAGGATGTCGCGGATGCTCTGCCCGGACAGGAACCGGGAGTTCTGCGTCGCGGTGAACACGACCAGCACGATCAGGGCCAGCACGATCCCGGACTCGCGGGCCTTGAAGACGTTCGCGGTCCACGACTGGCGGTCCCCGGTCACCGGTCCGCGAGGCGGTGCGGCCACCTTGGTCGCGTTCACGCGGCGGCCCCCTGTCCCATCGCGGCGAACATGACCGAGTCTTCGGTGGCTTCGGCGCGCGGGAGCTCGGCGACGATCCGCCCCTCCCGCATCACCAGCACGCGGTCGGCCATGCCCAGCACCTCCGGCAGTTCGGACGACACCATGACGACGGCGACGCCTTCGGCCGCGAGCGACGACATCAGCCGGTGCACCTCGGCCTTCGTGCCGACGTCGATGCCGCGGGTCGGTTCGTCCACGATCAGCACCTTCGGCGCCATCGCGAGCCACTTGGCCAGCACGACCTTCTGCTGGTTGCCGCCGGACAGCGTGCCGACGGGGTCGCCGAGGCGGCGGTACTTGGTGCGCAGCCGCTCGGTCCAGTGCCGCGCCTCCTGCCGTTCGCTCCCGCCGCCGAGGAACCCGAAGTTCGCGAGCGCGCCGGAGCGCGGCAGCGTCACGTTGCGCTCGATCGAGAGGTCCATGATCAGGCCCTGCTGGCGCCGGTCCTCGGGGACCAGCGCCATCCCGGCGTTCATCGCCGCGCGCGACGAGTGCGCCTTGAGCTTCTTCCCGTTCACCCGCACGACTCCGGCGTCGCGTTCGTCCACCCCGAACACGGCCTGCACGACCTCGGAGCGGCCGGACCCGACGAGCCCGGCGAACGCGACGATCTCGCCGGCGCGCACGGAGAAGGAGATGTCGCGGAAGACGCCTTCCCGGGCCAGGCCTTCGACTTCGAGGACCACGGCGCCGGGTTCGACGTCCTGCTTGGGGAACAGCGCGTCGAGGTCACGCCCGACCATGCGGTGGACCATCTCGTCGACGGTGAGGTCGGCGACGAGGTCGGTGGAGACGTGCTTGCCGTCGCGCATGATCGTGACGCGCTGGCAGAGCTCGGTGATCTCCTCGAAGCGGTGCGAGATGAACATGATCGCCGCACCTTCCTCGCGCAGTGTGCGCGCGACCGTGAACAGCCGCTCGACCTCGACGCGGCTGAGCGCGGCGGTCGGCTCGTCCATGATCAGCACGCGGGCGTCCGCGCTGAGCGCCTTGGCGATCTCGACGATCTGCTGGTCGGCGATCGACAGCCCGCGGGCCGGGCGGGCCGGGTCGATCCGGACGCCGAGCCGCGTGAACAGCCGGTCGGCTTCGGCGCGGATCGCGGCCCGGTCGATGCGGCCGAGGCTCTTGCGCGGGTGGCGGCCCATGACGATGTTCTCCGCGACCGAAAGGTCGGGGAACAGCGTGGGTTCCTGGTAGATCACCGCGATGCCGGCGGCCTTGGCGTCGGCCGGGGAGCCGAACGTGACCGGTTCGCCGTCGAGCAGCAGCGTGCCGTCATCGGGCTTGTGCACGCCGGCCAGCATCTTGACGATCGTCGACTTGCCGGCGCCGTTCTCCCCGACCAGCGCGTGGGCCTCTCCGGCGTGCAGGGGGAACGACACTCCGGCGACCGCCGCGACGGCGCCGAACGACTTGCTCACGCCGCGCACCTCCAGCAGAGGGGCTCGGCCCGGGTCCTGCCGCGTCATCGCGACCTCCGGTTCGAAGGGCTATTGAAAGGTTTCACAAACCTGGCGCGGTGACGCTACTATGCAGCCGAAGAACAAGTCAATGCATCCACCGAACCGTGGCCAAACGTCTTCGGGACCACGTAGTTGGTGGCGATGTTACGTTTCAACGGTGCGTGCTCAGGAGGGGGTCAGATGACGGTCCAGGAGTCCGGCGCCGAGCCGAGGGCGGCGGGCATGAAGGACGTCGCCGCGGCCGCGGGCGTCTCCCTCGGCACGGTGTCCAACGTGCTGAACCGGCCCGACCGCGTCAGCCCCGCCACGCGCGCGAAGGTCGAGGCCGCGATGGCCGAACTCCGCTTCGTGCGCAACGAATCCGCGCGGCAGCTCCGGGCGGGCCGCAGCCGCGTGCTGGCCTACGTGATGCTCGACGGCAGCAACCCGTTCTTCACCGACGTCGCGGCCGGCATGGAAGACGCCGCCGACGAGAGCGACCTTTCCCTGTTCCTCTGCAACAGCGCGCACCAGCCGTCCCGGGAAGAGGCCTACCTCGGCCGCCTCGAACAGCAGCGCGTGCAGGGCATCCTCATCACGCCGGTCGACCCGGACGCGCCGCTGCTGCGGGAGATCGCCCGGCGCGGGACGCCGGTGGTCGTCGTGGACCGCACGCCGGACGGCACCGAGCACTGTTCCGTCGCGGTGGACGACGTCTACGGCGGCGAGATCGCCGTCCGGCACCTGATCGAGCAGGGCCACGAGCGGATCGCGTTCATCGGCAACCACACGACGGTCGGCCAGGTGCGCGACCGGCGTCAGGGCGCGTTGCGCGCGCTGGCCGCCGCCGGTCTGGCCCCGGACCGCCTGGTCGACCTCACGACAACGGCGCTGACGGTCGCCGACGGCCGCGGCGCCGGCGAGCGCCTGGCGGGCCTGCCGGCGGCGATCCGTCCGACCGCCGCGTTCTGCGCCAACGACCTGGTCGCCCTCGGCCTGCTGCAGACGTGCGCCACCCTGCGCATGCGCGTCCCGGAGGACCTGGCGATAGTCGGCTACGACGACATCGAGTTCGCCGCGGCGGCCGCGGTCCCGCTCACCTCGGTCCGCCAGCCCCGCCACCGCCTCGGCCGCACCGCCGCGGAGCTGCTGCTGGCCGAAACCACCGAAACCGCCCACGAGCACCGGCAGGTCGTCTTCACCCCGGAACTGGTGGTGCGCACCTCGACCCTGCGCTGACCTGGCCCCCGTAATGGCGTGTTGATCAGGTGCGATGCCACAGTGGGTCCGGTGGGGACACACTGGAGCCGACGAGCCGCGGTGCTCGCCCGGGCACGGAGGTCGGCATGGCGGACGAACGGCGGCTCTCGCGGCGCGGATTCCTCGCCGCGAGCGGGGCCGCGCTCGGCGCCGCCGTCGTGGGGGCCACCGTCGCCGGGTCCGCCGGGATGGGGGAACCGGACCCGGATGCCGTGCGGCTGGGCGATTTCTGGCTGTTCGGGCGGTACGAGGACGGCTGTGCCGACGCCGACTTCGACGAAGAAGACCTTTCGCCCGTGCAGCTCCCCCACTGCGTGACGCCGTTGTCGTGGACCGGCTGGGACCCGGCGTCGTGGCAGGACCGGTGGATCTACCGCAAGCACTTCACGGTGTCCCCGGCGATGGCGTCGGAACGCGTCCGGGCCCGGTTCGACGGCGTCATGACCAACGCGGCCGTCTACCTCAATGGCACGCTCGTCACCTCCCACAACGGCGGCTACCTGCCCTTCGAAGTGGAACTGCCGCAGGTCACGGCGGGCGACAACATCCTCGCCGTGGTGGTCGACGGACGGTGGCAGCTCGACGTCCCGCCCAACCTGCCGCGGATGGCCGGTCCGTCGGTGATCGACTTCTACCAGCCGGCCGGGATCTACCGCCCGGCCACGATCGGCACGGTGCCGCGCACCCGGCTGACCGACGTCTTCGCCTGCCCGGCCGACGTCCTCACGCCGGCCCGATCGCTGCGCCTGACCTGCGAACTGGACACGACGGCCGCGATCACCGAACCGCTGCAGCTCACGGCGTCGGTGAGCCAGGCCGGGCGCGAGCTGGCCCAGGCCGCGACGACCGTCGGGCCGCTGCCGGTCGGCACGAAGACCGTCACGTTCGAGGTGGGCGGGCTCGGCGCGGTCCGGCTGTGGGACGTCGCGGACCCCGCGCTGTGCGACGTCACGGTGAGCGTGCGCTCCGGACCGCGGCGGCTCGACCAGCGCGTGGTGCGCGTCGGGTTCCGCGAAGCCAAGTTCACCCCGGACGGCTTCTTCCTCAACGGCAGCCGGCTCAAGCTCTTCGGCCTCAACCGCCACCAGTGGTACCCGTTCGCCGGCGGCGCGATGCCCGACCGCGTCCAGCGGCGCGACGCCGAGATCCTGCGCCGCGAGCTGAACTGCACGATGGTCCGCTGCTCGCACTACCCGCAGTCGAGCGCGTTCCTCGACGCCTGCGACGAGCTGGGCCTGCTGGTGTGGGAGGAGATCCCGGGCTGGGGCCGCGTCGGCGACGCCGCCTGGCAGCAGCAGAACCTGCGTGACGTCTCGGCGATGGTCGTCCGGGACCGCAACCACCCGAGCGTCGTCGTCTGGGGCACCCGCGTCAACGAGGCCGCCGGGACGACCGAGATGTACCTGAAGACCGGCAAGCTCGCGAAGCAGCTGGACCCGTCGCGCCCGACCAGCGGGGCGCTGGCCAGCACCACCGGTGCGCGGCTGGCGCTGCCGCCGGGCACCGACGAGCAGGTCTTGGCCTACAACGACTACACCGCGCACCGCGGCGCGCCGTTCCAGCTCAAGGCGCCGCGCCCCGGTGTGCCGTACCTGGTGACGGAGTCGATCGGCACGCTCGCCGGCGTCCGCGCTTACCGCCGGACCGACCCGAACGCGACCCAGCAGCTGCAGGCCGAGCTGCACGCGAAGGCTCACGACCTGGCCGCGGCCGACGACCACTACAGCGGGCTGCTGGCCTGGTGCGCGTTCGACTACCCGTCGGGCTGGCAGCGCTCGATGGGCGGCTCGAAGTTCGCCGGGGTGTCCGACATCTTCCGGATCCCGAAGCCGGCCGCGGCGTTCTACGCCGCGCAGGGCGACCCGCGGGTGCGCGCGGTCGTCGAGGCCGGGTTCGCGTGGGACAACGGGACGCCGCTGCCGGGGCCGGGCGCGACGATCTGGTCGAACTGCGACCGCCTGGAGCTGTTCCTCGGCGGCCGGCACGCGGGCACGGCCCGCAGCCGCCGCGCGGACTTCCCGCACCTGGCGCACCCGCCGTTCGCGGTGGACTTCCCGCTGACCCGGGCCGAGCTGCGGATCGACGGCTACCTGGGTGACCGCCTGGTCGTGACCCGGCGCTACAGCGGCGACCGGAGCCGGGACGTGCTGAGCTGCGTCCCGGACGACACGGACCTGCGGTCCGACGGCGCCGACGCGACCCGCGTCGTCGTCGCGGTGACGGACCGCTACGGCACCCTGCGCGCGTCGGCGGGCGGCAAGGTGACGCTGGCGCTGACGGGCCCGGCCGAGCTGGTCGGCGACACCACGCTCGACCTCGCCGCGACCGGCGGCGCGGCGGCGGTGTGGCTGCGCCCGTTCGCGGGACCGGCGGGAACGCTCACGCTGACGGCCCGCCACGACACGCTGGGCACCACGACGGCCACGGTGACGACCCGCGCCCCGGGCCCGGCCCCCACCGCCGCGACCCGACCGTGACGGCCCGCGGGTCAGGCCTCGCCGGTGAGCACGGTGGCGAGGACGGCCACCTGGCTCAGCGGCAACGTCGGGCTCGCCGTCAGCAGCGTCAGGGGGCCGCCCGCCGCGAGGTCCACCAGCCTCGCCAGGGCCGCCAGCCGGTCCGGCTCGCGCAGTTCCGCGCGGTAGCGCCGCGCGAACTCGGGGAAGCGGTCCGGGTCGTGGCCGTACCAGGTGCGCAGCTCGTCCGAGGGCGCCAGCTGGCGGTACCAGCCGTCCAGCTCGACCGCCTGGGACGCGCCCCGGGGCCAGAGCCGTTCCACGAGCACACGGGTACCGTCGGCGGGCCCGGCCGGGTCGGTCAGGCGCGCCACGCGGACCGGCGTGGGGTGCATGCGCGCATTCTGCGTCTCGCCCGCCCGCTCCGCCACTCCGGACGCCACCGCCCGAGACCTGGGAGAACGCCGTGCGCAACCGCGTGACGCCGACCGGCGGGATCGTCGACGTCCCCCTGCGCGGCGCGTGGACCGGCAACCGCGGGGTGCTGCACGAGGGCCACGACATCGTCCGCTTCCACGCCGGTGACCTGTGGATCACCTGCGTGCTCGAGTTCCGCGGCCGGTGGCGCGAGCAGTGGCTGCCGGGCCGCTACACGCACCTGTACTTCCACGACGAGGCCGTCTCGTTCGCCGCCGGGCACCGGCCGTGCGGCGAGTGCCGCCGCAGCGACTACACCGCCTACCGCGACGCCTGGGGCGGCGAGCCGTCCGCGACGGCGATGAACCGGCAGCTGCACCGCGAACGCCTCCACCGCGGCACCCACCGCCGCCGGCTGCACGAGCTGAGCTGGGCCGGCCTGCCGGACGGCGTGTTCGTCCTCGGCGGCGACCACCCGGAACTCGTCCTCGGCGACCACCTCACGGAGTGGACGACCACGGGGTACGGCACCCGGCGGCCGCGTCCCACCACCGGCACGGCCCAAGTCCTCACTCCCCCGGCGACGATCGCCGTGCTGCGCGCCGGCTACCCCGTGCAGATCGACGACACCGCGCGCTGAACCGAGGCTTGCGGGCCGGTCCGTCCCGACCGAGACTGCCGGGATGGACCAGGTCACCGCCGCCCTCGTCGACCGCGCCCGGCAGCACGCGCTGGGCGATCTCCTCCGCCGCACCGCGCTGCGGCTGCCGGACAAGCTCGCCGTCGTCTCCGGGGACACGCGGCTCACCTTCGCCGAGTTCGAAGCCGCCGCCAACCGCTGCGCCCACGCCCTCGCCGCGCGCGGCCTCCGCAAGGGCGACCGGCTCGCGCTGCTGAGCCACAACTGCTGGCAGTACGGCGTGCTGGCCTTCGCCACCGCGAAACTCGGCGTGCTCCTGGTCCCGGTCAACTTCATGCTCGGCGCCGACGAGGTCGCCTACATCCTCCGCCACGCCGAAGCCGCCGCTTTCGTCACCGAGGACGCCCTCGAAGCGACCGCCGCCGAGGCCCTCGAACTGTCGGGGTTGAAAGACGTCGTCCGCGGCCGCATCGGCCCCGGCGGCGGCTGGGAAGACGTCGGCACGTGGCTGTCCGAAGGAGACGATCGGGCCCCGGACGTCGTCGTCGCCGACGATGACCCGCTGCGGCTGATGTACACCTCCGGCACCGAGTCACGGCCGAAGGGCGTGCTGCTGTCGAGCCGGTCCCTGATCGCGCAGTACGTCTCGTGCGTGAAGCACCACTAGTAACAATCTAGCGCTGCCCTCCTGAGTCACAGGAGCGTAGCCATGCTCATCAGTGAAGCGAACGACACCAACCGCGCCCTGCGGTCCCTCCTCGACCTGCGGAAGGGCGCCGAGCCCGGCCCTGACACCGAAGTGCGAGAGGCCGTCGAGCGGCTGGCCGCCCGCGTGAACAAGGCCCTGCACGCGGGCATCACGCCCCAGGACATCGCGGCTGGTTGGGACGCCAGGTGACGCCGGGACCTGTAACAGCTACGCCGCTCCGTACGAGTCAAGCCACCAGCACGACACCCCGAGGAGTCCGCCATGGCCAGACCCACCCGTCTCTCGATGATCGTCGGCGTGATCGCGATCGCCGCCTGCGCGGCGGTGGCCGTCTTGCTCCCCGGGAAGCCGGAGGTGGCCGGCTTCGCCATCGCGTCCCCGCATCCGGTCTTCCCCACCGAGCACGTCTACAACCGGCAGGACCTCGCCGGATACCTCGCGTCCGACGCCGCCGCGACCATGCTGGCGCGCGGCTACACGGACGTGCTGTACGCCACCGACTCGTCCCGAGTGCCCAGCGACAAGGGATGCACGCCCGGCGAAACCGTCGGCGTGTACGGCGTCGACTCGTCTGGTGTCGTCTACCTCCAGACGTTCATGGACTTGGAGGAGTGGCAGCAGCCGACGCAGTACGACCTGACGGTCAGCGCGCGGCTGGCCAGGTGCGCCCGCTGACCCGGGTCCTCGCCATCAGGACGGCGCTGCCCCGGCGAGAAGGTCGCGAGCAGCGTCGCCCTCCACCGCGACCTCCCAGAACATGTCCGTGAGCTTGTTGAACACCTCGACCTCGTCGGGATCGTCCACCACAATCTCGGCCGTGGCCGACTCCATCAACACGATGTCGTCGATCACCCACCAGTTGTGCAGCAACGGGTACGGCAGCTTGATGCCGCTCGGGATGATGCCGACGCGAACGCCCGGCGTGCCGATCGTCGCGATCAGGCGGTGCTTCTGGCCGCGCATCACCTCCGGCGGCGCGATCGGGTTGAGCAACGCGGCTTCGGAGAACAGCAGCTCGATCTCGCGGCCGGGCTCGAACAGGATCTGTTGCCGCTTCATCCGGGCACGCACGGCATCGGTGAGGTCGTGACCGCCGCCGTGCAGGTTGGCGTGCGCGGTCAGCGCGCACATCGCGTACTCGGCTGTCTGGACCAGACCGGGAACGGCACCGATCTCGAACGCGCGGATCAGGCGGGCATTGCCCTCGCGCGTCACCGATTCCTCTTGCCGCGCACGATGACCGGTCCGGACCTTGTCCTTCCACGTGACGTAGGCGTCGAGGACGGCGGCGAGCATGGCTCGCACTTCGTCCGCGACATCGGCCGTCGCACCGACTGCGGCAAGCCAGGTCTCGATGTCCTCGACGCTCGCGGTCTGGCGACCGTTCTCGATCTTCGACACCTTCGGCGCGTTCCAGCCGAGCAAGCGAGCGAAGTCTTTGCCCTGCTCGTACCCGGCGGCCACGCGTAACTCACGCAGGCGCTCGCCGAGCGCCTCGCGCCGCCTCTCGAAGCTGTTAGGCACTCACCCTCGCTACGTCATCACGAACTCCCGGAACGGGACCGCAGCATCCCACACGCGTTCGCGAATTTCGAGAAACTGCGTCACCTGATCAGGTGTCGTCACCGCGTCGGCGTACTGGAAGCCCTCGCGCTCGTCGAAGTGCATGACGGTGACCAGCCGATCGTCGAAGAGCCAGAAGTCAGTTCCCGGCAGCGGACCCAGCTCGGCGGCGCGAGCGGCCGAGAGGACGCGAACGTCCTCCCCGGCGGCCTCGTTGTGCGGAGTGACGGCCAGCTCGAACCGCAGGTAGTCCGTGATCGGGTCGGTCACCACCCGGACCCGGCTGTAGCGCCTCCCGGCATCAGTGCCCCTGCGCACGTCATCGAGCCATGTGCGCAAGTAGGTCAGGTCCGGCTCGTCGCCAGCGAGATGCTGACGAAGCGCCTGCTGCTCGTACGGCTCGTGGTACGTGCCCTGGCACTCGAACCGGAACGCGGTGCGCTCGAAGTCGTGCAGAGCACGCGCCCACTGGTCGCCGGAGAGGCGAACAGTCATCACGAGCCCTGGACCGGCAGAAACTTGAGCAGGCCGGCGGGGATCTCGACGGCGGTCTCCCCCTCGGGCAGACCACGCTCGTGCAGCTGCGCCAGCGCGGTCGGGTCGGTGATCTTGTAGCCCTGGATCACGTACGTGCCGCGATCGGTGGCGTACGCGTTCGGGCACTGGCCGCCGGTGCTGGTGGTGCCCAGGAAGGTCAGGTTCAGGGGCTCTTCGTGGTCGGACATAACGCCTCCTAGCAGGTGGTTTCGCGAAGAACGATCATGCCAGGCAAGGCGACATGCCTAATTGGTCCAATCGCGTGCATCTCCGCGTGATTTCGCGAAATCGCTCTCATAATGTCGCGAAATCGTGGCACCCTGCTCAAGCGTGACTCACCAGCCCGCGATGCCGGGCAGCACCGGATGGAGGGGCGATGACCGAAGACGCAAGCCTTGTACTTCGCCCTCCTGGGGACCGGCGTGCACGCGGTCCACAACGCTCGTTGGTGCACCGGTGACCGCGCTCGACGACCGGCCTCGCGCGATGGCGCCGGGCGACTGGTGGGAGTGGCACGGGTTCGTCGACGGCCTCGCCCACCTGTACCCGCACGCGCAGCTCTCCCTGGACTGGCCGCCGCTGGTGTACCCGGCGTGCGAGCAACGCCGCCCGGGACCGCTGGGCCACGACCGGCCGAGCATCACCCGGCGCCCGGTCGGGCCTCGCACGCACCCGCCGTGCCCCGCCTGCCTCAACACGACCAGCCCCACGGAGGTGCCCCGTGCCCGCTGAGCCGTACTACGTCCGCGACGTGGCTGAGCTGGCGCAGAAGCCCGCACGAGCGCCTCGGCGACAAATGCGACCTGACCACCTGGAAGGCCGCCGTGCGCGATGCCTGCGAACAGCTCGACGTGGTCGAGCAGGTCATCACGATCCCCCGCAAGGACCTGACGATCGTGTTCAACGCCGAGCAGGTGCCGAACGCCGAGGAGATCCAGGCGTCGGTGAGCCGAATCGAGCTTGATCGGTGGATCGAGCGGGAGCTGCGTCCCGAGCTGCCGGTGCGGGTAGCTCGGGGCGAGTAAGGCCCCGGTCGGCGCGTCTGCCCGCCCTCCCCCTCAGGGCGGCGCGCCGACTGGGTTCCAACGCCGCCGCGTCAGGCCGTGTGCTCCGGCCCGGAACTCGGTCCGACGAGAACAGCCGCACTTCCGATCTCCCGGCCGCCGCGCTGCCCTCTATCGGCGCGGCGGCCGGGTTCCACCTGCCCACTCACCGAACCAGAGGACGGCCGATGCCGCGCAACCCCGCTGGACCAGGACCGACGAGGCCGGGGCCGGGCAAGGACAGGCCCGTCAGCCCCACCCGCGACAACCCTGCCCCGCAGCCCCGTCCCGTCCAACCGCCGCCCCCGAGGCGCTAGGAGAAGCCCATGCCCAGGAGTCCAAGAGCACGCCGCCGCGACCCGCGCAGCTGCCTCTCCGGAGGTCAGGCCGGGAATGTGGCCTTCGGCTCGGCGGGGAGCCACCCGCCGCAGCAGCCGACCGGACCGACCCGACCGGGCGGCAACTACCGGTCGAGCGTGTTCCGCTGGCCGCCGGAGCCGCCCGTGCAAGGCGACGAGAGTTAGGATCGAGCCATGCGATCGACCCGGGAAATGCGCAGGCTGGCGGCGGTGCTGCTCGCGGGAGCTGACGAAGCCCACTTCTCCAGCGAAGACCTGCGAGGCGCTGCGGATCTGCACGGCAGCCGGTTGAACTCGCTGCTGACGCCGTTGCTCGAACGCGGCTGGCTCGCCGACGGATGGGACGAGTCCTCGACCGCCGAAGCCAAGCGCTACTACGTGCTCACCGAAGTTGGTCGGCGCGAGCTGGCCAAGCCGCAGTAGTTCAGGCCCGCAGCGGGCGGGCCAGCTCGCCGAAGTCCCGGTGGTGCGACATCGAGCCGCGCCAGCCGATCGTGAGCAGCTCCGGGTCGGGGGTTGAGGGCTTCTCGTGGTCGAGCAGCCAGCCCGGGACCTGGTTCGGCAGGACGTGGATCTCCGCCGTCGGGTTGATCTCGCGGGCATGCTCGGCGAGCCGGTCGGTGGTCACCGTGACCACGTCGGCCACGGCCATGTTCTCCCGGTAGCGGCGCACGGTCTCGACGCCGTAGAACCGCGCGGCGTGGCGGTTGCTCGGGTCCACATCGGTCAGCAGGCCGTCGCTCTCGAAGACGAGCCGCGTGTGGCCGGCGCGGGCGAGCTTCTGCCAGGTGATCGACGGGCCTTCGAGGCAGATCCGCTGCCCCACGATCACGTCGCACTCGCCGTTCTTCACCTCGTTCGGGACCACGCGGCCGTCGGCCATCACGTCGTGCCCACGCTTGGCCAACTCGGCGCCGGGCAACAAGCACCTGTAGTAGCCACAACCCGCGTAGTCGGCGAGCCAGTAGAAGATGTTCACGTCGCCACCTCCCCCGCAGCGCGGCAGCAGCCTCAGCGCGCCGCGCAGTCGTAGGTCTCACCGCGCGTGATACTGCTGCGATGCGATTCGGCAAAGTGGACGTCCGGTACCTCGGCGGCGTGACCTTGCTCGCCTCGATCCTGCTGGTCACCTTCAGCGCCGTGACCCGTCGTGGCACCGACTGGTGGGCCGCGTGGGGCCAGTGGATCGGCGGGATTGGATCGATCGCGGCCGCAGTTGCGGCGCTGTGGATCGCCCACCGAGGTTGGGTCCTGGCAACGACAGAGGCGCGCGAGCGCGACGCCGCTAAGTTCGCGATGTGGGTAACCTCTGACGGCAGCCTCATCCCCGTCGTGATGCTGGTTAACACCACCGCGTTGCCGGTCTACGACGTCGTAACCCAAACGCGAGTATCGACGATGAGTTTCACATTCCGACTCGGCACCGTGTCACCGACGTTGAGAACTGGGGACGAGATCCGTCGTCTCGGAGAGCGACTTGCCCTCCCCATTCGATCCAATATTTTCGAGCGGATCGGCCAGGATGGCTATTACGAAACCAACGAAGGCGGAGCCACGACCGTCAGCCGTGCCGCAAAGTCGGAGACACTCGACGTCATTCGTCAGATCGAACTCAGCGTCACTTTCCGACAGGGCAAGCACCGCTGGCGCGCCGACCACGACGGCACGCTGACTCAACTCTGAGCCAACTCACCCGATCACGCCAGCAGCCGCGAGCACGGCGACGACGAAGGCCGCCACGGACAGTGCGACGAACACCAAGCGGACGCCGTCGTGCCGAGCCAGCCCGGACCCGGCGAAGAGCGTCAGGCCCGTCGCTATCGCGATGGAGTACGTCATGACGGATCTCCTCCCCGCGCGTCGCCGACGGGCCCCACGGCTCGCCCCGGCTAACGTGCCCACATGTCATTGATGATGTCGGCCATCACGTCGGTGATCGCCGAGGCGCCCAAGAGCACGGACTGGATGTCAGGCTGGTCGGCAGTCATCTCCACAGCGCTCGCGGTTGGCGCCCTGATCGCCGCGATCGTCGCCGCCGTCGCCACTGTCAGGACCAACAAGATGCAATCCGAGCAGCTGAGGCAGCTCGGCGAGGATCGACAGACCGAACTGGCCGGAAAGTTCGGCGTCTGGCTCGACCTCGCCTTCAACGACCAAGCCGTCGTGATGTATCACAACTCCGGGCATCTCCCGGCATTTGACGTGAATATCTATTTCCGCGCCCCCAGCAAACAAGCTAAATTCAGAATCGGACTCGGGAATGTGAGCCCAACGCAGTCGCCCTCCAAACAGTTGCGAGCCAGCAATGAACTTTCCGAGTTCCTGACCGTCATTCTGGATCGCGAATTTGACGAACCCATCACCAAGACGGACCCTACGACCGGCCTGCCTCACTTTTCGCCGACCGCGCACCAGCTTTTCTCGGAGCTACTTCGCGAAACCGAGATCACGATGGTTTTCACCGACGCGAACGGAAAGACCTGGCAGCGCAAGCCGAAAGGCGGCCTGATGCTGACCGGGTCTGCAGAGGACTGAGGCCACTCCGACCTCACTCATCGGCCACCAGCTCCCACTCGGCAGCCTCCTGCCGCTCGCGCGCCTGCTGGATCAAGTTGTCCAGCTCGGCCGGCCTCTGCACGGTCGGGGCCGCGTTCAGGTTCGCCTCGGTCGGGGCATCGGCGCCCGCGAGCTTCGCCAGGCGCTCGTCGATCTTCACGAGGCGGTCGACGGCACGCAGCACGGGATCATCGTCCAAGACGGGCTCACCGTGCCCGGGAGCGATAACGGCTCGCGCCTCGCCATCCTCGCCGTACTCGATCACCGGCTGCCCTCGCGGATGACGCGGCCGTGCAAGATCGTCACTTGCTCGCGCTCCAGCACGGTGAGGACAGCCTGGCGGGCGTCGTTCAGGCGCTCGATCAGCACCTGGCGCCATTGGTCGGCCGAGGGCAGCACACGCTCGTCGGACTCCAGCTGCACGAGCTGGCGGACCTTCTCATGACTGACGCGCGTGCCCTCGGCCGTCATGACCCGGGCGGCCTCGCGGAGGCTCTTGCCTCGCAGCACCAGCTCGAAGGCACGCTGCTGCATCTCGGCCTGCTCGGCGGGGTTCGCGCGCGACTCGTTACGGGCGGCCATCGTCAACCTCCCGTGTGTCCAGTAGCAGTTGGAGCCCAGCCAGCGATAGATCACCTATGCGTGCATTGGCAGTCGTCGCCGGACTGATTACCGCCCTGGGCATGGCGGTCGTGATCGTCTGGGGTGTCGACCAGAACAAGCAAGACCCCTGGTGGGGAGCGTGGGGCCAGTGGGTCGGGGCGGTCGGTTCGATCGCCGCAGCGGCCGTAGCTGTCGCCATCGCCTACCTCGGATGGAAGAAGTCGGACGAGCAGTCGGCCAAGCAAGAACATCGGCTCCAGGAGCTCACCGAGCAGGATCAGGCCAGCAAGGTGGCCGTGTGGCTCGTAGACGGCCGCCCAATGAACCTGGTCGTCATGTACTCCAACGGCTCAGGCTTGCCCGTTCACGATTTTCAGGTCGCGGTACAACTGACAAGCCTCGAACGAGAGACCAAATTCACCAAAGAAGATCTGCGCATAGATACCGAGTTCAGAAGCCTCGGCCCCACCAATGCACCGGAACTCGTTGAATCATTCAACGAGAAGATCGATCGTCGCATCGACGAAATCTTGACGGAGCTCCACGGCGCAGAGCCCTTCCATCCAGACACAAGACAAGAAGCGATTAGCGACTTTGTCCAGCTAACTAGCCACGCGAGGATCATCGCAGCCTTTAGAGACAATGCGAATCGTTACTGGGTCAGATTCCCAAGTGGACGACTTCGACAAGTCAGCGAACAAATGGGAACAACGTTTGCTACACTCTTCGGAATGGAAGAGAATCTGGAGACATTCACCAGATACGAGCTTCTGCTAGAGAGTCGCCCATCAACCAAAAATAAGCCGTCACCGCAGCAAGGCGAGTAAGCGGTTCGCTCATCAAACACCAGGGCGGCACAGCTCCGCCTGCGCATGTGATGATACGCACTCGACAGGGCCCTGTCAACTGCCGTCGGACGATAGACGGTTACGCGACCTCTGCGGCCTGGCGGTCGATCAGCCCGAGCACATCAGCCAAGCAATAGCACCCGGCGTCGTCGGGAGCGATCCAGCCGCGCCAGCGCCACGTCCGCACCCGCCCGACTGTCACCGGCGAACCCCATCCCCGGGTCTCACGCTCGATCTCGACCGGTTTCAGCCACGTGTTCTCGCAGTACTCGACGGCGGCACGCACCGCATCAGCGCGGCTCAACCACTCCCCACAGGCGCCGCACTCACCGGCCACGCGATCGAAGGCACACAAGACAGCCTCACCGCACTCAGGGTAGGCGCCGAGTGACACCTTCGAAGGGCGCTCGATGAATTCAAGAGCCGCTGGTTCCAGCTCGGCGTACGCACCGGGGCCGGCCACGGCCAAGAGGTCGCGCAGCTCCATCGCGTCGAGGTCGATCGGCGGCATCGAACCGAAGCCGCTCTTCGTGCCGATCGCACCCGGCTTCCGGGTGACCGCCTGACGGGCAACGACGTGATCGAGAAGTTCCACGAGATCGAGCATGCCGACGCCTCCCTGACCGAACGCGAGACACAGACCTTGATCCAGAATAACCGGCGCATGACGTTTGACGGTTACCTGACCGATGACGGAACCGCGCCGATCTGGATTCGGCGCGGCTCCGTCGTGGATGGTCAGCCGTCGAGCGTGCGCCGGACGGCCTGCGCTTCGTGGTCCCGCCGAGCCAGCGCGCGGTGGAAGTAGACGAGCTGCACCCCGACGAAGAGCACAGCCAGGCCGAGGACGATCAGCACGGGGTGACCTCCCCAGCGAACGCCTCTTCGATCACCTCGACCAGCTCGACGAAGGTCATGACGGCCTCCAGGGTCTCTACGGTCACGAGCGGCTCCCCGCCGGCCACCCGCTCGACGATGGGCCTGAAGCGCCCCAGGACGGCCGCGACGGGGATCGTCGGTACGAAGTTCTCGCCGGACCCTCTCGGCGGTCTTGCCGGGCATCTCGTGGGCCAGCACGTCGTTTGCCGTGCGTGGGTACATCTCGCCTTCGGTGCCGGGGCCGTCGATGAAAGGATCGCTCCGCAGGGCCTCGACCCACCGGCGAGCGAGTCCCGGCGTGAGCCGCAGCGGCGCCAGCGGGAGCGGACCTTCGTCGATGCGCGCCAGCTCGCGGTACCGAGCCCAGTCCCCCGCCTGTGCGGCCAGGCTCGCCGCCCGGTGATCGATCCGCTCGCCCCGGCCGACACCAGCCATGCTGTTCCCCCGGCGCTTATTCTCCGTCGGGGTGACCGCTTCGAGATGCGCGACACAGATCCTCACTCGACACGTGTGATCGAGTTCGTGCCCGGCCGGGATCATCCCGCCGTTCAGCTTGAAGTGCGCCCGGTGGGCTGCCTGCTCGCCGTTGACACGTCCGGGCAGGGCTCCGTACCCGGCCGGGGTGACCGCGCCGAGCCAGATCTGGCACGGTGTCGGCTGCCCGGTCCACTCCATCGGCGTGTCGTCGATCCTGATGTGCGTCTGCCAGTTGATCATGATTCCTCCTCGGGGCAACTATGTGCCCTCAAAACTTCGAAGCGCTCAGTCCGGGGTGGACAGGCTGATCAGGCCGAGCGGGCGTACGCCGAGTCCGAGATCAGGTCGTTCGCACGAGCCAACTCGAAATCGTTCGGCGACTCGCTCATGCAGGTCCGGAACTGGGCCAGCGTCTCGGCGCCGCGCGCGATGCACTCCGCGACCATCGCGCGGGCGGTGTCCAGGCCATCCGGGTTCGGACGCTGGCCACCCCTGGCCACACACTGACGCATCAGCTCCAAGGCGCTCACCGGCTTGATCGTCTGACCAGCCTTGTCCAGCTCGTCCTGGCGACGCTTCGCCGCAGCACCGCCCCGCTGGAAGTCCGGACGGGACATACCGTGCTCCCTGGCCGGAGGAGAGGACTCGGGAGCCGGAGCACTGACCGCGACCCGCGCAGCGGTCGTGGAGCGTTCGGCCGGGCGCTCCTGGGCGATCCCCTGGGCGATACCCGGGAGGTCTAATGGTGATCGGGGGTCTACTCGGCGTCGTACGACGGAGTTCTGGCCGTCGTGCGACGGTGAATCGACCGTCGCAACGGAAGTCGGCTCGACGGACATAGGGGGCGGTGTGCCGTAGCGCTTGGCGTTGTGCCGCTTGTGCCGGGTGCGGGTCTTGGTGCTGCTGGTCGTCTGCCGGGCCTTCTCGGCCTCGACCAGCTCGTTCCATAGCTCTTCGTCGTCGATGGCGAGCGCCCACGCGGTCAGGCCGGTCTTCTCGTCGACGCGCCGCTCGTAGTAGCTTTCAATTGTACTTACGAGGGCACATCGTGCGTGATCGACGGCGGGATGAGCGCCGACGACGTCGAGGTGCACTCGCTCCCGCTCTACCACTGCGCGCAGCTGGACTGCTTCTTCTCCGTCGACGTCTACCTCGGCGCCACGAGCGTCATCCTGCCCGGCCCGGACCCCGCGGCGCTGCTCGCGGCCGTCGAACGGGAGCGGGCGACGAAGCTGTTCGCCCCGCCGACCGTGTGGATCTCCTTGCTGCGTCACGAAAACTTCGACCGCACCGACCTGTCGAGCCTGCGAAAAGGGTACTACGGCGCGTCGGCGATGCCGGTCGAGGTCCTGCGCGAGCTGCGCCGCCGGCTGCCGGACGTCGCGTTCTGGAACTTCTACGGGCAGACGGAAATGGCGCCGCTGGCCACGATCCTGCGCCCGGACGAGCAGCTCCCCCACGCCGGCTCGGCCGGGCGGGCGTCGCTCAACGTCGAGACGCGCATCGTCGACGACGAGGACAACCTGGTGGCGGCGGGCGTCGTCGGCGAGATCGTGCACCGCAGCCCGCACGCCACCCTCGGCTACTACCGGGACGAGGAGAAGACGGCGGAGGCGTTCCGCGCGGGCTGGTTCCACTCCGGCGACCTGGGCGTGGTCGACGAGGACGGCTACCTGTCCGTCGTGGACCGCAAGAAGGACATGATCAAGACCGGCGGCGAGAACGTCGCGAGCTGCGAGGTCGAGGAAGCCCTGTACCTGCTGGACGGCGTCGCCGAGGTCGCCGTCTTCGGGATCAGCCATCCACACTGGATCGAAGCGGTCACCGCGGTGGTCGTGCCCCGCGAAGACGTCGAATTGACCGCCGCGCAGGTCATCGACCACGCCAGAGCGCAGCTGGCCGGTTACAAATGTCCCAAGTACGTCGTGTTCGCGGACCGGCTTCCCAAGAACCCAGCGGAAAGATCGTCAAGCGGGAACTTCGGGAGCGACACGCCGGACTGGCCACACGGGACTGAACGACCGAATTCACCTTACCCGGCACGGAAAACCACGGATAACGCTGTACAAGAGCGCCCGGGTCGGCGGGAACGTCAGCCCACGAGCACACCAGGGCCGACCGGCCCGGGAACGGAAAGTCCTAAAGCCGTGGCGCGGCCCGTCCGTCGGGTCTAGTAATGAGGCCGTCGTCGTTGTTCGACGGCCGAATCCGAGGAATGAGGTACAGATCGTGTCCGTTTTCATCGCCGTCCTGCTCGCGCTGGGCGCCGGGCTGCTCGTCGGCGGCCGGGTCCACCACGCCAGGGAGGCCCGCTCCAACTACTCCGCCTACCGCGCCCGGACGGCCAAGGGCTTCGGGGAGATGATCCGGAGCGTCGTCGCCGCCGGCATCGCCGTGATCGGCGCCATCGCGCTGCTCGTCATCCTGCTCAACGTGCTCCAGCAGGCGTAACCGCACGAACCCGACTCATGGCGGGTTGTTGCCACCGGACCCGCAGAGGACGCTTTCCAAGGCTCCGAGGTGCGGGGCCGCGAAAGGACGACCTCATGAGATCGAGGGTGCTTTCCGCTGCGCTCGGTGTGGCCGTGGGCCTGCTGGGCACAGTCGCCGTCGCCGCGCCGGCGCAAGCCGCCGCCGCGGTCTGCGGCGACCAGCTCGTCGGCAACGGCGGGTTCGAGAGCGGCACCACGCCGTGGACCCAGACCAGTGGTGTCATCTCCGCGGCGACCACCGCGGAACCGGCCCACGGCGGGACGATGGACGCCTGGCTGGACGGCTACGGCACCACGCACACCGACACCCTGTCCCAAGCCGTGACGCTCCCGGCCGGCTGCGCGACGGCCAGCCTGACCTGGTGGTCGCACGTCGACACCAAGGAGACGTCGACGACGACCGCCTACGACAAGCTCGTGGTGCAGGCCGGGACCGACACCCTCGCGAGCTACTCGAACCTCGACAAGAACACCGGCTACGTCCAGCGCACCGTGGACGTCTCGCGCTACCTCGGGCAGACGGTGACGCTGAAGGTCACCGGCACCGAGGACTCGAGCCTGGCCACCAACTTCCTGCTCGACGACTTCGCCCTGACCACGACCGGGACGTCCGACCCGCAGTCCCCGGTCGTCACCTCGCCCGGCAGCCAGACCACCGCCGTCGGCCAGGCGGTGTCCCTGCAGGTCCAGGCCACCGACCCGCAGAACGACGCGCTGACCTGGACCGCGACCGGCCTGCCCGCTGGGCTGGCCATCGGCGCGAGCACCGGGAAGATCACCGGCACGCCGACCACCGCCGGCACGTCGTCGGTCACCGTCACGGCCAAGGACCCCGGCGGCAACAGCGGCAGCGCCACGTTCTCGTGGACGATCGGCTCGGCCCCCGCCGACTCGACGCGCACACCGATCAACCCGGCCTACACGGTGAACCTGACGTCGAACACCGCCGGCGACACCTGGAACGGGCACCAGTCCGTCAGCTTCACCAACGGCTCGCCGACCGCGCTGCCCGAGGTCTACCTGCGGCTCTGGGACAACTACCACGGCACCTGCCCGACGACGCCGATCACGGTCACCAACGTCACCGGCGGCACGCCGGCCGCGTTGAGCGTCAACTGCACCGCGCTGAAGATCACGCTGCCCACCCCGCTGGCCCAGGGCCAGTCGGCGTCGATCGGGTTCGACCTGAAGATCGTCGTGCCCAGCGGCGCCGACCGGTTCGGCCACGACGGCGCCTTCAACATGATCGGCAACGCCCTGCCGATCCTGGCGGTCCGCGACGGCGCGGGCTGGCACCTCGACCCGTACACCAACAACGGCGAAGCGTTCTACAGCCTGATCAGCGACTTCGACGTCACCCTCGTGCACCCGAGCACGGTGCTGACCCCGGCCACCGGCACGTCGACCGAGACGACCAGCGGCAGCACGACGACCACCCACGCCGTCGCGACCAAGGTGCGTGACTTCGCGTGGGGCGCCGGGCCGTTCGCGAAGATCAGCACGACGTCCGGCAAGGGCGTGCGGGTCAACGTCTACTCGGTCAGCGGGATCTCCACGAGCAGCGCGAACCAGATGCTGAGCCTGGCCGCCGACTCCATCGACGTCCACTCGGGCCGCTTCGGCGACTACCCGTACGGCGAGGTGGACGTGGTGCTGGACAACAACTTCTGGTTCGGCGGCATGGAGTACCCGGGCTTCGTGATGGACCTCGTGTCGACCACGGCGCTCCCGCACGAGCTGGCCCACCAGTGGTTCTACGGGATCGTCGGTGACGACGAGTACAACTCGCCGTGGCTCGACGAGAGCTTCACCGACTACGCCACCGACCTCTACCGCGGCATCACCGGCAGCGGTTGCGGCATCACGTGGCAGTCGAGCGCGGAGAAGCTGACCAACTCGATGGCGTACTGGGACGCGCATTCGTCGCGGTACTCCACCGTGGTCTACAACTACGGCAAGTGCACCCTGCACGACCTGCGGCGGCTCATCGGCGACACGCCGATGGCGAACCTGCTGAAGTCCTACGCGCAGTCGCACTGGTACGGGGTGTCGACGACGGCCGAGTTCAAGGCCGCGGCGCAGGCGGCGGCCGGGTCGACCGACCTGACGTCGTTCTGGGCCTCGCATCGGGTGGAAGGCTAAATCGGTTGGTTCCCCGCTCGTGCGTCCGGCAGGCTGGGCGCATGGGCGGGGACCGGCTTTTCTGTGACGTCGCGCTGGCGGCGCGGATCGAACGTGCCGAGGCGCGGCTGATCTCGTCGTGCAACGAAGCCGGGCGAGCACGGCGCGGCGCCGGGTTCGCGCGGTCGCTCGCCGGTGGGGTCGCGAGCCTCGCCGAAGCGGACTCGCCGTTCACCAAGATCGCCGCGCTCGGATTCGGCGGCCTGCCTGCCACCGCCGAGCTGGACGAGGTCGAGCAGGCCTTCGCGGAGCTGGGTGCGCCGGTCCAGGTCGAGCTGTGCCAGCTGGCCGATTCCGCGGTCGGCGTGTTCCTCACCGAACGCGGCTACCGGCTGGAGTCGTTCGAGAACGTCCTCGGGCGGCGGCTCGGCGACACGAACGTCCCCGCGGACGTCCGGCTGTGCCGCGACGACGAGCTGGAGCGGTGGCTGGCCGTGGTCGCCGAGGCCAGCGCCGTCGCCGACACCGAGGGGCTGCCCTCGCACGAGGACTTCCCGCGGGAGACGCTGGTCCGCGCGTTGCGGGACATGGCCGGGGTCCGGCGGTACGTCGCGGTGCGCGACGGCGGGTTCGCCGGCGGCGCCAGTTTCCGCGTCACGGACGGGATCGCGCAGTTCACCGGCGCGGCCACGCTGCCCGCGCACCGGCGCCGTGGCGTCCAGACGGCGTTGCTGCGGGCCCGGCTCGCCGCGGCCACCGAGGCCGGGTGCGACGTCGCCGTCGTCACCACGCAGCCGGGGTCGAAGTCGCACCAGAACGCGCAACGGCAGGGGTTCGACCTGCTCTACACCCGGGCGATCCTGGTGAAGGGCACCTCGGCGACCAGCTCTTCGGGCGCCGACAGCCGCCAGGCCTCGTAGATCAGCTCGGCCAGCTCGTCGGCCTCGATGCCGTCCAGGTACACGACGACCCAGCCGAAGCCGCCCATCGTGAACTGGACCTCGAAGACGTCCGGACGCTCGGCGACGAGGGCCAGCTGCTCGGAGATCGTCTGCTTGAGGCCGACGGTCCGCGTGCGCGGCCAGTAGTAGCCGAACCGCTTGCCGCGCACGCTGAACGACGAGTAGTCGCGCGCCTCGGACCGTTCCACGTCCGCCAGCGCGCCGAGCACCCGTTCGAAGTCCTGCACCGGCCCACCGTAGCGCGCCGGTACCGTGCGGGTCATGAGCGACCTGACCGAGGCCGTACTGGACGACGGCCGCGCCGTCGTGGTCAAACGCGGCGCCGGGCCGGGCGCGACGGCGGCCGAGGTGGCGGGCCTGCGCTGGCTGGCCGCGGCGGGCGCGGTGCCGGTGCCGGAAGTGCACAGCCACGACGACGACCAGCTCGTCATCGACCGCGTCCCCGCCGGACGCCCGGACGCGGGAGCCGCCGAACGGTTCGGCCGCGGCCTGGCCCGCCTGCACGCGGCCGGTGCGCCCGCGTTCGGCGCCGCTCCCCCGGGCGGGCCGGTCGACGCCTGGATCGGCCTGGCGTCGATGGCGAACGTCCCGGGTGAGGACTGGCCGTCGTGGTACGCGGCGCAGCGCGTCCTGCCTTACGTGCGGCAAGCCGTCGACGCGGGACTGCTCGAAGCCGCGCCCTTCGAGCGCGCGTGCTCCCGGCTCGCCGCGCCCGACGAGCCACCGGCGCGGCTGCACGGCGACCTGTGGAACGGCAACGTCCTGTGGGACGGGCGCGACGCGTGGCTGATCGACCCGGCCGCGCACGGCGGCCACCGCGAGACGGACCTGGCGATGCTGCACCTGTTCGGCTGCCCGCACCTGGACCGGATCGTCGCCGCGTACGACGAGACCGCCCCACTGGCCGACGGCTGGCCCGACCGGATCGGCATGCACCAGCTGTTCCCGCTGCTGGTGCACACCGTCCTGTTCGGACAGTCCTACGCCGGGCAGGCCCTCGCCGCGGCCCGGTCACTGGGCTAGCACTTGGCGAGCATGGTCTCCAGGGCGGTCTTCTCCGGCACGGTGATCGTGAGGCCGTAGTTGCGCTTCACGACGATCCAGTCGGTGGCGTAGGTGCACCAGTACGACACGAGCGGCGGCTTCCAGGCGTCCGGCGCCTTGTCGCTCTTCTGCTCGTTGAGGTTGTCGGTCACCGCGTGCAGCTGCGGGCGGACCAGGTCGTTCGCGAACTGCTCGCGGCGTTCCTTCGTCCACTTCTTGGCGCCGCTGATCCAGGCCTGCCCGAGCGGCACCATGTGGTCGATGTCCACATCGGACGCCTTCGTCCAGGTCTGGCCGTCGTAGGCGCTGACCCAGGTGCCGGACTTGGCGGCGCACTGGGCGTCCACCGACACGTTCTTGCCGTCCCGCTTGAGGACCTGTTCGCGGGTGTCGCAGGCGCCGTCGACCTTGTCCCAGTGCGGGAACTCGTCGCGGGAGTAGCCGTCCATGGTGCCGCGGACGGCGACCTGCAGCGCGTTCAGCTCGGTGCGGGCCTCGGCGGGCGCGACCGGCGCCGCGGCGGCCGTCCCGCCGGGTTGGCTGCCCTGTCCCCCGGCGGCCAGGTCTTCCGGCTTGCACCCGGTCAGCGCGCTGCCCGCCACGGCGGCCAGCAGGACCAAGGAGAGCGCTTTGGTGCGCGACATCGTGAGCCCCTTTCACGTCTACCGGGTGATGCCCAGGAGACGCGCCGGGGAAACGGTGCAATCGGCCTAGTTGACGCGAATCGAGCGCGTCAGCCGCCGTGAAAGACCTGCGCGACGAACACCGCGGCGACGAGACCGATCGTCACGAGCAGGCTCAGCACCACGACGAGCCCCCACGGCACCTGCCGGATCGGCCGCGGCCGGGGGAACACGGCCGAGACCGGGCCTCGCGGCCGGAGCGGCGCGGGCTCTTCGACCGCCGGCTCGGGCGGCACCACCACCTCGGCGGCCACCTCCCGCAGCTCCGGGACCGGCTGCAGGACCCGGGCCGTGGTGGGCAGCCGCAGCGGGAACCGTTCGGCCAGCAGCGCGGACCGCGGCGGCGCGAGGTGGGCCAGGGACAGGGCGTAGCAGGCTTCGAGGACGTCGTCGGCGGTCCAGACGGTCCGCCACCGGTTGTGCTGCGCGATGATCCGCCGCAGCCCGCGCGGATCGGCGAGCACCGTGGCGACGCCCGCTTCGGGTTCGTGCATCGGCAGCAACGGCCACGCGTGCCGGATCCCCCGGAGACCCGCCGGTGGTGGCGGGGCGGGCAGCGTCCGCTCACCGGGGAACGTGCCATGACCGGGCGCCACCAGCTCGGGCCGCCGCGGTGGCGCCTCGGCAGCGGCTTCGGTTGCGGCCCAAGGGGAATCCAGCTGCCGCGCCGGCGGCACCACCACGACGAGCCCGGTCACGTACTCGCCCCCACCGAGCGCGCCCAGCGCGGCTTTCACCGCCGCCACCGCCACGCCCACCTGCGGCCCCGGCTCGGCGCCCGTCACCAGGCCCGGCTCGTGCGCCGCGAGCACCACCACGCCGCTGCGCGTGAACACCAGCGCGTCGATGAACCGGGGTCCGGCGTGGCTCGGCACGCTGATCCCCGCCAACGCCAGGCCCCGCAGCTGGTCCGGGCCCCAGGACCGCAGCAACCCCACGAGATGCTCCGCGGCGACGGGCAGGCCCTGGTCGCCGGTGCGCTGCTGCGCGACGAGCACGCCGGTCACACCTCCATGACGAGAACGGCGAACGGTCCCTCGACGGTAGGAGGCGGACCGCTTTCCTCCCAGGCGCCGAACGAGTGATCGATTGCGACGAACCGGGCACCGTCCGTAGCGGGGCATGCTGGACGGACACCCCGATGCCGACCAGGGAGATCGCCGATGGGTTCACCGCCACCCGCCTACCGGCCCACCGCCGGCGGCGCGCTCGACCTCGACCGGCCCTTCTACCAGCGGCTCGCCGGCGAAACCGGGCGCGAACCGGTCGAGCGCCTCGAGGTCCCGATCCGCTCGGGACGCGCGTGGCGGGTGCCGCGCGGGCACCTGTGCCGGCTGCGGACCATCGACGGCCCGCAGGTCGGCGACCTCAACCTGTGGAACGCCGACGACCCGCGCGAGCGCTTCTGGGCCGCGCGCACCCGGCAGCTGCAGCGCGCGCACGTCAGCACGTTCGACCGGCTGTGGTCGACGCTGCCGTTCCTGCGCCCGCTGGCCACCATCACGTCCGACACGCTGGCGGGCTACGGCGTCGACGGTGATGGCGGCCGGGTGCACGACCTGCTCGGCACCCGGTGCGACCCGTACGTCAACCGGATGCTCACCGGCGAGGACTTCGACTTCCACTGCCACTCGAACCTGGTCCGGGCGGTGGCGCCGTTCGGGCTCACCGAGTTCGACGTGCACGACGTGCTGAACGTCTTCCAGTGCACCGGGCTCACCGAGGACGACCGCTACTTCATGAAGGCCTGCCCGGCCCGCCCGGGTGACCACTTCGAGTTCTTCGCCGAAGTCGACCTGCTGTGCGCGCTCTCGACGTGCCCGGGCGGCGACCTGTCGATCCCGTTGTGGGGCCCGGACGCCCGCGACCCGATCGACGTCTGCCGGCCCATCGGCGTCGAGGTCTTCGCACCGCCTTCGCACCTGCTCGAGGGCTGGTCGTCGCCACCCCGGGCGGCCTACCGCGGCCTGCACGGCGTCCGGCAGCCGGAGTGGGGTGAACCGGGTTAGGTTGCCTGGGTGGAACTGCTGCCCTTCGACGAGTACGTCCGGTCCCTCGATCGCAAGCGGACGGCCGCTGGTGTGCTCCTGCGCGACACCGCGGACCGGGTGCTGTTCGTCCGGCCGTCGTACCAGCCGTTCTGGGAGATCCCGGGCGGCGTCGGCGAGGCGGGTGAGGCGCCTTGGCACACAGCGGTGCGCGAACTCCGCGAAGAACTCGGGCTCGACCGGCCACCGGGGCGCCTGCTCGTGCTCGACCACCAGCCGGCGGGCCGGCTGCCCGAAGGCCTCACCTTCGTCTTCGACGGCGGCTACGTGACCGAAGACGACGTCGCCCGCATGAGGTTCACCGACGACGAGATCGTCGCGGCAAGCCTCCTCCCGCTCGCCGACGCGACACCCGGGCTCCAGCCGGTCCTCGCCCGCCGGGTGGCGGCGGCGCTGGCCGCCGTCCGGTCGGGCCATTTGCTCCTGTGCGAAGACGGCCGTCCGGTTTCATGATCGCCGAACTCCTTGAACGGGAAGGGTTTGCTCGGGTTCACCCCGCGCGCGGTCCGTGTGATGATGAGGTCCGGGTACCCCGATCGGCTCGACGAGGAGTGCGAAAGTGGACCTGCGGACCGAGATCGCGCAGTCGTGGCGGCGGGCCGAGCTGTCCGGGCTCTCCCCCGGGTCGGCCGTCGACCGGCTCGACGTCACCGACGTCGACAGCCGCAGCCGGCTGCTGCGCGCGGCGTCACCGGTGCTCGACGAGCTGGCCCGGCAGCTGGCCGGCACCCGGTTCTGCGTCGTGCTGGCCGACCACGAGTGCCGGATCGTCACGCGGCGGTTCACCGAGCGGTCGGTGGAGCTGGCTCTGGAGGACATCAGCGCGGTGCCCGGCTGCCAGTTCCTGGAGGAGCGGACCGGGACGAACGCCCTCGCGACGCCGTTCGAGACCCGCCGCGGCGTCGCGGTCGACGGCGGCGAGCACTTCCTCGAGGCGATGAAGCAGTTCACCTGCTACGGCCACCCGGTGACGCACCCGGCGACCCGGCGCCTGGCCGGCGTCCTCGACATCACCGGCCCGGCCGGCGACGCGAACCCGCTGCTCGGGCCGTTCCTGCGGCGCGCGGTGTCCGACATCGAACGGCGGCTGCTCGACGGCGCGAAGCTCGCCGAGCAGCAGCTGCTGGCGGCGTTCCAGTCGGTGCAGCACCGGGCGGGCGCGGTGCTGGCGCTCGGCCAGAACGTGGTGCTGGCCAACACCGCGGCGACCGAGCTGGTCGACACCGCCGACCACCGGCTGCTGCAGGAGCTGGGCCGCACCCGGCGCGGGGTCCGGCGGATCCTGCTCACCTCGGGCACGCCGGTCGAGGTCCGGGTCGAGGCGGTCTCGGCGAACGCCGGGCTGCTGTTCGAGCTGGCCCCGGTCCGCCCGGCGAGCCCGGTGGTGTCCCGCCCGCACGGCACGCGCGAGCTGTTCCCGACGGCGGTGGAGGACCGCCTCCGCAACGCCGGTCGCGCCCGACGGCGGGTCCTGATCTGCGGTGAGCCCGGCGCCGGCCGCAGCACGGCGGCCCGGGTCGTCGCCGGAGACGCACCGGTGGTCGAGTTCGACGCCTCGGACGTCGTCTCCGGAGCGGCGGCCTGGTGCGCCGGCGTGGAGGCCGCGTCCGGTACGGCCGGGCTGCTGGTGATCGACGGCATCCAGCTGCTGCCCCCCTTGGCCGCGGTGCGCCTGTCCCGGCTCCTGGACACGACGTCCGCGTGGTTCGCCCTGGTCAGCGGCCCGCCATCGGAGCTGCACGGCGAGCAGGCGACCCTCGCGGCGCGCGTGCACCGGCGCATCGAGCTGCCGCCGTTGCGGGAGCGCCGCGACGAGATCCCGTCGATCGCCCGCGCGTTGCTGCGGGATTCCGGCGCGTCGTTGCGGCTGACGCCGGGCGCGCTGGAGCTGCTGGGTTCGCAGCAGTGGCCGGGCAACCTCCGCGAGCTGGCCGGGGTCCTGTCGGCGGCCGCCGACCGCCGCTCGGCGGGTGACCTGACCGCGGAGGACGTCGCCCCGGGCTGCGCGTCGACCGCCCCGGGTGCGGCGCTGAGCGGCTGGGAGCAGGCGGAGTACGACGTGATCGTCCGGACGCTGCGAGCGTGCGGCGGCAACAAGGTGCACGCGGCCAAGCAACTGGGCATCAGCCGCTCCACGCTCTACAACCGGATGCGCGCGCTGCGGGTCCGCTGACCCAACTGGTCACCGTGTGTTGGCCACTCCCGTCACCGTGTTGGCCGTTTCCGTCACTGTGTTGGCCACTCCCGTCACCGTGTTGGCCACTCCCGTCACCGTGTTGGCCACTCCCGTCACCGTGTTGGCCACTCCCGTCACCGTGTTGGCCACTCCCGTCTGCGGATCGGCGGCCGCCCGGCCGACACGGTGACGCGAATGACGACCCCATGACCGGAACGGCCAACTTGACGACCGGAACGGCCAACACGGTGACCGGAGTGGCCAACACGACGTGACCGCTGAACCCCGCTGAACAGGCACTGTCCGGGAATCGGACACTTCACGGCCCTCCCCGCTGCACACAATCGGCCGCGTAGGGGTGCACCGCCGCACGTTGAGGAGATGGCCGTGAAGACCAAGGCAGCCGTACTGTTCGATGCCGGGAAGCCGTTCGAGCTCATGGAGCTCGACCTCGACGGGCCCGGGCCGGGCGAGGTGCTGATCAAGTACACCGCCGCCGGGTTGTGCCACTCGGATCTGCACCTGATCGACAACGACCTCGTGCCGCGGTTCCCGATCATCGGCGGGCACGAGGGCGCCGGGATCATCGAGGACGTCGGTCCCGGCGTCACGAAAGTTCAGCCCGGCGACCACGTCGTGTGCAGCTTCATCCCGAACTGCGGCACCTGCCGCTACTGCTCCACCGGCCGCCAGAACCTGTGCGACATGGGCGCCACCATCCTCGACGGCCACATGCCGGACGGTACCTTCCGCTTCCACGCCGGCGGCCAGGACTTCGGCGCGATGTGCATGCTCGGCACGTTCTCCGAGCGCGCCACCATCTCGCAGCACTCGGTCGTCAAGGTCGACGACTGGCTGCCGCTGGAGACCGCCGTGCTCGTCGGCTGCGGGGTGCCCACCGGGTGGGCCACCGCCAACTACGCCGGCGGCGTCCGGGCCGGCGACACGACCGTCGTCTACGGGATCGGCGGCATCGGCATCAACGCCGTGCAGGGTGCCGCGCACGCCGGCGCGAAGTACGTCGTCGCCGTGGACCCGGTGGAGTTCAAGCGGGAGGCCGCGCTCAAGTTCGGCGCCACCCACGCGTTCGCCACCGCGGCCGAGGCCGCGGAGAAGGTCAACGAGCTCACCTGGGGCCAGCTCGCCGACCAGGCGCTGATCACCGTGGGCACCGTCGAGGAGGACGTCGTCAGCCAGGCCTTCGACGTCGTTGGCAAGGGCGGCACCGTAGTCATCACCGGGCTCGCCAACCCGGAGAAGCTCACGGTGCACGTCTCCGGCGGCGTGATGACGCTGTTCGAGAAGACGATCAAGGGCACGCTCTTCGGCTCGGCGAACCCGCAGTACGACATCGTGCGCCTGCTGCGGCTCTACGACGCCGGGAAGCTCAAGCTCGACGAGCTGGTGACCCGCAAGTACACCCTCGACCAGGTCAACGAGGGCTACCAGGACCTGCGCGACGGCAAGAACATCCGCGGCGTCATCGTCCACGCCCAGTGACCACCCGACCGGAGGAGGACAGCATGGCCGAGGAAATCCCGGAAACCGAGGAGCCTGTCGAAGAGCTGCTCGTCGAAGAAGTCTCGATCGACGGTATGTGCGGTGTCTACTAAAACGTCCACAAAGGACTCGCAGTTGAACTTGGACGCCGCGTACCGGCTCAACCCGCAGGTGGCGCTGCGCCCCGAACCGTTCGGGGCGCTCGCCTACCACTTCGGGAACCGCAAGCTGTCGTTCCTCAAGTCCCCGGACCTCGTCGCGTTCGTCCGCGAGCTGGCGACCCACGCGAGCCTGCGCGACGCGCTCGACGCGGCCGAGCTCGGGGAAACCCGCCGGGCGAGCTTTCTCACCGCCCTCGAATCCCTCGTCGCCACCGACATGATCGTGGAGGACCCGTGAGCGTCCCGGCCCTGGTCGACCAGTTCAAGTACGGCCTCACGGCACCGATCTGCCTGACCTGGGAATGGACCTACGCCTGCAACCTGGCGTGCGAGCACTGCCTCTCGTCCTCGGGCCGGCGCGACCCGCGCGAGCTGTCGACCGCCGAGATCAAGGCGGTGATCGACGAGCTGGAGCGGATGCAGGTCTTCTACGTCAACGTCGGCGGCGGCGAGCCGACCGTCCGAAGCGACTTCTGGGAGCTGCTGGACTACGCGATCGCCCACCACGTCGGGATCAAGTTCTCCACCAACGGCGTCAAGATCACCCCGGCGCGGGCGGAACAGCTGGCGAGCACGGACTACGTCGACGTCCAGATCTCGCTCGACGGCGCCACCCGCGAGGTCAACGACGCCGTGCGCGGCCCGGGCTCCCACGACATGGCGATGCGGGCGCTGCGCAACCTGGCCGACGCCGGGATGAAGGACTTCAAGATCTCCGTCGTCATGACCCGGCACAACGTCTCGCAGCTCGACGAGCTCAAGCGCATGGCGGACGACTTCGGCGCGCAGCTGCGGATCACCCGGCTGCGCCCGTCCGGCCGCGGCGCCGACGTCTGGGACGACCTGCACCCGGCCGCCGAGCAGCAGCTCGAGCTGTACGACTGGCTAGTGGCCCACGGCGAGGGCGTGCTGACCGGCGACTCGTTCTTCCACCTCAACGCGCTCGGCTCCACCCCCCTGCCCGGGCTGAACCTGTGCGGCGCGGGCCGGGTCGTCTGCCTGATCGACCCCGTCGGCGACGTCTACGCCTGCCCGTTCGCCATCCACGACGCGTTCAAGGCCGGGAACGTCCGCGGCGCCGGGTTCGGCCCGGTGTGGCGGGACTCGGCGCTGTTCGCCGACCTGCGCCGGCCGCAGACGGGCGGCGCGTGCTCCTCGTGCGCGGCCTACGACAGCTGCCAGGGCGGCTGCATGGCGGCGAAGTTCTTCACCGGCCTGCCCCTGGACGGCCCGGACCCCGAATGCGTCAAGGGCCACGGCGAACACGCACTGTCCACACGCGACACTGCCGGGCTGCCGAAGGCGGGCCAGGACCACTCCCGCACCGGGAAGCGCAAGAGCGTGCTGCTCGGCCTGCCGGCGGTGCGCGTCCCGGACCGGGCGTGCGACACCAGCCCGCTGGCCGGGCGCCACTGACCGTCCACACTGGACGGCTGCCGGAAATGTGAGAATGGCCTTACGACCACGCAAAGTGACCGGCGGTGTGACAGGGTGGAGGCATGGCCGCCCTGAGATCCTTCCTGACGTCCTGGACCTCCGTCACCCCGGTGCTGGGAGTGCTCGTGCTGGTCGTGGCCTGGGGCCGCGACCTCGGGCCGGTCTTCGTGGCCGTCGTCGCGCTCGCGCTCGGCGCTACCGTGCTCTCGGCGGTGCACCACGCGGAGGTCGTCGCCCACCGGGTGGGTGAACCGTTCGGGTCGCTGGTGCTGGCGGTCGCGGTGACCGTCATCGAGGTCGCGCTGATCGTCACGATGATGGTCTCCGGCGGCCCGGAAGCGACGTCGCTGGCGCGCGACACCGTGTTCGCCGCGGTAATGATCACGACCAACGGCATCGTCGGCATCTCGCTGCTCGTCGGCGCGCGCCGCTACGGCTCGACGCTGTTCAACCCCGAAGGCAGCGGCGCGGCGATGGCCACGGTCGCGACGCTGGCCACGCTGAGCCTGGTGCTGCCGTCGTTCACCTCCAGCACGCCCGGCCCGGCGTTCTCAAGCGCCCAGCTGACCTTCGCCGCGCTCGCGTCGCTGGTGCTCTACGGGATGTTCGTGCTGAACCAGACCGTCCGGCACCGCGACTTCTTCCTCCCGGTGGCCGCCGACGGCGAGGTCAAGGAGGACGACCACGCCGACCCGCCGACGAGCAAGGCCGCGCTCGGCAGTCTCGCGTTGCTGCTGGTGGCGCTGGTCGCGGTAGTCGGCCTGGCCAAGGTGGAGTCCCCGGCCATCGAGGCGGGCGTGCGCGCGGCCGGGTTCCCGCAGTCGTTCGTCGGTGTCGTGATCGCGTTGCTGGTGCTGCTCCCGGAGACCCTCGCGGCGACCCGCGCGGCCCGGCGCGACCGGATGCAGATCAGCCTCAACCTGGCCTACGGCTCGGCGATCGCGAGCATCGGCCTGACGATCCCGGCGATCGCCCTCGCGTCGATCTGGCTGCCGGGCCAGCTGCTACTCGGCCTGGGCTCGACGCAGATCGTGCTGCTCGCGCTGACCGTGGTGGTCAGCGTCCTGACGGTCGTCCCCGGCCGCGCGACCCGCCTGCAGGGCGGCGTCCACCTGGTCCTGCTGGCCGGCTTCCTGGTGCTGGCCGTGAACCCCTGACCCAGCGTGTCGTCCCTCCCATCACGCGTGATGGCTCCTCAATCACGCGTGATGCCCCGCGGGTCACGCGTAGTGCCCCGTTCGTCCCGGCGGCGAAGGCATCACTCGTGATCCAGCGGGCATCTCGCGTGATCAGAGGGGCATCACGCGTGATTGTGGAGTCGACACAGCGGGTGTCCGCAGCGAAGCGGTGCGAACCTTGGACACCGGGCCGCTGGTCGTCAGCCTCGAACCGGCGACGATCGACGGTGTCCTCGACTGCCTCCGCCGCGTCGGGGACGTCCTCGGCGTCCCGGAGCGGGCCGAAGCCGAGGTCGCCGAGCTGCGGAAACGCCTCGACATCGTCGCGGCGATCGAGTGGGACGCCGTCGTCGCCGCCCGGCCCGACGTGCTGCTCCTGCTCCCCTGCGGCTTCACCCCGGAGCGCACCCGCGCGGAACTCCCCGCGCTGGCGAAGCGGCCGGGCTGGGCGGATCTGCCCGCCGTCCGGAACGGCCGGGTCCACGTCCTCGACGGGCCCGCCTACTTCAACCGTCCCGGGCCGCGGGTCGTCGATGGCGCCGAAATCCTCGCGGACGTCCTCCAAGGCTTCAGGCGGTGACCTCGATGCCGACCACGCAGGTGTCGTCGTCGGTGTCGGCCGTGCTGTAGGTCAGGAGCGTGTCGAGCTGGTGCTCCAGCCCGCCTTCGTGGCCTTCGACCAGCGTGACCAGCCGCGCCACCGACTCCTGCACGGGCGCGTCGCGGCGCTCGATCAGGCCGTCGGTGTAGATCAGCAGGATGTCGCCGTCGGCCAGCTGGACGGTTTCCTCCTGGTAGACGACGTCCCGGAGCGCGCCGAGCAGCGAGCCGCGGATCAGCGGCAACGTCGTCGCCGTGCCGTCGCGGTGCCGCACGATCGGCGGCAGGTGCCCGGCCCGCGCCCAGCGCAGCTTCCGGGTCGCCGGGTCGAACACGGCCGCGACCGCGGTCGCCGTGACGTGGTCGGTGAGGTGGTAGGCCACCAGGTTGAGCCAGGTCAGCAGCTGCGCCGGCCCGGCGCCGGTGGCCGCGAGGCCGCGCAGGGCGTTGCGCAGGCTGACCATGCCGGTGGCGGCGTCGATGCCGTGCCCGGCAACGTCGCCGACGCACAGCAGGATCTCGCCGGTCGGCAGCGCGACGGCGTCGTACCAGTCGCCGCCGACCAGGTGTTCCTTCTCCGCGGGCCGGTAGCGGACGGCGGCGCGCAGGCCCGGCATGTCGAGCGGGCCCTTCGCGGGCGGCATGATCGCGTGCTGCAGCTGCAGCGTGAGCCGGTTGCGCTCGATCGCCTCCTGCTCGGTCTCGGCCAGCCTGTCGCGGGTCGCGGCCAGCGCGACCTCGGTCCAGTGCTGCGACGAGACGTCCTGGTAGGCCCCGCGCACGGCGACCAGCTCGCCGCGGCCGTCGACGACCGGCTCGGCGACCACCCGGATGTGCCGGGCGACGCCATCGGAGCGCTGCAGCCGGAACGCCGTCGACCCCGGGCGCTTGTGGTGCAGGACCGTGCGCAGGAACCGGCCGATCGCCTGGGCGTCGTCGGAGTGCGCGTACCCGGTCAGCTGGTGCAGCGACAGCGGCGAAGCGGTGGGCGGCAGGCCGTAGAGCGCGAACAGCTCGGTGTTCCAGGTGATCGCCCCGGTGACGACGTTCTCCTCGAAGCCGCCGATGCGGCCGAGGCGCTGGGCGTGCTGCAGCAGCACCGCGAGTTTCGCGGCGTCGTCCTGGATGCGCAGGATGAGCAGCACGTTGCCGGCGAAGCGGGTGATGCTGACGTCGGTGAGCACGGTGAGCGGCACCTTGTCGACCAGCGTCGTGACGGCCATGTTGTCGGCGCGGAACGGCTCACCGGTGGCGTAGACACGTTGGATCTTGTCCAGCAGCCCGCTTTCCTCGGCCGCGAGCGGGTACGCCTCCAGCAGCCTCGACCCGACGAGCAGGCTGCGCGGCCGGCCGCCCGGGTCGGCGAACCGGACGTTCGCGTGGTGGATGCGGAAGTCGCTGAGCCGGTCGCCGCCGTCGAGGCACGGCGAGAGCAGCACGGCCGGGTCGTGCAGGCCGTCGACGAAGTCCACCAGCTCGCCCAGGAGGTCCCCGGCGCCGCCGGCGGCCGGCGGCGCGACGACGCCGTCCCAGGTGTCGAGGGTGTGCGCGCACAGCTCGGCCAGGGCCTCCAGCTGACGGCGTTCGCGCCCAGGCTCGGCGGGCAGCGGTTCCGGCCAGCACATCTCGACGACGCCGATGATCCGCCCGCCGGTGCCGGTGGGCACCGCCACCCGGCCGCCGCCGGCGAGGGTGTGCTGCCCGATCGACGGCAGCCCGGACGAGGCGAGCGTGGTGAACCATTCGGTGTCACGCTCGATCAGCGCGCTGCGCGCCGGCGTCGCGACGCCGGGCGGGACGTACCGCCAGCGCGCGGCTTCCTCGGCCGAGAACCCGGCCGAGCCGGCCAGCGTCAGCGAGCCGTCGGGCCCGGCGAGCCAGACCGCGACGGCGGTCGCCCCGAGCGGCCGCAGCGCGTGTTCCAGGATCGACTCCGCGACCCGCTGGGTGTCCCCCGCCGCCAGCGCGCCGCTTTCCGCCGTGCGCAAGCGAACCGCGACGGAGTCCGCTTCCGTGCGGGCGAGGAAGTCCTGCGCCACGTCGGCGATGCGGTCTTCGGCGGCCTCGCCGACGACGTCCGCCGCGAACTCCAGCGGCGTCAGCCCGGACCGCTGCGCGAGCGACTCCAGCTGCTTCGCGGCGTCCGCGGGCGAGCAGTGCAGGCGTTCCATCAGGACGCCCTTGGCCAGCTCGATCAGCGCGCGGCCGTCGGCGACGGCGTGCGCGTGGTCGACCTCGGCCCGCAGGCGGGCGACGGTGTCGGCGAGCCGGGCGAGGTTCGCCGACACCTCGGCGGGCGGCGCCAGCACGGGCAGGCCCGGTTCTTCGGAAGGCAAGCGGGCTCCCCGATCAGGCCGTCAGGTGCCGTTTGATGCGGGCGACCAGGTCGTCCGCGTCGACGGGCTTGGTCACGTAGTCGGTGGCGCCCGACGCGAGGCTCTTCTCGCGGTCGCCCGGCATCGCCTTCGCCGTCACCGCCACGATCGGGATCGTGGCGTGCTCCGGCATCGCGCGGATCTTCGCGGTCGCGGTGTAGCCGTCCATCTCCGGCATCATCACGTCCATCAGGATCAGGTCGATCCCCGGGTGCGCCGCGACCGTCTCGACGCCCTTGCGGCCGTCCTCGGCGTGCAGCACCTGCATCCCGTGCAGCTCCAGGATCCCGGTGAGCGCGTAGACGTTGCGCGGGTCGTCGTCGACGATCAGCACCGTCCGCCCGGCCAGCGTGGTGTCCACCTCGCGCGCCGTCACCGGCGCGGCCGGCTCGTCCGCGCGGACCAGCGGCAGCACCGCGCCGGGCTTCTCCGCCGACAGGTGCAGCGCGATCCGCTCCCGCAGCTCGTCGAGGCCGGACAGGACCTCCAGCGCGTGGACGTCCGCCCGGGACTGCAGCAGCTGCTCCAGCTCGGTGTCGAGGCGGCGGCTGTTGTGCGCCAGCACCGGGACGAGCCGCAGCGCGGCGTCGCCCTGCATCGCGTCGAGGAAGCCGAACGCGGCCCGCTCGGGCAGGTCCAGGTCCAGCACCACGCAGTGGTAGGCGTCGGTGGCCAGTGCGGCCGCGGCCTCCTGGGTGCCGACCGCGGTGACGACCTCGACCTCGGCGGGCGAGATGCCGATGTCGCGGCTGTCGGCCAGGTCCGCGGCGGCGCTCTCGGCCACGAGCGTCAGCAGGCCGTGCTGGCGCTCCTCGACCACCAGCAGCCGCCGGTGGGTGCGGGCCGCGGGCACCACGAGCCCGGCGCCGGTGTCCCCGGCCGTCACGGCGGCCCGGGTCTCCTCGCCCGGCGGGCGCGTCTCGAAGTCCGGCCGCGCGACCGGCAGCGAGAAGGTGAACGTGCTGCCCTCGCCGGGCGTGCTCTCCGCGGTGATGAACCCGCCGAGCAGCTGGGCGATCTCGCGGCTGATCGACAGGCCGAGCCCGGTGCCGCCGTACTTGCGGCTGGTGGTGCCGTCGGCCTGCTGGAACGCGCCGAAGATCGACTCCAGCTGGTGCTCGGCGATGCCGATGCCGGAGTCGGCGACGCGGAAGGCGACGGCGGGCCCGTGCGCGCGCAGCGGCCGCGGCAGCCGGTCGGGCTCCACCCGCTCGATGTGCAGCTCGATCACGCCGACCTCGGTGAACTTGACGGCGTTGGACAGCAGGTTGCGCAGCACCTGCCGCAGCCGGGAGTCGTCGGTGAGCAGCTCGGTCGGCGAGCCGGGCGCGACGGTGATCCGGAAGTCCAGGTTGCGCTGCGACGTCATCGGCCGGAACGTCGCCTCGACGTAGTCCAGCAGCTGCCGCAGTGCCACCCGCTCCGGGGTGACGTCCATCTTCCCGGCCTCGACCTTGGACAGGTCGAGGATGTCGTTGATCAGCTGCAGCAGGTCCGACCCGGCGGAGTGGATGATGCCGGCGTACTCGACCTGCTTCGCGGTGAGGTTGCGGGTCGGGTTCTGCGCGAGCAGCTGGGCGAGGATGAGCAGGCTGTTGAGCGGGGTCCGCAGCTCGTGGCTCATGTTGGCCAGGAACTCCGACTTGTACTTCGACGCCAGCGTCAGCTGCTGGGCGCGCGCTTCCAGCTCCTGGCGGGCCTGCTCGATCTCCAGGTTCTTCGTCTCGATGTCGCGGTTCTGCGTGACCAGCAGCGCGGCCTTCTCCTCCAGCTCGGCGTTGGACGACTGGAGCTCCTCCTGGCGCGCCTGCAGCTCCTCGGACCGGGCCTGCAGCTCCGCGGTCAGCCGCTGCGACTCGCCGAGCAGCTCGTCGGTGCGGGCGTTGGCGACGATGCTGTTGACGTTGACGCCGATCTGCTCCATGAGCAGTTCGAGGAACGCCCGGTGCACCGCGGTGAAGCCGTGCATCGAGGCCAGCTCCAGCACGCCGAGCACCTGGTCCTCGACCACGATCGGCAGCACGATCAGGCTGGCCGGCGCGGTCCGGCCGAGACCCGATGAGATGGTGGCGTAACCGGGCGGGACGTCGTCGACCGCGATCGGGCGGCGGCTGCGCGCGGCCTGCCCGACCAGCGACTGGCCGACCCGGAACCGCACCACCGGGCCCGCGTTGTCGTCCGGGTGGCCGTACGCGCCGACGAGCCGCAGCTCCGGGATCTCGGCCGTGTCGTCGGCCAGGTAGAACGCGCCGTACTGGGCGTTGACCAGCGGGACGAGCTCGTCCATCACCGCGGCCGCGACGACGGCGAGGTCGCGGCGGCCCTGCATCAGCCCGGTGATCGTGGCCAGGTTGGACTTGAGCCAGTCCTGCTCCTGGTTCGCCCGCGTCGTCTCGCGCAGCGACTCGACCATCGAGTTGATGTTGTCCTTCAGCTCGGCGACCTCGCCCGAGGCGTCGACGGTGATCGAGCGGGTCAGGTCGCCCTCGGCGACCGCGCTGGTCACCTCGGCGATCGCGCGGACCTGGCGGGTGAGGTTCCCGGCCAGCTCGTTGACGTTCTCGGTCAGCCGCTTCCAGGTACCGGAGACGCCTTCGACCTCGGCCTGCCCGCCGAGCCGGCCCTCGCTGCCGACCTCGCGCGCGACGCGGGTGACCTCCGCGGCGAACGCGGAGAGCTGGTCGACCATCGTGTTGATCGTGGTCTTGAGCTCCAGGATCTCGCCGCGGGCGTCGACGTCGATCTTGCGGGTCAGGTCGCCCTGCGCGACGGCGGTGGTCACCTGGGCGATGTTGCGGACCTGCCCGGTGAGGTTGTTCGCCATCGAGTTGACGTTGTCGGTGAGGTCCTTCCAGGTGCCCGCCACGTTCGGCACGCGCGCCTGCCCGCCGAGCATCCCCTCGGTGCCGACCTCACGGGCGACGCGGGTGACCTCGTCGGCGAACGCCGACAGCGTGTCGACCATCGTGTTGATGACGTCGGCCAGCGCCGCGACCTCGCCCTTGGCCTCGACGGTGATCTTGCGGGACAGGTCGCCGCGGGCGACCGCCGTCGCGACCTGGGCGATCGACCGGACCTGGCCGGTCAGGTTGGACGCCATCACGTTGACGTTGTCGGTGAGGTTCTTCCAGGTCCCCGAGACGCCGCGGACCGTGGCCTGGCCGCCGAGGTTGCCCTCGGTGCCGACCTCGCGGGCGACCCGCGTGACCTCGTCCGCGAACGCGGAGAGCTGGTCCACCATCGTGTTGATGGTGTCCTTCAGCTCGAGGATCTCGCCGCGGGCGTCGACCCGGATCTTCTGCGACAGGTCACCGCGGGCGACGGCGGTGGTGACCTGGGCGATCGAGCGGACCTGCGCGGTCAGGTTGTCGCCCATGACGTTGACCGACTCGGTGAGGTCCTTCCAGGTGCCGGAGACGCCCTTGACGTCCGCCTGGCCGCCCAGCCGGCCCTCGGTGCCCACCTCGCGGGCCACTCTCGTGACCTCGTCCGCGAACGCGGACAGCTGATCGACCATCGTGTTGATGGTGTCCTTCAGCTCCAGGACCTCGCCCCGGGCGTCGACCCGGATCTTCTGCGACAGGTCGCCCTTGGCCACCGCGGTCGCGACCTGGGCGATGTTGCGGACCTGATCGGTCAGGTTGCCGGCCATGAAGTTGACCGAGTCGGTGAGGTCGCGCCAGGTGCCGGAGACGCCCTTGACGTCCGCCTGGCCGCCGAGGCGGCCTTCCGTGCCGACCTCGCGCGCGACGCGCGTGACCTCGTCCGCGAACGACGACAGCTGGTCCACCATCGTGTTGATCGTGCTCTTGAGCTCGAGGATCTCGCCCCGGGCGTCGACCGTGATCTTCTGCGACAGGTCGCCCTTGGCCACCGCGGTCGTCACCTGGGCGACGTTGCGGACCTGGTCGGTCAGGTTGCCGGCCATGAAGTTGACCGAGTCGGTGAGGTCACGCCAGACGCCGCCGACGCCGGGGACCTGCGCCTGCCCGCCGAGCCGGCCTTCGCTGCCGACCTCGCGGGCCACGCGGGTGACCTCGTCGGCGAACGACGACAGCTGGTCCACCATCGTGTTGACGGTGTCCTTCAGCTCCAGGATCTCGCCGCGGGCGTCGACGTCGATCTTCTGCGACAGGTCGCCCTTCGCGACGGCGGTCGCCACCTGGGCGATGTCGCGGACCTGGGTGGTGAGGTTGCCGGCCATGGCGTTGACCGAGTCGGTGAGGTCCTTCCAGGTGCCGGACACGCCGGGGACCTTCGCCTGCCCGCCGAGCTGGCCCTCGCTGCCGACCTCGCGCGCGACGCGGGTGACCTCGGAGGTGAACAGGGACAGCTGGTCGGCCATGCCGTTGAAGACGGTGGCGATCTCGCCGAGCAGGCCGTCGGTCTCGCCCGGCAGCCGGATGCCGAAGTCGCCGTCGCGCACCGCGGTCAGGCCGGCCAGCAGCCGGCGCAGCTCCTGCTCGCCCGCCTCGCCCACGCCCGAGGCGTCCGCCCCCGCACCCGGGCGCACGCCTTCGACCATTGCCCCACCCATCCGCCACCCGTTTCTCCGGTTGCCGGCGCCCCGCGCGCCGTACCCGGCGCACGCCGGATGGTCCAGCATAGTGCAGGGGCACTAAGCTGAGCGGCAACGGTTGAGCAACCAGCCGCGCCCGGACCCGGATGCGCAGTCGAGGCGGTGCTCGCGAGCCTTTCCCTTCCCCCACAGGCCTTCCGGCCCCGTTGACCCGTTCGGCTGAACGCCGCGGCGACGTCCCCCCGGACGCGTCGCGGGCTTCGTCGCGCACAGGTACGCGAGTCTATTGTGGACACCCTGCACGTCCACTGTGGAGGGTCGGCGGCGCCGCCCGGCCGGCTGCGGGTGCTCGGGGGCGAACCACAGTTGTAGAGGTGCTTTGTAGAGGTTGTCGCTGTCGCGTCCGGCGGCCCGCCGCGAAGATCGGCGTGCCGTGAAAGTCCCGGACGAGGAAGGCATCGGTGACGACCGCCTGGAGGCTCCTTTCGGCCGCACTGCTCGCGGCCACCGCGCTCGCCGGCGTGCCCGGAACCGCGGCCGCCGCCGCGCCGCCGCAGACGCGGCTGCTGTACGTGCAGCGCGTCCGCGACACGATCCTGCTGACCTGCGCCACCGGGGACGCGGCCGTCGTCGCCTGCCACGCCGTGCACCGGCCGCGGCCGTTCCTGACCGCCGGGCTCGTCGCCTGGCCCGGTGCTACAGCCGTTCCAGGTCCGCTCGGACCGCTTCGGCGCGCTCCTCGCCCCCGTACTCCCGCATCATCGCCAGCGCCTCCGTGAGCACTTCCCGCGCCTGCTCGCGGTCCCCCGCCTCCCGGTGCGCGCGGCCCAGCTCGGCGAGCGCCATCGCCTCGTACAGCCGGACACCCGCGACGCGCCAGAGCCCGGCGCTGCGGCGGAGTTCCCCGAGGGCCTCGGCGGGCCGGCCCGCCTCGCGGTGCACGATGCCGGCCCGCATGCAGCCGTAGGCCATGCCCCGCACGTCACCGGTGTCGCCGGCGACGGCCACCGCGTCGGTCGCGTAGGCCAGCTCCCGCTCCCGGTCGCCCCGGCGCCCGTACAGGATGCCGAGGTTGACCAGGTTCAGCGTCTCGACGTGCCGCAGGCCCAGCGACCGGTTGAGCTTCAGGCCGCGCTCCCCGAACTCGATGGCCGCGTCCAGGTCGTCGCCGAGGCCGAACACGAAGCAGAGGTTGTTGAGGCTGCTCGCGAGCTGGCGCGGGTCCCCGATCGCCTCCCAGTCCGCGAGGCTGCGGCGCATGTGCGCGTGGGCCCGCCGGAAGTCCGGCGCCTCGCCGCCGTGGACCAGCTCGGCCTCGGCGACGCCGAGGTCGTTGCGCAGCGTCGCGGCGGCCACCCGGTCGACGCCTTCGACCAGCTCCAGGGCCAGCTCGTCGACGCGGACGGTGTCGCGCCACCGCGCCCGCGCCCGGTGGTACTCGAACAGGCCGAGCCCGATCGCGGCGATCGACTCGGCGGGCACCCCCGGCGTCGCGGCGGCCTGCCGCACGACGGTGACCAGGTGCGGCTGGTGGGCGTCGAGCCAGCCGAACACCTCTTCCGTGGACGCCGGTGCCGGCTCGACCGACCAGCGGCCCGCGGCCCAGTCGTGTCGCTGTGAGGCCGCCGCGACCAGCGCCATGCTCCGCCAGGCCATCGCCGCGCACAGCTCGACGACCCGGGTGATCGCGCCGGCCCGCTCGGCCGTGGTCAGCCGCTCGGCGTGTTCGCGGGCGTAGAGCCGGAGCAGGTCGTGCAGCCGGTACCAGCCGGGCGCGGGCGTGGCCAGCAGGTGCTCGTCGGCGAGGCGTTCCAGCAGTTCCTCGGTCTCGCGTTCGGGCGCGTCGAGCAGCCGGCTCGCGACGGCCACCGACAGCTCCGGGACGTCGAGCAGCGACAGCAGCGGGTACGCGCGGGCGGCGGCCGGGTCACCGGCTTCCAGCCGGCCGAACGCGAGCTCGAAGCTCGTCCGGACGCCGGTTTCGTCGAGGCGGCGGCGCTCGTCGTCGAGCCGGTGCGCGAGGTGGGCGACGGGCCAGTTCGGGCGGGTCGCGAGCCGGGCCCCGGCGAGGTGCAGGGCCAGCGGCAGGTACCCGCACAGCCGGGCGACCGCGCGCGCCGCCGCGGGTTCGGCCGCGACCCGCTCGGCGCCGATCTCCGCGGCCAGCAGCCGCAGCGCGTCGGCCTCGGGCAGCACGTCGAGCAGGACCTGGTGCGCCTGCGGCAGGTCGGGCAGCGCGGCGCGGCTGGTGACGATCGCCCCCGAGCCGCCGCCCCCGGGCAGCAGCGGCGCGACGTGCGCGGCGTCCCGGGCGTTGTCGAGCAGGAGCAGCACGCGTTTCGCGGCGAGCAGCGAGCGCAACCGCGCCGCCGCGGTGTCGAGCGCGAGCGGCGTCGGCGACTCGCCGCCGAGCTCCCGGATCACGCGGTCGACCAGGTCGAGCGGGTCCGGCGGGTCGGCCGCGTGCCCGCGCAGGTCCAGGTGCAGGGAGCCGTCGGGGAAGCGCCGCGCGAGCCGGTGCCCGGCGTGCAGGGCCAGCGCCGTCTTCCCGATCCCGGCCATCCCGGCGATGGCGACCACGCCCCCCGGCCGGTCCTCGCCGAAGCAGGCCAGGACGCGCTCGATCTCCGCTTCCCGCCCGGTGAACGCGGCGATCTCGCCCGGCAGCTCACGCGGGACGACGCCCGGTTCCGGCTTGGGCGTCCCGGGCCGGGCGGCGGCCGCGACGAAGGCGTCCCGCGCGTCGCCGTCGAGGTCGAGGGCGTCGGCGAGCCGGTCGAGGGTGGCACGCTGCGGGAACCGCCGGTCCCCGCGTTCGAGCGCGCCGACGGCCTGCCCGCTGAGGCCCGACTTCTCGGCCAGCGCCTCCTGGGTCAGCCCCAGGGCGCGCCGAAGACGGCGCAACCGCGCCCCGAACGAGTCCATCTCCCCTCCCCCTCCGGCACCGAGCATCACACGCGGACTCCGTGCCGCGCTACCCGTCGAAATCGTCGGTGCCGCCCGCTACGGTCGCCGCGAACCGAATTCGAGGGGGAACCGATGACCGCGCTGCAGGACGCCGCCGAACGCGGCACGCCGGAGCAGGTGGCGGAGCTGGCGCGCCAGGCCGCCGACGTCGACGTCGAAACGGGGGGCCACACCGCGCTGTGGTGGGCGGTGCACGCCCGCCGGCCGGAGAACGCCCGCGTGCTGGCCGGAGCGGGCGCGGATCCGTGGCGGCCGGACCCGGCCGGCTGGCCGCCCGGGCGGCTCGCGCTGGCCGGGCCCACCCCGGACCTGTTCGGCGCCCCACCCGGCGGGGTCGTGCTCAGCGACGCCGAGGCCGTCATCGTGGCGGCGGCACCCGGTCTCGGCGCCGCGCTGCAGGGCTGCCTGCTCGAAGGCACCGGCCTCGCCGCTGTCGCGGGTATCGACGCGGCGGAAGCGGCGCGACGGCTCGACGCCGTCCCCGCCGATCCCGCGGTCGGCCGGGCGCTGTCCGCGGATCCGTGGGCGCCCGAGGGCACCGATCAGATCGTCGGGGTCACCGATGTGCCCGGCGGCTGCGTCGTCACCCAGCCGTGGGGCTACCTGCCGCAGACCCCGGCCGTCACCGGGCTCCTGTCGGCGGGCACGGTCTGTTACGGCGTCTATGCGAACCCGAAGAGCGGCAACCAGGGGTGCATCGTCCGCGACGGCGTCACCGACGGGTCGGACCTGCACCCCGGCGGCGCGCCGTACGTCGATTCCTCGGCGGTGGAGGTACTGCTTTCCTATCTGTACCCGGGAAACGCGGCGGCCTACGCCTGCGCGTACGCCGGGCTGCGGCCGATCGACGCGCGGGCGATCACCGGGCCGCCCGACACCTGGCTCGTGCTGCCCGAGCGGGACTACTGGCACCACTCAGCGTAACCGGAACGGTACCGCGGGAGCATTGCCGGGCAAGATCGTATCGCTTATCGTATACGACACTCCCGATGCTGCGAGGTGACCCGTGCCCGCCCCCACGACCCTGATCGCCCGGGACTTCACCGAGTTCCGCGCCGCCGTCACGCAGTCCTTCGTGCCGCTGCACGTCACCGCCGGTGCCGGGGAGGCCTTCCGCGGCCGAATCCGCTCGTCGACGGCCGACGAGGTGCAGGTCTCGGAGATCTCGGCGTCGCCGCACGTCGTCCAGCGCACGCCGGAGCTGATCGCGCGCGGCGAACGCCGGTACTACAAGCTGAGCCTGATCCTGGCCGGCACCGGGCTGCTGGTGCAGGACGACCGGCAGGCCGTCCTGCGGCCCGGCGACGTCGCGCTCTACGACACGCACCGGCCGTATTCGCTGGAGTTCGCCGAGGACTTCCGCACCCTGGTGGTGATGTTCCCGCAGCGGCTCATCGACCTGCCCGCCGAGCTCGTCGGCCGGCTGACGGCGGTGCGGATGTCCGGCAAGGAGGGCGTCGGCAACGTCGTGGTGCCGTTCCTCGCCCAGCTCGGCAGCAACCTCGAGCAGCTGGCCGGACCGGCGGGCGCGCGGCTGGCGCACAGCGCCGTCGACCTGCTGAGCACGATGGTCGCCACCGAGCTCGACCTCGCGCACGCGGGCGCCGACCCGCACCACGAGCTGATGCGCCGGATCCGCGCGCACATCGACGCGAACCTGCACTCCCCCGAGCTGAACCCGGCGCGGATCGCCGCCGAGCACTTCATCTCGACGCGGCACCTGCACGGGCTGTTCCAGGAGCAGGGCACCACGGTCGCCGGCTGGATCCGCACCCGGCGCCTGGAGCACTGCCGCCGTGACCTGCTCGACCCGGTGCACGCCGGCCGCCCGGTCGCGGCCATCGCGTCGCGCTGGGGGTTCGTCGACGCCGCGCACTTCAGCCGGGTGTTCAAGACGGCGTTCGGGCGCGCGCCGAGCGAGCTGCGCCGCGAGTTGACCGTCAGCGACCGGTAGTTGCCCCCCAGCGCGTGACCGCTCGCTCGCCGCCGGGCGCCGCTCGACGATGAGCCCATGCCCGAAGCCCCCACCGACGGCTGGCGCACCTACGACGAGTTCGCCGCCGGGATCGCCACCTACCGCCTGCCGAACGCCGACCTCACCGGCCGCTCGGTCACGATCACCCTCGACGACGGCGCCGAGCTGGCGCTGAGTTTCGAGGACGCGGACCACGTCCTCTGCAACGGCGTCCAGGATCCCTACGACGCGGTGGCCGTCCGCGACGACGTGTACTTCGTCAACCTCCCGCTGACCAGCGTCGAAGGCGAGGCGCTGACGGTCGTCTATTCGACGTCGACCCACCGCGCGTTCGCCGTCCGTTCGGTGATCGGCGCGGAGGACGTCGACGGCGTTCCCCGGGTGTCCCAGAGCTTCCGGGCCGGGACGACCGGCGGCGGCGAGCCGTCCGGCGCCGTACCCGGGCCGTCGCGGGACCTGATCGGCAAGCGCAACCTCTACCGCTACAGCCCCGATCACCTCTACGAGCACGTCTACGTCTCGTCGGAGCGTTACGCCTGGCAGTGCCTCGAAGGCGTGCAGCGCGGCCACGGCGACATGGACCTGTCGACGGTGTGGAAGTTCCAGGACGGCCTGTACCTGTTCTGCTTCCGCGAGTTCCGGATCGCCGTGGCGAGCGTGTGGCTGCACGACCTCGGTTACGCATTGCGCACCACCGGCGTGTTCCTCGGTCTCACCGGCGACGGCCGGTCCGAGCACTCCCGCGCCGGCGGCCACGTCTACCCGCTCGGCTCGGTCGCCTACCCCGACGCCCAGCCCGTCTGAAGGAGCTTCTCGTGTCCCATGTGGACGTCATCCGCGCGCACTACGACGCCAGCGACCGCGGCGACCTGCCCGGCATGCTGGCCCCGCTCGGCCCCGACACGACGTGGACGGAGGCCGCCGGTTTCCCCTACGCCGGAACGTACACCGGCCCTGACGAAGTCCAGCAGCACGTCTTCGAGGCCATCGGCCGCGACTGGGACGGCTACCGCTTCACCCTCGCCGACCTCCTCGACGCGGGCGACACCGTGGTCGGCGTCGGCACCTACACCGGGACCCACCGCGGCACCGGGAAGTCCTTCACCGCCCGCGTCGCCCACGTGTGGCGGTTCGCCGCGGGTGCCGTCGCGAGTTTCGAGCAGATCGTCGACTCCGCGCCCGTCGTGGCCGCAACCCGGGAGCACTCATGAGAAAGACCCTGCCCGCCTTGGCGATCGCCGTGGTGCTGGCCACCGCCGGGTGCGCCGGCGCCGAGTCCGGTACGAACGGGCCGATCGTCGTCGGCTCGGTCAACGCGCTGAGCGGCGCGGCCACCTTCCCGGAGGCCTCCCAGGCCGCGAAGGCCGTGTTCGACGCGGCCAACGCGGCCGGCGGCGTCGGTGGTGTTAACGGGAGGCAGATCGAGTACAAGGCGATCGACGACAAGGGCGACCCGTCGGCCGCCGCGGCCGCCGCCCGCGAGGTGGTCGGCGGGGACGAGGCCGTCGCGCTCGTCGGGTCGTCGAGCCTCATCGAGTGCGAGATCAACGCGAAGTACTACGAGCAGCAGAAGATCCTTTCGGTGCAGGGCATCGGCGTCGACCCGGCGTGCTTCTCGAGCCCCAACATCGCGCCGGTCAACGTCGGCCCGTTCCACGACATGACGCTCACCCTGCTCTACGGCTCGGAAGTGCTGAAGCTGAACGACATCTGCGCACTGCTGGAGATCGCGGGCAACACGCTCCCGGCGTACCAGGCCGCGATCGACGAGTGGACGAAGATCACCGGCAAGAAGCTGAAGTACCTCGACGCGACCGTGCCCTACGGCGGCTCGGACTACACCTCCTACGTCGTCAAGGCGCGGGCGGCGGGCTGCAAGGCCATCACGGTCAACCCGGTCGAGCCCGACTCGATCGGCCAGCTCAAGGCCGCGCAGGCGCAGGGCTGGAACGACGTCACGTGGCTGCTGCTGACCAGCGTGTACAGCGAGAACTACGCCAAGGCGATCTCGGACGCGGGCGCCGGGGTGTACGTGCCCGCCGAGTTCTACCCGTTCACCGACGCCGGCAGCCCGCAGACCAGGGACTGGCGCGACCTGATGACGAAGAACAAGATCCCGCTGACGTCGTTCAGCCAGGGCGGTTACCTGGCGGCGAAGTACTTCCTCGACGTCGTCCGCGGGATCCAGGGGGACGTCACCCGCGAGTCGGTGACGAAGGCGCTGCGCGGGATGAAGCCGGTCAGCGACCCGATGGTCGGCACGCCGTACGTCTTCGGCCCGGCCGCGACGCACCACGACAACACCGCCGGCTAGCCGATCAAGCTCGCCACCGGCACGAACAAGTGGGAGCTGGCCGGGCAGGACTGGCTCCGGATCCCTCGCTCGTAGGAGGATGTCGATGCTGCAAGGTGCGCTGGCCGGGCTGGCCGCGGGCGGGCTGTACGCGGTGCTCGCGGTCTGCCTGACGTTGATGTCGCGGCTGGTGCGAGTGGTCAACTTCGCGCAGTCCGCCACCGGGATGTTCGGCTGCTACGTCGCCGTCTTCCTCGCGGTCCACTTAGGACTCCCGGAGTGGGTGGCGACGCTCGCCGGGATCGTGCTCGGTGGCGCGCTGAGCGCGATGCTCGGCTGGATCGTGTCCACCTGGCTCGCCGAAGCCGACACCGGGACGCGCTCGGCGGTCACGGTCGCGGTGCTCCTGCTGCTGATCTCGCTGGTGTTCATCCTGTTCGGGAACAAGCCGCAGCCGTTCCACCCGCTGCTGGCCGGCCCGGCGTTCACCGTCGGCGGGGTGGTGGTCAGCCAGGTCACCGTGGTGACCGTCGCGCTGGCGATCATCGTGGCGCTCGCCTGCCGCGCGGTGCTGGCGCGCACCACGCTGGGCGTCCGGCTGCGGGCGCTGTCGGAACGCCCGACGACGGCGGAGCTGCTGGGCATCCCGGCCCGCCCGCTGGCGGTCGGCGTCTGGACGGCGACCGGGGTGATCGCGACGCTCGCGGTGTCGATCGTCGCGCCGTCGCAGTCGAACGACCCGACGTCGCTGGCGATGCTGGTAGTCCCGGCGGCCGCGGCGGCGTTGCTCGGCGGCTTCCGGCGGCTCGACCTGGCCGTGGCGGGCGGCCTGGTGCTGGGCATGGCCCAGGGCGCGGTCGCCCAGTCCGACCGGCTGTCGGTGCTGCGGTACTTCCTCCCGTTCCTGGTCATCGTCGCGCTGCTGCTGTGGACGCAGCGCAAGGAGGTGTGGGATGCGGCTCGCTGAACGGCTCCTGCCGCTGCTCGTCGCGGCCGCCGCCGTCGGCGTCGGGTACGCGCTGAGCGTCGGGCTCGCTGGGTACTTCGTCTACCTCGGCGTCAGCGCCGTGGTCGCGGCCATCGCGCTGCTCGGCCTGGGCGTGGTGACCGGCACCGCCGGGATGATCTCCCTGTGCCAGCTGACCTTCGGCGCGGTCGGGGCATTCGTCGTGTCGGCCTGCAACGTCGCCGGGGTGCCGGGCGGCTTCGTGGTGTGGCTGCTGCTGGGCGGACTGGCCGCCGCGGTGGCCGGGGTGCTCGTCGGGCTGCCCGCGTTGCGGCTGCGCGGCATCACGCTCGCCGTCGTCACCCTCGGGCTGGCCGCGGCCGCCGACCTGACGCTGGTGCAGATCCAGTTCCCCGGCGCCACCGAAGGCCTGCCGGTCGAGCGGCCCGACGCGTTCGCCGACGACCGCTCGTACTTCCTGTTCGCGGTGCTGGTGCTCGTCGCCTGCGGGCTGGTCGTGCACTTCCTGCGCCGCGGGCGCTGGGGCAGCAGCTGGCACCTGGTGGCTTTCTCCGAGCGCGGCACGGCGGCGGTCGGCGCCGGGGTGCGGACGTCGAAGCTGACGGCGTTCGCGGTCAGCGCCGCCCTCGGCGGGATCAGCGGCGGCCTGCTCACCGGGCAGGTCGGGCTGGCGTTCCCGGCCAGCTTCACCGCGATCCAGTCGCTCGCGCTCTACGTGCTGGCCATCATGTCCGGCGCGCACCTGATCGACATGGCGGTGTTCGGCGCGCTGCTCTGGGTAGCCGTGCCGGAGCTGCTGAAGCGCTGGGGCGTGCCGCAGGACTGGGGGTTCGTGATCTTCGGCGTGCTCGGCGTGCAGGCCCTGGCCGGGCGCGGCAACCTCGGCACGGCCTGGCGCACCCTCTGGTACCGCCGCCGGTCCCGCACCACGGCCGGGGTCGGCCTCACCGACGTCGCCGACGTCGCACCGCTGCCACCCGGGGACCCGGTGCTGGAGGTGCGCGGCCTGAGTGTCTCTTTCGGACACGTACGCGCACTGTCCGATGTGGACATCTCGGTGCCGGAACATGGCGTGCTGGGCGTGATCGGGCCGAACGGCGCCGGGAAGTCGACGCTCGTGGACGTCATCAGCGGGTTCCTGCCGCGCGCGACCGGGACCGTGACGCTCGACGGCCGGCCGCTGACCGGTTCCCCTGCGCGCCGGGCCCGCGCCGGGCTGCGGCGGACGTTCCAGCAGGACCGCGTCCCGCCCGGGCTGACGGTCGGCGCGTACGTGCGGTTCGTCGCCCGGCGGCGGATCACGGCCGCCGAGGTCGCCGACGCGCTGGAGTTCTTCGGCTGCCCGCCCGCGCGCACGCCGTTGTCGCGGGTGGACGCCGGCGCGCGGCGGCTCGTCGAGGTCGCCGGGCACCTGCTGGCTCGGCCGCGGGTGCTGCTGCTCGACGAGCCGGCGGCCGGCCTGCCGCACGAGGAGCACGTCGCGTTCGGGCGTCGGCTGCGTCAGGTGCCCGCGCGGTTCGGGGTGTCGGTGCTGCTCATCGAGCACGACCTGGACCTCGTGCGGTCGGTGTGCGACAGCTTGACCGTGCTCGACTTCGGGCAGGTGCTGGCGAGCGGGCCGCAGGCGGACGTGCTGGCCGACCCGGCCGTGCTGAAGGCGTACATGGGCGAAACGGAGCTGCTGTGAACGCGTTGCGGGTGCACGGCCTGACGGTCCGGCGGGGCGCCGGGCCGGTGATCCGGGACGTCGACCTCGTCCTCGAGCCGGGCCGGATCACGGCGCTGGTCGGGCCGAACGGCGCCGGGAAGACCAGCCTCCTCGAAGCCGTCTCGGGCGTGGTCGCGCCGGCCGCGGGGAGCGTCCACCTCGGCGGGGTGAACGTGACCCGGCATTCGCGGGTGGCGCGGGCGCGGCTCGGGCTGGCGCACATCGAGCAGGGCCGCGCGGTGTTCCCGGGCCTGACGGTGCTGGAGAACCTCCGGCTGACCGCCCGCACCGCGGCCCGCGTCGACGAGGTTCTGGAGCTGTTCCCGGAGCTGGACAAGCGCCGCGACTCCCCCGCGGCGCTGCTGTCCGGCGGCGAGCAGCAGATGGTGGTGCTGGCTCGCGCGTTCGCGGCGCGCCCGGCGTTCCTGCTCATCGACGAGATGTCGCTGGGCCTGGCACCGGTGGTCTTCACCCGCCTGCTGCCGGTGGTGACGCGCTTCGCGGCCGAGGGCGCGGCGATCCTGCTGGTAGAACAGTTCACCCACCTAGCGCTGGGCGTCGCCCAAGAGGCCCTGGTGGTCTCCTCAGGCCGCGTCACCTACTCGGGCGACGCCCAGCCCCTCCTGGACTCCCCCACCACCCTGCACACCGCCTACCTGGGCTCGTAAAGCCGTGAAGGCCTCCTTCCCGGCTCTTATGGCCGGTAAGGAGGCCTTCACGGCTTTACGCGTCACATGCCGGCGCGTTCGAAGGCCAGCGTCGGGAGGTCGACGCAGTGGGCGCCGCCGTCGGCGACCAGGACCGCGCCCGTGATGTACGACGACTCCGGCGAGCCCAGGAACCGGATGATCGACGCGATCTCCGACGGCTCGGCCGGGCGGCGCAGCGGGACCTCGGCCGTCACGCGGCGGTAGCCCTCGTCGTGGCCACCCTCGAAGCCGGCCGCCGCGGCGAACTGGTCCATCTCGCCGTCGGCCATCGGGGTGCGGACCCAGCCGGGGCAGACGACGTTCGCGCGGACGCCGCGGGGGCCGAAGTCGCGGGCGATCGAGCGGGTCAGGCCGATCAGCGCGTGCTTGGCGACGGTGTAGCCGGCGACGTTCGGCCCGGCGAACAGCCCGGCCAGCGACGACACGACGACGACCTGGCCGCCCGTCTCGACCAGCGACGGCAGCGCGGCCCGGCAGAACACGAACGCGCTCGACAGGTTCGACCGCAGCGCGAGCTCCCACTCCTCGTCGCCGGTGTCGGTGACCGACGAAAGGCCGTGCCCGCCGGCGTTGGCGACGACGACGTCCAGCCGGCCGAACCGGCCGGTGATCTCGGCGATGGCGTTTTCGGCGTCCGTGCGGGAACTGGCGTCGCAGGTGATGACGTGCGCACCGATCTCGACGGCGATCTCGTCCAGGGGTTCGCGACGCCGGCCCAGCACGACGACCCGGGCGCCTTCGCTCGCGTAGCGGCGGGCGGCCGCGGCGCCGATGCCGGTGCCTCCGCCGGTGATGGCGACAACTGAGTCCACTGTGGATCCTTTCTTAGGCGGGGAACGCCGAACGGGCCGACAGGCCGAAGTCGGCGAGCAGGGCCTGGCCGTTGACCGGCCGCGAAGCCGGGGACGCGAGGAACAGCACCTGCCGGGCGACGTCGGCGGCGGCCTGCACCGGGAACGCCGGGTCGTCGAGCACGTCGCCTAGGTCCGCGCGCGCCATCGGCGTGTCCACGACCGACGGGCACACGCAGTTGACCCGGATGCCCGGCAGCTCGACCGCCAGGGCCCGGGTCAGCGCCACGACCGCACCCTTGGACGCGCAGTAGGGCACCATGCCCGGCGCGGCCGTGAAGGCGGAGTCGCTGCCGAGCAGCACCACGGCGCCGCCGTCGGCCAGCCACGGCCGCGCGTGCTTGACCAGCAGGAACTGCCCGGTGACGTTGACGGCGAGCACCGCGGCGACGTCGGCGGCGGTGATGGCGGCCAGCGGGGTGCCGACCGGGCCGGAGATCCCGGCGCAGCCGACGACGACGTCGAGGCCGCCGAACCCGCGGGCGACGGTCGCCACCGCCGCGGCCAGGGCCGCTTCGTCGGTGACGTCGGCCCGGACGTCGGCGCCGGGTGCCCGGTCGACGACCGCCACCCGGGCGCCTTCGGCGCGGAACGCCCGCACGCAGGCCAGCCCGATGCCGGACGCCCCGCCGGTCACCACGACCGCCTTCCCGGCAAGATCGGTTCGCATGCGCCCATCCTCACCGCGGGCGCCCGCCGGGCGGTTGGCCGAGAGCGCAGTTCTGTTGTCCGCGCCCGCACGCGCGGTCGCGGACGACGCCGCGCGGGCCGAGACTGACCGGGGTGAGCACCCCGCACCCCCTCGACCCGCTGACCGCCGCCGAACTGTCCGCCGGCCGCGCGATCCTCGCCGGCGCCGGACTCACCGGGGAGACGATCCGCTTCCCGCAGGTGCTGCCGGTCGAACCCGCCAAGGCGGACGTCCGCGCCGGCACCGGCGACCGGCGCATCCGCTACACGTTGCTCGACACCGCCACCGGCCGGGCCGGGGAAGCCGTCGTCTCGGTGAGCGCGCACGAGCTCGTCTCCTGGGACGACTGGGCCGAGGCCGACGGGCAGCCGTCGTATCTGTTCGAGGAGTACGCCCTCGCCGAGCAGCTGACGAAGGCGTCCGACGGCTGGCGGGCCGCGATGGCCCGGCGCGGCCTCGCCGACCACGTCGAGCACGCCTTCTGCGCACCGCTGGCGCCCGGCCACTTCGGCCGCGCCGACGAAACGGGGCGCGTGATCCGCTCGCTGACCTTCCTCCGCTACGACGACGGCGACAGCCCGTGGGCGCGGCCTGTCGAGGGGCTGGTCGTGCACCTCGACCTCACGAAGCGGCGGGTCCTGCGCGTCGAGGACGAGGGCGACGTCCCCGTCCCACCGGAGCACGGCCGCTACAGCGACGTCCCGGCGCGGACGTCGCTGAAGCCGATCGAGATCACCCAGCCCGAGGGACCCAGTTTCACGGTCGACGGCACCGAGGTGGTCTGGGAGGGCTGGCGGCTGCGCGTCGGCTTCAACACCCGCGAAGGCCTGACGTTGCACCAGGTGGGCTTCCAGGACCGGCCGGTCCTGTACCGGGCCTCGGTCCCCGAGATGGTGGTGCCCTACGGCGACGTCGCGCCCGGCCGGTTCTGGATCAGCTACTTCGACGCCGGTGAGTACCAGTTCGGCAAGAACGGCAACGACCTGCGGCTCGGCTGCGACTGCCTGGGCGTCATCCACTACTTCCCGGCCTGGGTCGCCGACGACCACGGCGAGCCGGTCGAGATCCCGCGGGCGATCTGCCTGCACGAAGAGGACGACGGGATCCTCTGGAAGCACACCGACCTCGGCGGGCACCCGGAAGTGCGCCGCTCGCGGCGGCTGGTCGTCTCGTCGATCTCGACGATCGGCAACTACGACTACGGCCACTACTGGTACCTCTACCTCGACGGCACCATCGAGTTCGAGGCGAAGGCCACCGGCGTCGTCTTCTGCGGCGCCGGCACCCCGGGGCGGGAGCAGCCGCACGCGACCGAGATCGCGCCCGGCCTCTTCGCGCCGGTGCACCAGCACCTGTTCTGCGCCCGGCTGGACGTCGAGGTCGACGGCGACCGCAACAGCCTGCACGAGGTCGACGTCGTGGGGGTGCCGACCGGCCCCGAAAACCCGTACGGCAACGCGTTCACCTGGCGCAGCACGCCGCTGCGCACCGAACACGACGCGATGCGCCTGGCCGATCCCGCTCGCGCCCGCGTCTGGGAGATCCGCAGCGCCGACCGCGTCAACCGGCTCGGGAAGCCGACGGCCTACCAGCTCGTGCCGCGGCCGTCGGCGACGCTGCTGGCACAGCCCGAGGCGTCCGTGCACGCCCGGGCGACCTTCGCGACGAAGCACCTGTGGGCGACGCCGTACCGCGACGACGAGCGGTTCCCGGCGGGCGAGCGGCCCAACGCCCACCCCGGCGGCGCGGGCCTGCCCGCCTGGACCGCCGCGAACCGCGACCTGACCGACACCGATCTCGTGCTGTGGCACGTGTTCGGCCCGACCCACGTGCCGCGCCCCGAGGACTGGCCGGTGATGCCGGTCGACAAGTCCGGGTTCCTGGTGCGGCCGTACGGCTTCTGCGACCGCAACCCGGCCCTCGACCTGCCCGCCGGCGCCCACCACTGCGAACACTGAGGACACGATGACGCTCTCCGACACCTCGACCTGGCTGCCGCTCGACGGCCTCGCGCCGGGTTTCGACGCGAACAAGGCCCCGCTCACCCGCGACCTCCACGGCCGCGGGTTCGTGCTGCGCGACGACGCCGGCGGGCCGGGCTTCACCTGGGACGGCACCGAAGCCGAGACGTTCCTCGTCGACGACGGCCTGTACTACGTCCAGCCCCACCCCGGCGCCGCCCGCGAGGCCGTGTCCCTGATCCTCGACGTCCGCGACGGCCGCGCCCTGGTCGTCACCACCCGGATCGGCGACGCCGGCACCCCGCGCGTCACCCAGGAGTTCCGGCCCGCCACGATCGACGGCGCCGAGGTGCGCGGCGAGGCGATGGCGCCGAGCACCGCGCTGATCGGGCGCCGTGTGGTGTGGGTGTACAGCGAAGAACACGCCTACGAGCACGTCTACCTCAGCCCGCACTGGTACACCTGGCAGTGCCTGGCCGGGCCCGAGCGCGGGCTGGCCGACACCGACGAGAACTCCGTGTACCAGGTCCGGCCCGGGATCCACGTGTTCGCCTGGCGCGAGAAGGTGATCTCGTGCGCGTCGGTGACGATCGCCGACCACCGCAACGCCCGCGCGCTGCGCTCCCACGGTGTCCTCTTCGGACTCGACCACACCGGCGAGGACACGACGTGCTTCACGTTCGGTGCGCACGGGCGGCTGCTGAGCACCACCGTGCACCCCGCGGGCCTCGACCCGGCGGAGCACTGAGCCGTGGCCGCCGACCTGATCCTCACCAACGCCGTCGTGTACACCCTGGACCGGGTACGGCCGTGGGCGTCCTCGCTGGCCGTCGCCGACGGGAAGGTCCTGGCGCTGGAAGACGTCGGGCGCGGGCCGAAGACCGAGGTGCTCGACCTCGGCGGCGCGTTCGTCCTGCCCGGCCTGGTGGACGTGCACAACCACCACGCGATGGCCGGCCGCGCCGAGCTGTTCGAGCTCACCTTCGGCGCGGACGCGGGTTTCGCGGACATCCTCGACGCCGTCCGCGCGCGAGCGCGTGACCTCGGCCCGGACGACTGGCTGATCGGCGGCGCGTGGGCGTCGACGCTGGTCGAGACCCTGTCGCACGCCTCGGCGCGGCGCGCGCTCGACGACGCCGCGGGCGGCCGCCCGGTCGCGCTGGCCGACGACAGCCGCCACAACCGCTTCGTCAGCACCCGGGCCCTGGAGCTGGCCGGGATCACCGCGGCGACGCCGGACCCGCCGGGCGGGGTGATCCACCGGGACGGCGGCGAGCCGAGCGGCCTGCTGCTGGAAGCCGCGGGGGTGCTCGTCGAGTACGTCGCCGGCGGCCTGACGCCGCAGCAGCACCGCCGGGCGTCCCAGCGGGCGATCGAGATCCTGCACGGCTTCGGCGTCACCGCGTTCCAGGACGCGGGCGTCTCGACCGACATCCTCGGCGCGCTGAAGTCCCTCGACGACGCGGGCGAGCTGGACGCCTGGGTGGTGTCGTCACTGCTGGTCAACGACCCGATCTTCGGGTTCGACCCGGTCGGCGCGCCGCTGCTGGAGGTCGCCGGGCGCTACCGGACCGAGCACCACCGGCCCGACTTCGTGAAGATCTTCCTCGACGGCGTCCCGCCGACCCGCACGGCCGCGTTCCTCGAGCCGTACCTGCCCGACGACGTCCACGGCGGCTGCTTCCACGGCGAGACGACGATGTCCGCCGGGGAGCTGACGGGCTGGCTGCGCACGGCGGCGTCCGCGGGCCTGTCGGCCAAGGTGCACTGCACCGGCGACGCGTCGGTCCGGCTGCTGCTCGACGCCGTCTCGAAGCTGCGCGCCGAGGGGTACACCGACGTCCGGTTCCAGGTGGCGCACGGCCAGTTCGTGCACCCCGACGACCTGCCGCGGTTCGCCGAACTGGGTGTCGCGGCGGACATCTCGCCGTTCCTCTGGGTGCCCGGCGTGATCCCGGAGGCCATCGCCGGGGTGCTGCCCGCGTCCCGAGCGGCCCGGATGCAGCCGAACCGCGCACTGCTGGACAGCGGCGCGCTCGTGGCCGGTGGCTCGGACTGGCCGGTCAGCGCGTCGCCGAACGCGTGGGAGGGCATCGCGGGCCTGGTCACGCGCCAGGACCCGCACGGTCGCCGGCCGGGCGCGCTCTGGCCGGAGCAGGCGATCACCCTGGCCGAGGCGATCGAGGTGTTCACCCTCGGCGGGGCCCGCGCGTGCGGCCTCGACGACGTCGCCGGGGCGCTGACCCCGGGCCGCTCGGCCGACTTCGTGGTCCTCGACCGGGATCCGTTCCGGACGGCCGACGTGGCCGGCACGCAGGTCGTCGAGACCTGGTTCGCGGGGCGGCGGGTGTTCCGGCGCTGACCCGATCCGGTGCTTCCAGGTAGTTTCTCCTACACTGGTAGAGAAAACCAGTGCGGGAGGTGCCGGGTGCCCAAGATCATCGACCACGACCAGCGGCGCAGGGACATCGTCGACGTCACCTGGGACCTGATCGTGCGCGGCGGGATCGAGGCCGCCACGATGCGTGAGATCGCCGCGGCGGCCGGCTTCGCGAACGGCGCGCTCAAGCTGTACTTCGCCGGCAAGGAAGACATCATCGCGGCGACCTACGAGCGGGCGCTGGACATGATGCGCGAGTACGTGGCCCTCGACGGCCTGCGCGGGCTGGCCGCGCTGCGCGAGCTGTGCGTGTCCTCGATGCCGATCGACGAAGCCCGCATCACCGCCGGGCGCGTGCTGCTGATCTTCTGGCAGATGTCCCTGTCGGACCAGGGGATGCACGACAAGTACCTCGAGCACGTCCGCGAGTGGCGCGGGCTCCTGCACCGCTTCCTGGCCGAAGGCCGCGAGGACGGCGACATCGTCACCGAGACGCCGGACGAGCAGCTGGTGGACGAGGTCATCCTGGTCAACGCGGGCGCGAACGTGATGAGCCTGGTCGCGGGCGAGTTCTCCACGGTCGCCCTGCAGCACCGCCACCTGGAGTCGTTCCTGGCCCGGCTAACAAAGCCGTGAATGGCACATCGAGGGACTCTGAGTCCCTCGATGTGCCATTCACGGACTTCAGGTGAAGATGCCGCGGAGGTAGGCCGCCACCTCCGCGTGGGACCTCGGGGACGCGGGCAGGTCCGTGTACAGGCCGTAGAAGCCGTGGATCTGGCCCGCGTAGCGGGTGAGGTCGACGGCCACGCCCGCGTCGGTCAGCTGCCGGGCGAAGGCCTCGCCCTCGTCGCGCAGGACGTCGTACTCCGCTGTCAGGACCAGCGCCGGCGGCAGGCCCGAGAGGTCCTTCGAGCGTGACGGCAGCAGGTACGGGTCGGTCAGGCGCGCCGGGTCCGGGGCGTACTGGGCGAAGAAGAAGCGCATCGCGTCGGCCGTCATGCCGTAGCCCGTCGCGAAGTCCGCGTAGGAGGCGAAGCCGTCGTCGGGGTGGGCGAACACCGGGCAGATCAGCACCTGCGCGGAAATCGCCGGCCCGCCCCGGTCCCGGGCCATCAGCGAGACCACAGTGGACAGATTGCCGCCGGCACTCTCGCCGCCGACGGCGATCCGCTCCGGTGAGACCGCCGGACCGGCGCCGCCCGCGGCCAGCCACTCCAGCACGGCGTAGCAGTCCTCGGGCGCGGCCGGGTAGGGGTCTTCCGGCGCCAGCCGGTACTCGACGGCGGCCACCGCGACCGACGCCCCGGCGCACACCGCGCGTGAGGCGACCTCGTTCTCGTCGACCGAGCCGATCGTCCAGCCACCGCCGTGGATCCACAGGAAGACCGGCACCGGCCCCGCCGCCTCCGGCAGGTACAGCCGGACGCGGAGGTCGCCCACCCGGCGTTCGGTCACCGCCGCGACCGGCGCCGGCGCACCCGGCGCCGGCCGGGACGCGGCGAACGCGGCCCGCAGCTCCACCGCCGTCGGCGGCCGTTCGGGCACCGGCACGTCGGCGGCCAGGGCGAGCAGCTCCCGAACCGCGGGGTCGAGGCTCACGGGGCCACCGCCTCGGCGACGAGGACGCGCGGCGACCCGGGCAGGGTCAGCCGGTCCACCGGCCGCCACCCCGCCTCCGCCAGCCAGCCCCGGACGTCGGCCTCGGGGTACACGACCGTGCCGTCGATGACCAGGTACTCCCCCGCGTGCAGCGCGTCAAGTGACCGCGGCACGGCGTCGTCGTCCAGGAAGAAGTCCAGCAGCAGCAGACGCGCGCCCGGTGCCGCCGCGGCCCGCGCGTGCCGCAGGATCGCGCGGTTCTCCTCGACGCCGAACCGGTGCAGGACGTGGTTCACCATGATCAGGTCGTACTCGCCTTCGGGTTCGGCCTCCGGGGTCGGCGCGCCCACGACCCGTGTCCGGTCCGCGAACTCCGCCACCGCCTCGGTCACCGACGGCACCGACCGCGGGTCGTAGACGAACGTCGTGTGCAGGACGTCGTTGGCCCGCAGGGCTTCCAGGGCGAAGGCGGCCGACAGGCCGCCCAGGTCCAGCAACCGCTTGGCCGACCCGAAGTCGAACGCCCGCGCCAGAGCCCGAGCGTGTAGGGCGTTATACACCATGACCCCGCCGATGAAGGTGTTCCAGCGGTCGCCGGTGAGGTCGAGTTCGCCGGGTTCGCCGGTGTCGGCGGTGTGCGGGAACTGCTGCCAGTGGGGGTAGCTGATGGTTTCGAGGAAGGTGAGGAACGGCGCGAGGTCCGGTTCCTCCCCCGTGCCGCCGAGGTGGGCGGCGGTGTCCGGCGTCAGCGCGTACCGGCCGTCCACCCGGGACAGCAGGCCCAGTGACGACAGTGCGTCACCGAGGATGCGCGTGATGTTCTCCGGCCGGCCGGTGCGTTCCGCCAGTTCCGCCGCGCCGAGCGGCCCGGGCGCGAGTGCGCGGAACAGGCCGATGCGGTTGGCGGCGAACAACTGCCCGGCGGCCATGTAGCCCACGGCGACGTCCACGATGCGCTGGGGCGTGGCTGGTGTTTCCGTCCCGGTCACGGTGACCCTCCTTCTGTTCGACCCGTGCACTCTACATTCGTAGATAAAAGAGTCCAGCGCCGATTTCCCACGCACAGCAAGGGAAATCCGTCGTGTTTCAACTTCCTACGTTCGTAGAATAAAATCATTGACAGCGCATGACGGGAGTGTCAACATGCGTAGAACTACCCCTGCCGGTACCGGCAGTCCGGCCCGCCCGTCGCGGCGGGCGCGAGGAAGGGGAACCCATGACGCTGCTCGAAATCCGGGACCTCACCGTCGGCGTCGTCACCGAAGACACCGAGGACACCGACCGCGAACTCGTGCGGGAGCTGTCCTTCGATCTCGATCAGGGACGGACACTGTGCGTGGTCGGCGAGAGCGGCAGCGGCAAGACGGTCACCGCGCTGTCGATCATCCGCCTGCTCGAGTTCGTCGCCCCGGTCCGCACGCGCGGCGAGATCGCGATCGACGGCGTGGACGTGACGAAGCTGCCGGCCGACGCCATGCGCGCCTACCGCGGCCCGCGGATCGGCATGATCTTCCAGGAAGCCCTGGACTCGCTGAACCCGGGCCGCCGGGTGGGCGGGCAGCTGGTCGAGGCCTACCGCGAGCCCGGTTCCCTGCCGGGCCAGGCGGCCCGGCGCGGCAGCCCGCTGCACCGGAAGGCCGAGGCCAAGGCCCGGCAGCTGCTCACCGAGGTCGGCCTGACCGACACCGACCGGATCCTGCGGCTCTACCCGCACCAGATGTCCGGCGGCATGCAGCAGCGGGTGATGATCGCGCTGGCTCTGATGGCCGGCCCGGACCTGCTCATCGCCGACGAGCCGACCACCGCGCTCGACGTCACCACGCAGGCGGAGATCCTGACGCTTTTCGACCGGGTCCGCCGCGACCACGGGACGGCGTGCGTGTTCATCACCCACGACATGGGCGTCGCGGCTCAGGTGGCCGACCGGATCGCGGTGATGTACCGCGGCCGCCTGGTCGAAACGGGCTCGCGCGACGACGTCCTGACGCGCCCGCGGCACCCCTACACCCGGGCCCTGCTGAGCTGCGTGCCGCAGCTGGGCGTCAGCCGGCGCGACGGCTTCCCGACCATCTCCGCCACGCTGCTCGCCTCCGCCATGGCGGGCGAAGCGACCGACGCCGTCGAAACCCGGACGCTGAAGCCGCCACCGCGGAAGGACCACGAAGGCAGCACGCTCAGCATCGCCGGAGTGTCCAAAGTGTACGGCCGAAAAGGACGGTTCGGCCGCGCGGGCAGCGAGATGCACGCGGTCCGGGACGTCTCCCTCGACATCCCGCCGGGCGAGTTCTTCGGGCTGGTCGGCGAGTCCGGCTCCGGCAAGACCACCCTGGGCCGCTTGGTGACGGCCTTGGAGCCGCCGGAGTCGGGGACGATCACCTTCGGCCCGCACACCGTCACCGCGTCCGGGCTCGACGGCGGTGAGCGCGCGTTCCGCCGCCGGGTCCAGCTGATCTTCCAGGACCCGCAGAGCTCCCTCGACCCGCGCCACACCGCCGCGCGGATCATCGCCGAGCCGCTCAAGGAGCTGACCGGGCTGCGGGGTGCCGAGCTGGACCGGCGGGTCGCCGACCTGATCGACGAGGTCGGCCTCCCCCGCGACACCGCGGGCAAGCTCCCGTCGCAGCTGTCCGGCGGGCAGCGGCAGCGGGTGTCGATCGCCCGCGCGATCGCCGCCGAGCCGGAGCTGATCGTCGCCGACGAGCCGACGTCGGCGCTCGACGTCTCGGTGCAGGGCCAGGTGCTGAACCTGCTGCTCGACCTGCGCCGCACCCGCACGCTCAGCCTGCTGTTCATCACCCACAACCTCAGCCTCGTGCTGTCGGTCGCCGACCGCGTCGGCGTGATGTACCGGGGCGAGCTCATCGAGGTCGGCGACCCCGACGCCGTCCGTCTCACCCCGCGCCACGACTACACGCGGCGGCTCCTCGCCGCGAACCCCGACCTGCCCGCCCTCCCCCACATAGGATCGACGCGCCCATGAAACGAACTCCTTTGCTCGCCGCCCTCGCCGCCGCGGGCGCGCTCCTCGCCGGCTGCATGGGCTCCGCGGCCACCGGCGACGCCGGTGCCGCGGACGGCCCACCGGTCCGCGGCGGCAACCTGACCGTCGCCGTCCCGACCGACCCGCAGTCGCTGGACATGGTGGCCAACCCCGGCCAGGTGACCGCGCACATCGGCAACATGATGTACGAGAAGCTGTTCGAGGTGGACCAGGGCTTCGTCGCGCGGCCGATGCTGGTCGACACGTTCACGACCAGCCCGGACCGGCTCACCTACGCGTTCAAGCTGCGCCAGGGCGTCACCTTCCAGGATGGCAACCCGCTGACGGGCAACGACGTCGTCGTGAGCCTGCAGCGGTGGCAGAAGAGCCACCGCACCGGCCAGCTCGTCGCCCCGGACATCGACACGATCACCGCGCCGGACGCGGCGACCGTGAGCGTCCACCTCAAGCGGCCGCGCTACCCGCTCGTCGACGAGCTGGCCGGCGCGGGCACCGAGATCTACGAGGCGAAGAACCTCGCCGGGCTGCCCGCGACCGGGTTCGGGCAGGACAGGGCGATCGGCACCGGGCCGTACAAGCTGAAGAGCTGGGACATCGGCCAGCAGCTGGTCCTGGAACGCTACGACGGCTACAAGTCGCGCACCGAGGAGAACTGGGGCGGGCAGGCCGGCGCCAAGCACGCCTACCTCGACACGGTCACCTACAAGATCGTCGGCGACCAGGACGCGCTGATCAGCGGCCTGCAGACCGGCCAGTGGGACCACGCGATGCCGGCCAACGACCAGTACGAGACGCTCAAGGCCAACCCGAACCTGGTCGTGCACAACCTGCCGGGCGGCAACGAGAACGTCATCATCCCCAACTTCAACCCGGGTTCGAAGTTCGCCGACCCGCGAGCGCGACAGGCCCTGAACCTGCTGCTCGACAAGCCCGCGATCAACGCGGCGACCGGCGGCAGCAAGGACCTGACGATCGAGACCGGCGCGTTCGCCTCGCCGGACAACAAGGCGTCCTACTCGGCCGCCGGCGACGACGTCTACAAGCAGCACGACCCGGAGAAGGCGCGGCAGCTGCTCGCTGAGGCCGGCGTCCCCGCCGGGTCGACCATCCACATCGTCACCACGAACTCCTACCCCGAGTTCGGCAAGTGGGCCGTGCTCATCCAGGACGAGCTGGCGAAGATCGGGCTCACCGCCAAGATCGACACCTACGACTTCGCCACCATGCTCGGCACGCTGACCAAGGACCCGGGCGGCTGGGACATCACGACGCTGTTCTTCGACTCGTCGCTGACCTCGCCCGCGCAGATGCCCGCGCTCACCCTGGGCACGCTCAACGGGTCATCCTCGCCGGAGAGGGACGGGTTGCTGGCCGAGTTCAACGCGGCCACGACGCCGGAGCAGGCCAAGGCCGTGATCGACAAGCTGCAGGCGTACACGTGGAAGCAGCTGTCGGTGATCACGCTGAGCCAGTCCAAGCTGTACGCGGCCTACACGCCGCGGCTGAAGGGCTACGGCGACTTCTACCGGATCTTCTGGAACTCCTGGCTGGCGGCGGCATGACCGGAGTCCTGCTGCGCCGGCTGCGCGACCTGGCGATCATCCTGGTCATCGTCGGCACGATGATGTTCTTCGTCATCCGGCTCATCCCCGGCGACCCGGCCCAGGTCATCCTGGGCCCGACCGCGCGCCCGTCCGACGTCGCCGCCCTGCGGGCGAGCATGGGCCTCGACGGCTCGCTCTGGCAGCAGTACCTGACCTGGGCCGGGCACGTGCTGCGCGGCGACTTCGGGACGTCGATCACCTACCACCAGCCCGTGCTGGGCGTGGTCGCCGGCCACATCGTCCCGACGCTGACGCTCGCCGTGCTGTCGACGATCATCAGCTTCGTCCTGTCCGTGGCGATCACGGCGTGGCAAGCCGTGTCACCGCGCAACCCGGTGGCCCGCACGCTCGACCGGCTCTCGTCGCTCGGCATGGCGCTGCCGGACTTCTGGATCTCGCTGGTCCTGGTGCTGGTGTTCTCGGTGACGCTGCGCTGGTTCCCCTCCAGCGGCTACCACGACCTGCTGACCGACCCGGCCGGCGCGGTGCCGGCGCTGGTGCTGCCGCTGACGGTGCTCGTCATCGGCCAGACGGCGTTGTTCGTGCTGACCCTGCGCGAGAGCGTCCTGGGTGAGCTGCCGCTGGCCTACCTGCGCACCGCGCGCGTCAAGGGCCTGCCCGAACGCCGGGTGCTGCTCAAGCACGTGCTGCCGAACGCGCTGATGCCGCTGATCACCCAGCTGGGCAGCAACTTCGCCATGCTGGTCGGCGGGATCGTGATCATCGAATCGATCTTCGTCGTGCCCGGGCTCGGCCACCTGCTCATGGGCGCGGTGTCCACCCGTGACTTCCCGCTGATCCAGGGCGTGACGTTGTTCGTCGCGGTGCTGTTCGTCGCGGTCAACCTGCTGGTGGACCTGTCGTACGCGCTGCTCGACCCGAAGGTGCGTGTCGCATGAGCCTCGCCCTCGCAGACCAGGCGCCCGCGGTGGCCGCTCCCCCGCCGCGGCGCGCGGCCCGGGTGTTCCGCCGCAACCGGACGCTGGTCGTCTGCTCGGTGCTGCTCGGCCTTATCGCCGCGGCGGTGGTGGTGCTGCCGGTCTTCCTGCCGAGCGTCAGCGCCACCGACCCGGTGCACCGGCTGCTGCCACCGTCGCCGGGACATCTGCTCGGCACCGACTCCTACGGCCGTGACGTGCTCGCGCGGCTGGTGTCCGGCGGGCGGGCGTCGCTCGGGCTCTCGGCGCTGATCACGCTGTGCGCGGCGTTCTCCGGCATGGTCATCGGCCTGGTCAGCGGCTTCTACCGGACCGCGGGCGCGGTGCTGATGCGGCTGATGGACGCGTGGATGTCCTTCCCGGCGATCATCCTCGCCATGGCGCTGGCCATCGCGCTCGGCGCCAGCATCTGGACCGAGCTGATCGCGCTGACGGTGATCTTCACGCCGTTCACCGCCCGGGTCATCCGCAGCCGCGTGCTCGGCATCGCCGGGCGCCAGTACATCGGCGCCGCGCGGGTGTCCGGGATGAGCCGCGGCAAGATCCTGCTGGTGCACGTCTTCCCCAACGTGCTACCGCTCGCGCTGGTCCAGGTCGTCATCCTCGCCGCGGCCGCGATGCTGGTCGACGGCGCGCTGAGCTTCCTCGGCCTCGGCATCGCCCCGCCCACGCCGACCTGGGGGAACATGATCGCCGAAGGCCGCTCGTACCTGGTCGTCGCGCCGTGGCTGATGCTCGTGCCGGGCGTGACGATCGTGCTCTGCGTGCTCCTGCTCAACCTGATCGGCTCCGCGCTGCGGATCGCCGTCGACCCCCGCGCCCGCACCCTCGGCGAGCTGCAGCGCCTGCGCGTCCGCCGTCCCGCCCGTGCCCGTTCGTGAGAGAGGATCTCCTTGACCGTCCCGACTTCCCTGGCCGTGCGCCGGTTCGCCCCCGACGGCCCGACCGCCGGCCCACCGGTGCTGCTCCTGCACGGGTTCGCCTCCGACGGCCCGACCGACTGGATCGGCACCGGCTGGCCCGCGGCCCTCACGGCCGCGGGCCGCCCGGTCGTCGTACCGGACCTGCCGGGTCACGGCTCGAGTCCGGCACTCGCCGACGCCACCCCGAAGGCCGTCACCGAAGAACTCGTCCTCGCGGTCGGCGACGTGTCCGAAGTGGACGTCGTCGGCTACTCGCTGGGGGCGCGGCTGGCCTGGGAGCTGCCCGCGCTGCTGCCCGTCCGGCGCCTGGTGCTGGCCGGGATCAGCCCGCACGAGCCGTTCGGCGCGGTCGACGTCGAGGCCGCGCAGGCCTTCGCCGACGGCGGGCGGCTGCCGGCCGACCCGCTGACCGCGGCGATCGCCCGGATGATCACCGCGCCGGGTCGCGACCCCGCGGCCCTGCTCCGGTGCGTCGAGGGCCTGCGCCGGGAGCCGTTCGCGCCGCAGGTGGGCACGATCGGCGTGCCGACGCGGTTCGTCGCGGGCCGGGACGACCCGGTCAGCCAGGGCATCGAGACCCTGGTCCCGCTGGTGCCGGGCAGCGACCTGCTCCTGGTGCCCGGCGACCACGGCGGCGCCCTGCGCGGCGCCGCCTTCAAGACCGCGGTGCTCACCTTCCTCGACACGCCCTGACCCGGTCGTGAGTGGTAATGCGGGTTAGAACCCTCATTACCACTCACGACAAGCCTCACCAGGATCCGTCGGGGCTTACTCCTCGGTCGGCTTGGAGGTGGTTGACCGCCGCGCGGATCTCGGTGCCGTGGCGCTCGGCCAGGTCGAGCGCGCCCAGGTTGTCCGTCAGCTGCTCGGCGCGGCTCGCGCCGAAGAGGACGTTCGCCACCGGCGCGTAGGCCAGGCAGAACGCCAGGGCCAGCTGCGCCCGGGTCGCGCCGAACTCCGCGGCGATGGTGGCCAGCTCGGCGGAAGCGTCCACAATGGACGCCCGGATGCCGCCGACGTCCGCGCCGATCTTCCGGGTGGGCACGGGGTTGCCCAGCAGGACGCCGCCTTCGAACACGTCCGACGCCTGCAGCGCGAGCCGTCCCCAGTGCTTGCCGTAGTGCGGACCTTCGGCCATGGACCGGCGGGCGATCGAGTACTTCAGCTGGGCGAACTCCGGCGCCGGCAGGCCTTCACGATCCGCGAACTCCAGCGCGAGATCGAGGTCCGCGGCGAGCCAGTTGTTGACGCCCCAGCCGCCGATCCGCCCGGCCCCGATCTGCTCGGCGACCTCGGTGACGACCCGCGGAATGTCCGGGCGGTCGCGGTAGTCGCCCACGACGACCAGGTCCGCGTGGTCCGTGCCGATCCGGCCGAGCGACGTCTCCAGCTGCCGCGCGAACCCCGTCCGCGGGTGGTCCCACAGCCAGAGTTTCCCGCACAGCACGTAGTCCTCGCGGGCGATTCCCGCTTCCCGCACGGCTTTCCCGAAGATCACGTCGGTGTTCGAACCCTCGGCGTGCGGACCCATGTCGTAGTGCGCGACGTCGAACAACGTCACGCCGGCATCGACGGCCGTCCGCAGCAGCGCGACGGCGTCGCCGAAGTCCATCCGGTCCCAGGTGTTCCACGAGCCGAGCCCGAAGGCCGATCTGCCGATCATGCTGTTTCCCTTCTCCGGCAACCTATCTTTAGTCTACGATTGTAGAATGAAACAGCGAATCGTGGTGGTGACCGGCGGCGCGAGCGGGATCGGCCGGGGCGTCACCGAAGGCTTCCTCGCCGCGGGCGACCGCGTGATCGTCGCCGACGTCGACGCCCGCGCGGCCCACGACACCGGCCGGGACCACGTCGAGCTCGACATCTCCGACCCGGCTTCCGTCGACGCGGCGGTTTCGCTGGTGACGCGGCAGTTCGGGCCGATCGACGTGCTGGTCAACAACGCCGGGCTGGCGGGTGGCGGCGGCCCGGTGACCGCGCTCGACGTCGAGGTGTTCGACCGCTGCGTGCGGGTCAACTTCCGCGGCACGTTCCTGATGACACGCGCGGTCGGCGCGCACATGGCCGAAGCGGGCACGCGGGGCGCGATCGTGAACGTCTCGTCGATCGGCGCCCGCCAGCCGACCCCCGGCCTGGGCCACTACGAGGCCACCAAGGCGGCCGTCGACGCGCTGACCCGGTCCGCGGCCCTCGAACTGGCGCCGCACGGGATACGGGTGAACGCCGTCGCGCCCGGCCCGGTGCTCACGCCGATGACCGCCGGGTTCGCCGCCGACACCGCGGCCCGCGCGGCCTGGGAATCGCGGATCCCGTTGGGCCGCATCGCCTCCGTCGAGGACGTCGTGCCGGCGGTGGTGTTCCTGGCCTCGCCCGCCGCCGGGCACATCACCGGGGTGAGCCTGGCGGTCGACGGCGGCCAGCTGCTCACCTGACTATCCCTTGTGGACGATCCGGCCGGCGGTCACGGTCAGCTCGACCGCGACCGACGGCAGGTCGGCCAAGGCGACGTCGAGGGGGTCCGCCGCCAGGACGCAGAAGTCGGCGGCCATCCCGGGCGCGAGGGTGCCCTTCCAGCTCGCGGACCCGTCCTGCACCGCGGCTTCGGTGGTGCAGCAGCGCACCAGGCGTCTCGTCAGCTCCGGCGTCACCCCGCGCGCCCCCAGCAGGTCTCCGGCCGCGGCGAGGTGCACCCGCCAGTCCGGGGTGACGACCGGCGCGTCGCTGCTCAGGGTCAGCGGGACGCCGGATGCGAGGATCTCCCGCAGTGGCCAGGCGCTCGCGGCGACGTCGGCTCCCAGCGCGGCCGCGACCATCGGGCGCATGGCCGTCGCGATGGCGGGCTGGGTGGTCAGGCCGACACCCCGGGCCGCCATCCAGCGCAGCTGCGCCGGGGTGACGAGGTCGCCGTGCACGAGGTGGTCACCGCGGCGCAGGTGCGCGAGCGCGGTCTCGATGCTGCGCTCCCCCGTCGCGTGCACGCCGACGACCAGGCCGGCCTCGTGCGCCGCTCCGATCATCGCGCCCAGGTTGCCCGCGCGGGCGTCGTCGTCCGGACCGTCGACGAGCAGGGCGCCGTGGCCGCCGTCGGCGTAGCAGTGGTGCGTCCAGGCCGTGCCCATCGGCGGGATCCCGTCGGCGAAGATCTTGACGCCGGTGACGGCCAGCCAGTCCGGGTCCGCCCGCGGCACGGGCGTTTCGAGACCAAGCTCGAAGTCCGGCAGCGAACTGGCGCCGTCCAGGAGCCCGAACAGGCGCAGGACGGTGACCCGCGCCCGCAGCAGCCCTTCCCGCTGCAGCGCGGCGTATTCGTCGAGGACCGCCGCCGAGAAGCAGCCGGTTTCGCCGGGGCCGAGACCGGGTTCGGTGTAGCTGGTGATGCCCAGCGACGCGCAGAGGTCGCCCGCGCGCAGGATCGCCGCTCGCCGCTCCGCCGAGGTCGTCACCGGCTCTTCCTCGTGCGGCGGTCCGAGCAGCGGGTGCGGCCAGCGGGCGCCCAGCCAGGTCGCGTGCAGGTGGGCGTCGTTGATCCCGGGGAGCACCGTGCGCCCGGCGAGGTCGACGACCTCGGTGTCCGGTCCGATGCAGGCGGTCAGGTCGGCGCCGGCCGCGACGATCCGGCCGTCCCTGATCGCGAGGCCGTCCGCCACCGTGGCGAGCCGGTCGAAGGTGTGCACGGTGCCCCCGCGCACGACCAGCTGCGCCGGGTGGATCCGTTGGCTCGTCATGGTTTCCTCCCGGATCTGGACTTTTTCTTCCACGACTGTAGACTAAAAAGATGGCACTGCCCACCCGCACCGAGGCCGCGGTCCTCACCGGCCACCACGCGCCCCTCGAACTGCGCGAACTCCCCCTGCCGGAACCGGAACCCGGCGCCGCCCTGGTCCGGCTCACCTGCACCACGTTGTGCGGCACCGACGTCCACCTGTGGGCCGGGCAGATGAGCTTCCCCGGCATGCTCCCGATGGTGCTCGGGCACGAGATGGTCGGCGAGGTCGTCGCCACCGGGCCCGGCACCACCGACACGCTCGGCCGGGAGATCAAGCCGGGCGACCGGATCGGCTGGTCGGAGTCGGTCTGCGGGAAGTGCTCCGGCTGCACGATCCTGCGCGAGCCCGTCGCCTGCGAGTCCCGTGGTTACGGCTTCCTCCAGCGGTCCGACCGGTTCCCGTACGCGACCGGCGGGCTCGCGCGGCACTGCTACGTCACGCCCGGCGCCGCGAAACTCCTGCTGCCCGGCGACGTCGCGGACACCTGGGCGTCGATGTCGGGCTGCGCGGGCAAGACCGTGCTGCGGGCGGTCGCCCGGTCCGGCGGGATCCGTCCGAACGCGACAGTCGTCGTCCAGGGCGCCGGCGCGCTCGGCGTGTTCGCCACGGCGGTCGCACGGCTGTGCGGCGCGGGCACGGTGCTCACCGTCGGCGGCCCGGCGAGCCGCCTGGAGACGGCGTTGCGCTTCGGCGCCACGGCGACGATCCCCGTCGACTCCTCGGCGGAAGAGCGCATCGAACGGGTCCAGGAACTGACCGGCGGCCGCGGCGCGGACCACGTCTTCGACTTCGCCGGCGGCCCGACGATCGGCGAGGAGGCCGTCGCCTTCGCCGCGCAACGCGGCACGGTCGCGATCGTCGGGTCGACCGGCCCGGCGCCCGCCCCCGTTCCGCTGGGCACGGTGATGGGCAAGGAACTGACCATCGTGGGCTCGCTCAACGGCGACATCGCCGACTACCACCGCTCGGTCGAGTTCTTCCGCGCCTTCGCCGGGCGAATGCCCTGGGACGAGCTGTTCAGCCCGCCCGTCGGGCTGTCCGGTGCGTCCGCCGCCGTCGAGTCGATGTCCCGGCTCGGCGAGCTCAAAGCCGTCATCGACCCCCGACTGCCCTAGGAGGGCTACGTGAGCATTCCCCAGCGCCGCATCGGCCGCGACGGCCCGCACACCGGCGTCCTGTCGCTCGGCTCGTGGCACACCTACGACCGGATGGACTTCCGCGAGGCGGTGACGCTGCTGCGCACCGCCGTCGACGCCGGGATCACCCTGTTCGACGTCGGGGTCTACGGCTTTCCCGGCAGCGACCCGGTGTTCACCGACGTGCTGTTCTCCGCGATGGTCCGCGCCGCGGGCCTGCGCCGCGACGACTACCTGCTCTCGGCGAAGCTGTGGCTCGAGGGTTATCCCGGGCACAGCCTGCGCGAGCAGCTGGAGAACGCGTTCTTCCGCGCCGGCGTCGAGCACGCCGACCTCGTGATCCTCGGGGACCTGCGCCGCGACGACACGGACCTGCACGCCCTCGCCCGCGATCTGGCGCAGCTGCACGAGGCCGGGCTGATCCGGCAGTGGGGTGTCAACAACTGGTCGGCTTCGACGATCCGCGCGGTGCACGACTTCGCGCTCGCCGACGGCGTGCCCGGACCGGCCATCGCCCAGCTGAAGTACAGCGTCGCGCGACGGTCCATTCCGGACGGTGTGCCGTTCGCCGCGGTGTTCGACGACCTCGGCGTCACGCTCCAGGCGTCGGACGTCTTCGAGGGTGGCGTGCTGCTCGGCAAGGGCGGCCGCCAGGTCGGCCGCGACCCGGGTGACGTCCGGCAGCGCATCGCCGACTCCGCCGAGGGGATCCGGAAGGTCGCCGGGAGCCTCGGTGCGACGGCCGCGCAGCTGTGCCTCGCCTTCACCCTCACCCACCCGGCCACCACGACGACGTTGTTCGGCGCCACCAGCGTCCGGCAGCTGGAGGACAACCTGGCCGCGGTCGATCTCCTGGAGCGGGTGGGGGCCGCCGAGCTGCGGGCGCTCGTGGAGCCGTTCTGGGCCGATCGCGACGCTGTCGCCCCGGAGGGGCCGTGACCGGCCCGCAGCTGCCACTGTCCGCGTCGACGTTGCCCGCGATCCGGGAAGCGATGCGCAACCCGACCTGCGCCGAGGCGGTCGGCGACCGGGACATCACCTGGTCGGACCACGTCGTGCCCGGCACCGGCGTCGTCGTCACCGTGCTGCGGCCGCGCGAACCGAAGGCCGCGCTGTTCAGCATCCACGGTGGTGGCATGGTCATGGACGACCGGTTCGCCGACCTGCCCCGGCTGGTCGCGCTGATCGAGGAGTTCGGGTTCGTGGCCGCGACCGTCGAGTACCGGCTGGCGCCGGAACACCCGCACCCCGCGCCCCTCGACGACTGCTACGCCGGTCTCGTGTGGTTCGCCGCGGAGGTGGGCCTCGACCGCCTGGTCGTGGCGGGTGGCAGCGCGGGTGGCGGGCTCGCCGCCGGGTGCGCGTTGCTGGCCCGCGACCGTGGCGGCCCGGCACTGGCGGGACAGCTCCTGCTGTGCCCGATGCTCGACGACCGCACGACGGTGGACGTCCCGGACGCGGTGTGGACCCGCGAGGCCAACGACTTCGGCTGGCGAAGCCTGCTGGCCGGGCAGACGTCGCCCTACGCGGTGCCGGCCCGGATGACGGACCTGGGCGGCCTGCCCCCGGCGTTCGTCGAGGTGGGCGGGGCGGAGATCTTCCGCGACGAGGACGTCGCGTATGCCCAGCGGCTGGCCCAGGCGGGCGTCCCGACGGAACTGCACGTCTGGGCGGGCGCCCACCACGGCTTCGACCGCTTCGCCCCGGACGCGGAGGTGACCCGCGCGGCCCTCGCGACGCGGTCGTCGTGGCTGCGGCGGCTGCTGGGCGCTACGGGCCGAGGATGAACCGCGCCGCCTGCTCCCCCACCAGCACCGCGGGGGCGTTCGTGTTGCCCGTCGGCACCCGGGGCAGCACCGACGCGTCCGCGACCCGCAGCCCCTCCAGCCCGTGCACCTTGAGGTCCGGGTCCACCACGGTGCCCAGTGCGCACGTACCGACCTGGTGGTGGTAGGTGATCGCCGTGCGGCGGACGTATTCGCGCACGTCGTCGTCCGGTGCCGGGTACAGCCGTCGCGCGCCCCACCCGGCGGCCAGGGCCGGGGCCCGGCCGACCGCGACACACTGCTCCACCGACGCCACCAGGCTCTCGAAGTCCGCCGGCGCGGACAGCGCGCCCAGGTCGATCAGCACCCCGCCGTCCGGTGACAGCCGCACGCTGCCGCGGCTTTCCGGCGTCACCATGCCCGCCATCAGCGAGAACCCGGTCGGCGGCCCGGTCATCCCCGGCTCGTACATCGGCACGCTGAAGCAGATCGGCTGCGTGTCCGGCACCGCCAGTCCCGGACGGCTGCGCCAGAACCAGTGGACCTGCGTGACCGACCGGCCCGCCACTGGCGGCTCGACTGGACGATCCGTCCCGAAGATCACCGGTGCGAGCAGGTGATCGTGCAGGTTGCGCCCGACGGGCAGATCGGCGACGACGTCGATGCCGAGCGCGGCCAGTTCGTCCGCCGGGCCGACGCCGCTGCGCAGCAGGATGGCCGGCGACGCCAGCGCGCCCGCCGCGAGCACCACCAGATCGGCGGACAGCTCCCGCGGTTCACCACCGATCGAGGCCACCACCCCGGTGGCGCGCGAGCCCTTGAACAACACCCGGTGGACCAGCGCTCCCGTGTGGACGGTCATCCGGGCAGCCACCGGCGAAGCGTAGGCGCGCCAAGTGGTGACACGACGGCCGTCGCGAGCGGTGATCCGCTCGACCGAGACGCCGTCCTGCGTGGCACCGTTGCAGTCCGGGTTGAGCGGGAGCCCGACCGAGACCGCGGCGTCCACAATGGACTGCTGGATCGGGTGCAGCGGCTCGTTCGGCACGATCGTGAGAAGGTCCTTCTCTACGCGCTCAAACACCGGGCGGACGTCGTCCCAGGTCCAGCCCGGCACACCCCAGCCGTCGTAGTCGGCGGGCGCGCCGCGGACCCAGATCATCGCGTTGAGCGCGTGCGAACCGCCGAGCACCTTGCCCCGCGGCAGGTGCAGCCGCCGGTTCGCCGCGTGCGGCTGCGGAACCGTGTAGTGGTCCCAGTCCTCCGGGCCGTGCCACAGCTCCCCGGCCCGCGCCGGGTCGTGGACGGCCGGGTTGACGTCCGGGCCGCCCGCCTCCAGCAGCGTCACCGCCGCACCCGCGTCGACCAGCCGCCGGGCCACCACGCACCCGGCCGAACCCGCGCCCACCACGATCACGTCCATGGGCCCAGCCTGACGCGCGTCCCGGCCGCCGGCGCGGATCCCTTCGCCGTCGGTCAACCGGCATGCGTGAGCGGACAAGACCCGCGGCCGGCTCGCGCCCGATACTCGGTCCACCCCACGAAGGAGGAACCCGGGATGGCGACACGCCTGTGCATCGACGGCCAGTGGACCGAGGCCGGCGGCGGTGCCCTTCCCACGCTCGACCCGGCCACCGGCCGCGTGCTCGAGGAGGTCGGCACCGCGTCGGAGGCCGACGTCGACGCCGCTGTCGCGGCCGCCCGGCGCGCGCTGACCGCGCCGGCGTGGGCCGGATTGCTCCCGGGCCGGCGGGCCGCGCTGCTGTTCCGGCTCGCCGACCTGATCGACGCGCACCACGAGGAGCTGGCCCAGCTGGAGACCCGCGACCAGGGCCAGCCGATCGGGGTGTCCCGGCAGGTGAGCGCCACCGGCGCGGCCGAGCACTTCCGGTACTTCGCGGGCTGGGTGACGAAGCTGCAGGGCACCACGAACCCGGTGTCGTTCCCGGACACGCTGCACTACACCCGCCGTGAGCCGGTCGGGGTGAACGCGCTGATCACGCCGTGGAACTTCCCGCTGATGATCCTCGCCTGGAAGCTCGCGCCGGCGCTCGCCACCGGCAACACCGTGGTGATCAAGCCGAGCGAAGTCACGCCGCTGACCAGCATCCGCCTGGTCGAACTGGCCCACGAAGCCGGCATCCCGCCGGGCGTCGTCAACCTCGTCACCGGGGACGGCGCGGTCGGCGCGATGCTCAGCGAGCACCACGGCGTCGACCACCTCTCCTACACCGGCTCGACGGCCGTCGGGAAGCTGATCACCGCGGCCAGCGCGGCGTCCAACCTCAAGCGCCTCACGCTCGAACTCGGCGGCAAGGCGCCGAGCATCATCGCGGCCGACGCCGACATCGACGCCGCCGTTGCGGGCAACCTCGCCGGGGCGACGCTCAACACCGGCCAGGTCTGCGCGGCCTACACCCGCTTCTACGTCGACCGCAAGCGCGAGCAGGAGTTCGTCGACAAGCTCGCCCGCGGCCTCGAAGGCCTGCGGCTCGGCCCCGGCGCCGAGGAAAGCACCCAGCTCGGGCCGCTGGTGTCGGCGAAGCACCGCGAGCACGTCGACTTCCTGGTCACCACCGGCCGCGAACAGGGCGCCGACCTGGTGACCGGCGGCGGCCCGGTCGACGGCAACGGCTACTTCTACCGGCCGACGCTGTTCGCCGGCGTCACCGACGGGATGGCGGTCATGCGCGAGGAGATCTTCGGGCCGGTCCTGGCCGTCACCGCCTACGACGACGATGACGACGTGCTCGGGCGCGCCAACGACACCGAGTACGGCCTGGCCGCGACCATCTGGACCCGCGACATCCGCACCGCCCAGCGCTACGCCGACGGGATCCGGGCCGGCGCGGTGTTCGTCAACATGCCGCCGATCCCGGACATGGCCGCACCGTGGGGCGGCTACAAGGCGTCCGGCTGGGGCCGCGAGATGGGTCCGTGGGCCCTCGACGTCTACACCGAGACCAAGTCGGTCTGGCTGCACTATGGCTACTGAAAAGCGGGCTACTGATCCGGGCTTTCCCCGCGCCGCAGATCGTATATTATTTGGGATATCTTCGCCCGAACCGGCAGGCAGGAACCACGGATGACCAGCATCGCGCGGCCCGGCAAGATCATCGCGCTGCACCTGAACTATCGCTCCCGCGCCGCGCAACGCGGCCGGGTCCCCGAGCAGCCGTCGTACTTCCTCAAGCCGCCGACGTCGGTCGCGGCGAGCGGGGACGTCCTCGAGCGCCCGGCCGGCACCGAGCTGCTCGGCTTCGAAGGCGAGATCGCGCTGGTCATCGGCCGGCTCGCCCGCCGCGTCTCCCCCGAGGACGGCTGGTCGTACGTCGCCGGCGTCACCGCGGCCAACGACTTCGGCGTCTACGACCTGCGCTACGCCGACAAGGGCAGCAACCTGCGCTCGAAGGGCGGCGACGGCTTCACCCCGCTCGGCCCGGCCGTCCTGCCCGCCGCGGACGTCGACCCGGCCGCGCTGCGGCTGCGGACCTGGCTCAACGGCGACCTCGTCCAGGACGACACCACCGCCGACCTGCTGTTCGGCTTCGGCCGGCTGGTCGCCGACCTCTCGCAGCTGATCACCCTCGAACCCGGCGACGTCGTGCTCACCGGCACCCCGGCGGGCGCCTCGGTAGCCGGCCCGGGTGACGTCGTCGAGGTCGAGGTCAGCACCGGAGGGCACACCACCGGCCGCCTGGTCACGCCGATCGCGGCCGGCACCGTCCCGTTCGGACCGTTCGGCGCGCTCCCCCGCGTCGACGAGCAGCAGCGCGCGGACGCCCACGGAACGGCCGAGCCGGAGTTCACCTTGACGCCGGAACTGCGGGCGCGGATCGAATCCGTCGGTACCGCGACGCTTTCCGTCCAGCTCCGCAAACGCGGGTACCACGACGTCTTCATCGAGGGCCTCACCTCGACCCGGCCCGGCGCCCGGCTGACCGGCCGCGCGCGGACCCTGCGCTACCTGCCCTACCGCGAAGACCTGTTCCGCGCGCACGGCGGCGGCTACAACGCGCAGAAACGCGCGATCGACGCCCTCGGCCCGGGTGACGTCCTGGTCATGGAAGCCCGCGGCGAACGCGGCACCGGGACCGTCGGCGACATCCTGGCGCTGCGCGCCCAGGTCACCGGCGCGGCCGGGATCGTCACCGACGGCGGCGTCCGCGACCTGGCCGCGGTGTCCGCTTTGGACATTCCGACCTACCACGCCGGGCCGCACCCGGCGGTGCTCGGGCGGCGGCACGTGCCGTGGGACGTCGACGTCGCGATCGCCTGCGGTGGCGCGGCCGTCTGCCCCGGCGACGTCATCGCCGGTGACAGCGACGGCGTGCTCGTCATCCCGCCGCACCTGGTCGAGGAGGTCGTCGACGCGGCGATCGAGCAGGAGCGGCAGGAGACGTTCATCGCCGAGCAGGTCGCCGCGGGCGAGCGCGTCGAAGGCCTCTACCCGCTGGACGAGCACTGGCGCGGGAGGTACGCCGCATGGCTCGCGCAACGGTGACCGGCGCCGCGCTGAGCAAGTCGCGCATCGCCTACGAATGGATCAAGGCCCGCATCGGCGACGGCACCTTCTCCCCCGGCTACCGGCTGGTCCTCGGCCAGCTCGCGCAGGAGCTCGGCGTCAGCGTGGTGCCCGTCCGCGAAGCGATCCGGCTGCTGGAGGCCGAAGGACTCGTCACGTTCGAACGGAACGTCGGCGCGCAGGTCGCGATGGTCGACGAGCGCGAGTACCAGCACACGATGCAGACGCTCGCGCTGGTGGAGGGCTACGCGGCCGCCCTGGCCGCGCCGCTGCTGCCGCCGGGCGCCCTCGACGAGGCCCGCGAGCTGAACGACCGGCTCGCCGACAGCCTCGGGCACTTCGAACCCGCGCGGTTCACCGCGCTCAACCGGGACTTCCACGCGGTGCTGTTCGGCGCCTGTCCCAACCCGCAGGTGCTCGACCTGGTCGAGCGCGGCTGGAACCGGCTCAGCGGCCTGCGGACCTCGACGTTCAGCTTCGTGCCGGGCCGCGCCCACGAGTCGGTGGCCGAGCACGAAGCCATCCTCGGCCTGCTCGACGCCGGCGCCCCCGCCGCCGACGTCGAGCGGGCCGTGCGTGACCACCGGCTGGCCACCCTGAACACCTTCCTGGCCCACCGCCACCCCTGACGCAGAAGGGAAACCCATGCGATTCCGCTCCGACCCCCAGGCGATCCGCGGGTCGATCGCGCCGCTGATGACGCCGTTCACCGCCGACGGCGCGGTGGACCACGACGGCCTCACCAACCTGGTGCGCTGGCAGCTCGCGTCCGGCACCCACGGCATCTCGATCGGCGGCTCCACCGGCGAGCCCGGGTCCCAGACGGTCGCCGAACGCGCCGCGGCGATCCGCACGGTCGCCGCGGCCGTCGGCGACCGCGTCCCGATCGCCGCGGGCACCGGTTCCGCGAAGCTGGACGAGACCCTGGAGCTGACGGCCGCCGGGCGCGACGCCGGGATCGACGCGGCGCTGGTGATCACGCCGTACTACGCGCGCCCGACCCAGGACGCGCTGTTCGTCTGGTACCGCACGGTCGCCAACGAGTTCCCCGACCTGCCGATCGTCGCCTACAACGTGCCCAGCCGGACCGCCGTGGACCTCGCGCCGGAGACCGTCGCGCGGCTGTTCCGTTCGTGCGACAACTTCGTCGGCATCAAGGAGACGACCAAGGACTTCGAGCACTTCTCGCGCGTGCTGCACCTGTGCGGGCGGGAGCTGATCGTGTGGTCCGGGATCGAGCTGCTCTGCCTGCCGCTGCTGGCCCTCGGTGGCGCCGGGTTCGTCAGCGCGACGGCGAACATCGCCCCCGCCGCCTGCGCCGAGATGTACGGGGCCTGGCAGGCCGGCGACCTCGAACGCGCGCGGGAGATCCACTACGGCCTGCACCCGCTGGTCGACCTGCTGTTCGTCGAGACCAACCCGGCGCCCGGGAAGTGGGTCCTCGAACACCGCGGGCTGATCGGGTCCGGCCACGTCCGGCCGCCGCTGCTCCCGCCGTCCGAGGCCGGCGTCGCCCGGATCAAGGACTTCCTGGCCGAAGGCGCGAAGTACCTCTCGCCGGCCGAAGGCTTCACCGTGGAAGGAAAGTCATGAGTCACCACGTCCCGGAAGGACTGCCGGGCGAGCTGAAGCACTACATCGGCGGGCAGCTCGTCGACAGCGTCTCGGGCAAGACCTTCGACGTGCTCGACCCGGTGTCGAACACGCCGTACGTCACCGCCGCCGCGGGCCAGGCCGAGGACGTCGACCGGGCGGTCGCCGCGGCGCGCACGGCGTTCGCCGAGGGCCCTTGGCCGCGGCTGGTGCCGCGCGCGCGGGCCCGGGTGCTGAACAAGATCGCCGACGCCGTCGAGGCGCAGGACGCGCGGCTGGCCGAGCTGGAGACGTTCGACACCGGCCTGCCGATCACCCAGGCCCTGGGCCAGGCGCAGCGCGCGGCCGAGAACTTCCGGTTCTTCGCCGACCTCGTCGTCGCCCAGGCCGACGACACCTACCAGGTGCCGGGGCGGCAGGTGAACTACGTGCACCGCAAGCCGGTCGGCGTCGCCGGGCTGATCACGCCGTGGAACACGCCGTTCATGCTGGAGAGCTGGAAGCTCGCGCCCGCGCTGGCGTCGGGCTGCACGGTGGTGCTGAAGCCGGCCGAGTTCACGCCGCTGTCGGCGAGCCTGTGGGCGGCGATCTTCGCCGACGCGGGCCTGCCCGACGGCGTGTTCAACCTGGTCAACGGCTTCGGCGAGGAAGCGGGCGACGCGCTCGTCAAGCACCCCGACGTCCCGCTGATCTCGTTCACCGGCGAGTCCACGACGGGCCAGACGATCTTCCGCAACTGCGCGACCGGGCTCAAGGGCATGTCGATGGAGCTGGGCGGCAAGTCCCCGGCGATCGTCTTCGCCGACGCCGATCTCGACGCCGCGCTCGACTCGACGTTGTTCGGCGTGTTCTCGCTCAACGGCGAACGCTGCACCGCCGGCAGCCGGATCCTCGTCGAGCGCCCGATCTACGACGAGTTCTGCGAACGCTACGCCGAGCGCGCGCGCAACATCGTCGTCGGCGACCCGCACGACCCGGCCACCGAGGTCGGCGCGCTGGTGCACCCGGAGCACTACGACAAGGTGATGCGGTACGTCGAACTCGGCAAGTCCGAGGGGCGCCTGCTCGCGGGCGGCGGCCGTCCGTCCGGTGTGGACAGTCGCAACTACGTCGCGCCGACGGTGTTCGCCGACGTCGCCCCGGACGCCCGGATCTTCCAGGAGGAGATCTTCGGCCCGGTGGTCGCGCTGACGCCGTTCGACACCGAGGCGGAGGCCCTGGCGCTGGCCAACGGCGTCAAGTACGGTCTGGCCGCCTACCTCTGGACGTCGAACCTGGAGCGGGCGCACACTTTCGCGCAGTCGGTCGAGGCCGGGATGGTCTGGCTGAACTCGCACAACGTCCGCGACCTGCGCACGCCGTTCGGCGGGGTCAAGGCGTCCGGTCTCGGCCAGGAGGGCGGCTACCGCTCGCTCGACTTCTACACCCACCAGCAGGCGATCCACGTCTCGCTCGGGCCGGTGCACACGGCCCGCTTCGGCAGCGTCCGGAAAGGACAGTCATGACCGCCACCCCGCCGGACGTCCTGCGCTGCGCGTACGCCGAACTCGTCGTCACCGATCTGGCCGCCTCACGCGGCTTCTACGTCGGCGTGTTGGGGCTCGTCGTGTCCTATGAGGACGAAGACGCCCTGTACCTGCGGGCGTTCGAGGAGTACCTGCACCATTCGCTGGTGCTGCGGAAGGGTGCGACGCCCGCGCTGGCCGTGCTCGGCTACCGCGTCCGGAGCGCGGCCGACCTCGACCTCGCCGAGGCGTACTACCGCGGCCTCGGCTGCCGGGTCGAGCGCCGGGCGGCGGGCGCGACCCGCGGCATCGGCGAGGCGGTCCGCGTCGAAGACCCGCTCGGGTTCCCGGTGGAGTTCTTCTGCGAGGCCGAGCACGTCGAGCGGTTCACCCAGCGCTACGACGTCCACGGCGCCGGCGCGCTGGCGCGGCTGGACCACTTCAACCTCGACACCCCGGACGTCCCGGCGGCCCGGAAGTACTACGAGGGCCTGGGTTTCCGGGTGTCGGAGGACATCCAGGACGACGAGGGCACGGTGTACGCGGCGTGGATGTTCCGCAAGCCGACGGTGCACGACGTCGCCCTCACCGGCGGCGACGGGCCGCGGCTGCACCACATCGCGTTCGCGAGCCACGAGCGGACGCAGATCCTGCACCTCTGCGACCACCTCGGCGCGCTGCGCCAGTCCGGCATGATCGAACGCGGGCCGGGCCGCCACGGCGTGTCGAACGCGTTCTACCTCTACGTCCGCGACCCCGACGGGCACCGGATCGAGATCTACACCCACGACTACTACACCGGCGACCCGGACAACCCGGTGATCACCTGGGACGTGCACGACAACCAGCGCCGCGACTGGTGGGGCAACCCGGTGGTGCCGAGCTGGTACGCCGACGCGTCGACGGTGCTGGACCTCGACGGGAAGCCCCAGCCGCTGGTCGCCCGGGCCGAGGCGCGCGAAGCCGACGTCACCATCGGCGCCGACGGCTTCTCGTACACGTCGAAGGATGCCGAATTCAAGCTGGGCGAGCAGGTTTGAGCCACCGGGTGAACCACTCGCGGGTGCGGTGCAGGAAATCAAGCTGGTGTTCGCGTCCGCGCAGCGAGTGGTTCTCCCCGGGGTAGACGGCGAACTCGTGCTCGACGCCGAAGTGGCGCAGCGCGCGGTGGAGGAACTCGGCCTGCGAGAGCGGGACGTTGGTGTCGTCCGCGCCGTGCAGCAGCAGGATCGGCGTCCGGATGTCGGCGGCGTAGGAGATCGGGCTGTTCCGGTCGTGCCGGTGCGGGCCCGGGCCCTCCCAGCCGATGCTGCCGCCCAGCGCCCCCTCGAAGGGGGCGCCCTGCTCGCCGGTGGCGGCCATCATGCCCCAGTCGCTGATGCCCGCGTTGACGAAGGCCGCGGCGAAGCGGTCGCTGCGCGCGGCCGCCCAGGCGGCGAGGAACCCGCCGTGGCTGCCGCCGCCGATGCCGAGCCGGTCCGGATCGGCGACACCGGCGTCGATCAGCAGGTCGATGCCGGTGAGGATGTCCGTCCACTCCGCGCCGCCGACCTCACCGGCGACGGAAACGGCGAACGCGTGGCCGTGACCCTGGCTGCCGCGCGGGTTGGGCAGGAAGGCGGCGAACCCCGCGTCGGCCAGCCACCGCGCCTGCCGGAACCAGCCGACCATGAAGCGGTCGGCGTAGCGGTCGTACGGGCCGCCGTGCGCGAGCGTGACCAGCGGAAACGGGCCGTCACGGCGAGTGGTGCCGGGTGGGAGGACGAGCAGGCCGTCCAGCTCCAGGCCGTCGGCGGCGCGGTAAGCCAGGCGCTCCTGCGGGCCCCAGGTCCTGGTACGCAGCTCCGGGCTGCAGTCGGTGAGCCGGGTCAGCGGGCCGCCCGGAGGTCCGGTGTGGATGTCGTCGGGCTCGGTCGCGGTGCTCGCGACCACGGCGACGAAACCACCGCCGTGGCTCAGGAAATCGAGGGAGCCCGGCGCGTGGGCGATCTCGACGAACCTGCGCGTGGCCGGGTCGAGCCGCCGGATCGTGGTGTCGAGGCCTTCGGCGAACAGGGCGAGCGGCGGGCCGTCGTCGACCTGGACGAGTTCCACCGGGCAGACGTCCATCCCCTCGGTGAGGTTGGTGCCGTCCTCGGCGTCGAAGATCGCGTAGCCGCCGACGAGTCCGGGCGGGGTCACGCCGCGGTAGAGGAGGCGGTCGCCCCACCAGGTGAGCGCGGACGCCTCGACGGCCGGGGCGGGGAGGTCGCGGCCGCCGACCAGGTGGAGCCGCGGTTCGAGCATGCCGGGATCGGGGTCGGCGACCGGCCAGGTCAGGACGGCGAGCGGGCCGCCGCCGGAGTGCGCCGCGACTTCGACGACGTGCCGGTCACCGAGGTCGCCGTGCGGGCGGACGTCTCCGGTCGTCAGGTCGAGCAGCCACAGCCGGTCGGGCGGGCTCGGCACGCGCAGGTACGGGTCTTTCGCGGGCTCCTCGCCGGGCCCGACGAGGAACACGAGATCGCCGGGCAGCGGGACGCAGGCGGTGACGGCCCGGTCCGTCAGGCGTTCGGCGTTCCCGGTGAGCGGGACCCGGTGGAGCCGCCCGGCGGCCAGGTAGAACACCGAGCCGGAGTCCGGGGCCCACCAGGGCGCCTCGGCGGTGCCGGCCAGCTCGCGCGGCGGCGCACCGCCGCCGGCGGGGACGAGCCACAGGTCACCAGCCTTCCGGCCCCGGGTCGTCGTCAGGTACACGACCCAGCGGCCGTCGGGGGAAACCCGCGGCTCCCTGGGCACGATCCGGTCGACGACGGCTTCGGCACTCAGGTTCCCCATGAACGCAGTCTGTCAGCCATCCGCGCGACCCGTGGCGCCGAATCTCTGATGGGCGTGTCCGGGTGCGAGGGAGCGATGGATGGACGGCGAAGCACTGCCCCCGGGCTGGGACCTGGTCGTGGAGCGGCTCAGCCTGCGGGTCGCCACGGCCGCGGAGCTGACCGTCGACCTCACGACGCGGCCGGCGTTGCGCCGGATCCGCTCGACCGTCGCCGGCTGCCTCGGCTTCGGGCGGACGAAGGACGAGCCGCTCGGCGCGCTGCTGCTCGTGGTCGACGAGCTGGTCGGCAACGCCTACGACCACACCCCGCGCCCGTCCTCGCTGCGGGTGACGCGTGAGCTGCGCGGCCTGCTGGTCGAGGTCGTCGACGAAGACCCGTCGGTCGAGCGCGTCGCGGCCGGCGGCGGCCACGGCCTGCAGCTGGTCGAACAGCTGTCGCTGGGGTGGGGCGTGCGCGCGACCGAACCGGGCAAGACGGTGTGGGCGCTCGTCCCGGCCCAGCTGTTCCGCGACCACTGACCGCTCACGGCTCGTTCCCCGGCGTGAGGTCACGGACGGCCGGGAACCCCGGCTGCGTCCCGGGAGCACCGACGTCCGCCTCGGTGGCCTTGATGGGCCGCAGGAGGTGCGTGACGTGGTCGCCGGTGCGTTCGCGGCCGAGGATCTCGCCGGCGAACCAGCCGACGCAGTCGTCGAGCACCGGAGCGGTGCCCGTAACGCGGTGCCGGCGGCAGCGGGTGTGGTTCTTGTCCGAGAGCCAGACCGTGAACCGGGGCGGCGAGATCGGGTGGTCGAGGACGTCGGCCGGCGCGGTCATCCCTCCGGGAGCGCGCCGAGCAGCTCCTCGTGGTGGCCCGCCGCACGCAGGACCGGTGCCTCGAGCAGCCCCGCGGCGGGGTCGCCGGCGCGCACCGCGGCGAGGAACCGCACGACGGCGCGAGGTTCGGGAAGCACTTCGCCGCCGAGGTAGGCCAGCACGACGGCGTCGCCGCCGGTGTCCTCCAGCGCGACGGCCCAGCCGTGCACCTCGTCCCAGACGAGGGCGAGATCGTGCCCGGGGAACCGGCGCAGCCGCCAGTCGAGGGCGACGTAGGCCGACACCGGGGTGTCGAGGTCGATGGTGCCGGACTCCGGCCCGACCCCCACGGCCCGGGCGACCGCCCCCAGGTAACCGCGCAACCGCCGCTCGAACGAGAACTCCGTGTCGCGCCCGAAATCGATGGAAATGCTCAACGCCGCCTCGCTTTCCCCATCGGCCGCGGGATCTTCCGCGACCCGATCGCGGATACCCCGCGGCCCGGCGGATCAACCGCGCCGCCGGGCACCCGGTCCCGGCCGACGGGACAGCGAGAGGACAGGCACGGTGCGCTGCCTTCCCCCGTGAGGCAGGATCGGGGTGTGACGATCGATCAGGCCGGTGCGCCCCAGGCCCGCCCGGGCCCGGCCTTCCCCGAACACGAATCCCGCGTTGACGACCTCAGGCGGCAGCTGGCGGCGGTCGCCGGCGAAGCCACGGTCCGGCTGGCGAAGCGGACGTCGAACCTCTTCCGCTCCCGCACGTCGGCCGGGCACCCCGGCCTGGACGTCTCCGGGTTCACCCACGTGCTGCGCGTCGACCCGGAGACGCTGACCGCCGACGTCGAAGGCATGGTCACCTACGAGCAGCTGGTCGACGCCACGCTGCCGCACGGGCTGATGCCCCTGGTGGTGCCGCAGCTCAAGACGATCACCCTCGGCGGCGCGGTCACCGGCCTCGGCATCGAGTCGAGCTCGTTCCGCAGTGGCATGCCGCACGAGTCGGTGCTGGAGCTGGAGATCATGACCGGCGACGGCGGCATCGTCGTCGCCACGCCGGACAACGAGCACCGTGACCTGTTCCACGGCTTCCCGAACTCCTACGGCACGCTCGGGTACGCGCTGCGCCTGCGGATCCGGCTGGAACCGGTCAAGCCGTTCGTGAAGGTGCGCCACGTCCGCCACCACGACCGGGAGGCGCTGTTCGCGGCCCTCGGTGAGGTCTGTACCACTCGGACGTACGAGGGCGAAGCGGTCGACTTCGTCGACGGCACCGTGTTCGGCCCGGACGAGCTGTACCTCACGCTGGGCACGTTCACCGACACCGCGCCGGCGACGAGCGACTACACCTGGCTCGACATCTACTACCGCTCGATCCAGCGCCGTGAGACCGACCACCTCACCGTCCGTGACTACCTGTGGCGCTGGGACACCGACTGGTTCTGGTGCTCGCGCGCCTTCGGCGTCCAGTCCCGGCTGCCCCGGCTGCTGATGGGCCGCCGGTTCCTGCGCTCCTCGGTGTACTGGAAGCTCGTCGCGCTCGACCGCCGCTTCGGGATCGCCGCCAAGCTCCTCAAGCTCCGGCGGATGCCGCCCGAGGAGACGATCGTGCAGGACATCGAGGTGCCGCTGACCCGCGCCGCGGACTTCCTCGAGTTCTTCGAGCGGGAGATCCCGATCAGCCCGGTGTGGATCTGCCCGCTGCGCCAGCGCCCCGGCGGGGTGCGCTGGCCGCTCTACGAACTGGACCCCGAGGAGCTCTACGTCAACTTCGGGTTCTGGTCTTCGGTACCCCTGGACCCGGGCGAACGCGACGGCGTCCACAATCGGATGATCGAAGCCGAGGTCACCCGCCTCGGCGGACACAAGTCGCTCTACTCGGACAGCTTCTACTCCGAGGAAGAGTTCTGGCGCCTCTACAACGGCGACGCCTACCGGGAGCTCAAGCGGGCCTACGACCCGGACGGCCGATTGCTCGGCCTCTACGAGAAGTGCGTCCGGCGCCGGTGAACGCCCTGAAAGGAACGAACGTGACCAAGGCAACCATCCCGGTCGGCGAAGTCTTCGCACGCCTGCTCGGCCCCAGCTCCACGGTGTCCATCACCGCCTACGACGGTACCGGCACCGGCCCGGCCGACGCGCCGGTGGCCATCGAGGTCCGCTCGCCGCTCGCGCTGGACTACCTGATCTCCTCCCCCGGTGACCTCGGCCTGGCCCGCGCCTACGTCGCCGGTGCCATCGACGTCAAGGGCGACCTCTACACGGCGCTGCACGCGCTGGCGGCCCAGGTCGACCAGCTGACCCCGGCCGACCGCGTCTGGCTGCTGCGCAAGCTCGGGCCCGCCCACCTGCGCCGTGTCGAGCCGCCCGCCGAAGAGCTGCCCGGCCGGTTCCGGCGGAGCCTGTCCGGCCTGCGGCACTCGAAGGAGCGCGACAGCAGCGCGATCTCGAACCACTACGACGTCTCCAACCGGTTCTACGAGCTGGTCCTCGGGCCGTCCATGGCCTACACCTGCGCCGTGTTCCCCGAGGACGGCGCCACGCTGGAGCAGGCCCAGGAGCACAAGTTCGACCTGGTCTGCCGCAAGCTCGGCCTCAAGCCCGGCATGAAGCTGCTCGACGTCGGCTGCGGCTGGGGCGGCATGGTCGCGCACGCCGTCCGCCACTACGGCGTCGAGGCGCTCGGGGTCACACTTTCGCGTGAACAAGCGCAGTGGGCGCAGAAGAACATCGTCGCCCTCGGCCTGGCCGACCGCGCCGAGATCCGGCACCTCGACTACCGGGACGTCACCGAAACCGGATTCGACGCGATCTCGTCGATCGGCCTGACCGAGCACATCGGCGCCCGGAACGTACCCGGCTACTTCCGCTTCCTGGCCGCCAAGCTCAAGCCGCACGGGCGGCTGCTCAACCACTGCATCACCAACCCGGACTCGAGCGTCGCGCACCGCTCCCGGGGCTTCATCGACCGCTACGTCTTCCCGGACGGCGAGCTGGAGGCCCCCGGCGAGCTGATGACGGCCATGCACGACAGCGGCCTGGAGGTGCGCCACTCGGAGAACCTCCGCGAGCACTACGCGACCACACTGGCCGGCTGGTGCGCCAACCTCGACGAGCACTGGGACGAGGCCGTCGCCGAGGCCGGGGCGGGCCGGAGCCGGGTGTGGGCGCTGTACCTCGCGGCCTGCCGTTTGGCGTTCGAACGGCGGGAGATCGAGCTCCACCAGATCCTCGGCGTACGCACCGACAACCAGGGCGGAATGGGGATGCCGCTGCGTCCCGACTGGGGTGTTTGAGACCGGGCGTGCCTCTCGCGCGCACTTCTGCGAGGATAGTCACGAGACCGGGCGTCCGAACGGGGCGGCCAGGCTCACTGATGAGAAGTAGGTATGGGTATGGCTCAGGGCAGTGTCAAGTGGTTCAACGGTGAAAAGGGCTTCGGCTTCATCGCTCAGGATGGCGGGGGTCCGGACGTGTTCGTCCACTACTCCGAAATCCAGGGCACCGGCTTCAAGTCGCTCGACGAGGGCCAGCGTGTGGAGTTCGAAATCGGCCAGGGCCAGAAGGGCCCCCAGGCCCAGCGGGTCAGCGTCATCTGAACCACGCGACATGGAATGCCCTCGCCCCCTCGGGGCGGGGGCATTCCCCTTTTCCGGGGTTCTCCGAGGTCGCCGAGGTCTCCGGGGCCGGGACGCGGTCAGCGGTTGGACGTCGGGAACCGGCGGCCGGGGGTGCCGAGGGCGACGAGCTCGGTGTACTGGGCCTGCCAGGACTGCTCGGTGGCCAGCAGGTCGGCCAGGCGCTGGGTCCAGCCGGCGTCGACGGTGGCCTCGGCGGTACCGAGGTGCCGGTGGGTCTCGTCGCGGGCCTTGAGCCATTCGGAGAGGGTCGGGTCCAGCGCGGGTCCACCTGCTCGTTCTGCCATCCGCCCACCGTACTGCGCCGGTGCGTGCCCAGGGGCTCCCCCGTTCGCCACACTGCGGGTTCACACGCGGCTCGGGTAGCCTCGAAAGCACGGGAGCACCTCGTACGCCGGCGCAGTGCCGGACACACTCCCGTCCCCTCGGCCCTTGACGGCCGGGCGCCGGCAGGAGCGGCGACCGTGCGGCGGGCCGCGCGTACACAGCTGAACGAGCCGGGTGTCCCGCGTCCCCGGCCTCCCGCGCAGGACCCCCTCCGCGCGTGGCGAAGACCTCGAAACGAGTGGTGCATGACCTCACCCACCCCGGTGAAACCCCGACCTGCCCCGAAGCCGGTCCTCTCCGGCAAGCAGACCATCCCCGAGCTGCTCACCATCCGCGCCTTCCTCCTCATCCCGTTCCTCGCGCTCGCCGCGGCGGTCCCGGTGTTCTGGGGCTGGGGCGTCAACTGGCTGGACCTGGCGATCGGCGGCGGCTTCTTCGTCGTCTCGACGCTCGGGATCACCATCGGCTACCACCGCTACTTCACGCACGGCGCGTTCCGGGCGAAGCGGGCCCTGCGCATCGCGCTCGCCGTCGCCGGCGGCCTCGCCGCCCAGGGCCCCGTGATCACCTGGGTGGCCGACCACCGCCGCCACCACGCGTTCTCCGACCGCGAGGGCGACCCGCACTCCCCGTGGCTGTTCGGCAGGTCCCCGGTCGCGCTGGCCCGCGGCTTCTGGCACGCGCACATGGGCTGGCTCTTCGGCCGCGACAAGACCAACATCGAGCGGTTCGCCCCCGACCTGGCCGCCGACCGCGACATCCGCGTCGTCGACCGCCTGTTCCCCGTGTGGGTGGTGACGAGCTTGCTGCTCCCGGCGCTGCTCGGCGGCCTGATCACGCTGTCGTGGTGGGGCGCGCTGACCGCGTTCCTGTGGGCCGGGCTGGCCCGGATCTCCTTCCAGCACCACGTGACGTGGTCGGTGAACTCGATCTGCCACATGATCGGCGAACGGCCGTTCGCGAGCCGCGACCGCTCGGCGAACTTCTGGCCGCTGGCGATCCTGTCGATGGGCGAGTCCTGGCACAACTCCCACCACGCGGACCCGACCTCGGCCCGCCACGGCGTGCAGCGCGGCCAGATCGACATCTCCGCCCGGGTGATCTGGGCGTTCGAGAAGCTCGGCTGGGCCTGGCAGGTCCGCTGGCCGACGGCCAAGCGCCTCGCCGCCATGGCGCGCTAGAAAGCCCGCCGAAACTCCTTGCCGGTCGTCGCGGGCGGGGTGGACCGTGGACGGATGGACACGGTCGCCCTGACCTTCGACGACGGCCCCCACCCGGCGACGACGCCGGCACTGCTCGCCGCTCTGGGCGACGCGCCGGCGACGTTCTTCCTCCAGGGCTCCTGCGCCGCGGCCCGCCCGGACCTGGTCCGGGCGATCGCCGCGGCCGGGCACACCATCGGCAACCACAGCTGGACGCACCCGCGGCTGCCGTCGCTCTCGCCCGGGGACCGGGAGCTCGAGGTGGCGCGAACGCAGGACCTCCTGGCCGGGATCACCGGCACCCGGCCCGTGCTGTTCCGTCCGCCGTACGGCGACACGGACGCTTCGGTGGCGGCCACGATCGCCGGACACGGACTCACCGACGTCCTGTGGACGGTCGACACCCGCGACTGGGCCGGGGTTTCGACCGGCGAGATCGTCGACGCCGCAGCCGCGGTCGAGCCGGGCGGGATCATCCTCATGCACGACGGCGGCTACGCGTCGACCGTCGCCGCCGTCCCCCGCATCCTGGCCGCGCTCGTTTTCCGGGGCCTGCGCGCGGCCGCGGTCACGGGTTGATACGCGTGTAGGTCGGCTTCAGGTCGGGCCTTATTCATCTCGTTCTCCGGCGTCACGTTGTCGAATTCCGGGTGAGGACGGCGCGAACGCCACCACCGCGACCAGGACGCGTTCGACCGGAATTGCGGGCACCATCTCGTGACTCCTCGGGGAAATAGGGAGTTTCCGACGATAGGAGCCGCCGTCGACGGCGGTCAAGGTACCTTTCGGAGCAATGCTCGAAAGTTTCGGGCGTGTCCATTCCGCGCCGGATGACCTAGAATCCCCTTCATGCCAGTGAAATCCGACGATCTCGAACCCGCAACGTCGCGGGTCACCATCGCCCGGATCGCCGCCGAGACCGGCGTTTCCGTGCCGACCGTTTCGAAGGTGCTGAACGGGCGACCGGACGTCGCCGAAAGCACGCGCGCCCGCGTCGAAGCCGTCATCGGGAAATACGGTTACCGGCGGCGCGCCGACGAGCGTTCCCGCCGTTCCCGGCTGCTGGAACTGATGTTCCACGAACTCGAAAGCACGTGGGCGCTCGAAATCATCCGCGGGGTCGAGTACGTCGCCCGCGAAAACGGAATGGCGGTCGTGCTGGCGGAATCATCGGGACGGCACACGCCGGGGCAGAGCTGGCTGGAAAGCGTGCTCGCCCGGCGGCCGGTCGGCATCGTTTCGGTGTGTTCCGACTTCACGAGCGGGCAGCTGGCGAAGCTGCGCGCGCGGGACATCCCGCTGGTGATCGTCGACCCCGCCGGCGCGCCCGGCCCGGAGACGCCCTCGATCGGGGCGACGAACTGGCAGGGCGGGCTGACCGCGACCCGGCACCTGGTGGAGCTGGGCCACCGCCGGATCGCGATGATCGGCGGCCCGGACGGCGTGCTGTGCAGCCGCGCCCGGATCGACGGTTACCGCACGGCGCTGGAGACGGCGGGCCTGGCGTTCGACCCGGCCCTGGTCCGCCGGGGCGACTTCCACGTCCGGTCGGGCTACCGCGAGCTGGCATCACTGCTCACCCTCCCCGACCGCCCGACGGCGGTCTTCGCCGGCAGCGACCTGCAGGCCCTGGGCGTGTACGAGGCGGCCCGCGACGCGGGCCTGAAGATCCCCGGCGACCTGAGCGTGGTCGGCTTCGACGACCTGCCGGTCGCCCGCTGGCTGACGCCGGAGCTGACGACGATCCGCCAGCCGCTGCAGGAGATGGCCGCCGCGGGCGCCCGGCTGGCCATCGCGCTGGCCCGCGGCATGGCCCCGGAGGCCAGGCGGCTGGAGCTGGCGACGAGCCTGGTGGTCCGCCACAGCACAGCGGCCCCGGCGGAGCACGTGATCCCCGCACCCAGGTAGCCGGGCCGGCGCCGCCCGGCAGCACGGCCGGTCACGGCGGACGCCCTCCGGACCGCGCGCCGCGACCGGGCGCAGCGGCCGGTCACCTTCCCAGCCTCGTGCTCTCCGGCGGCCCGAGGTAGCTCGGCCGCAGCCCGCCCGTGTCGACCACCAGCTTCTGCACCACCACCGCCGGGTCGATCATCCAGACCTTCAGCACGTGCGGGCCCGGCGCGGCGACGACGTGCCGCGTCGAGGTCAGGTTCACGTTGTCCGACGTCGTCCGTTCCCACTGCCGGTTCATGGTCGTGTCGTCCGCGCCGGACGCCTTCGTGATGTTGACGACCTGCGGGGCCGCGTCGTCCAGTGAGACCGCGTACCGCAGCCCGGCACCCTGCAGCACGTTGTTGCGCGGCGAAAGGTACGCCCAGACCGTCACCGGCCCGGTCGTGAACAGCGTCATCCGGTACTCCAGCCGCGGGCCCGCGCCCGCCGCCCGGCTCGGCGCCGTCACCGGGAACGGCGTCATCCCGGCGCCCGTGCGGCCGAGGTCCGGGACCCGCCGCCACGACACACCCGCCGCGGGCACGGCGTCGCCGTGGTCGGCCTCCATCGAGACGTGTCCCCCGGCCTCGACGAACCCGTGCCGCCACGTCACCGGAAGCGAACGGTTGAGGACCATCGCGTCCACGACGACCGAGCGACCCGCGCCCGACACCGTGATCGGTACCGTCGTGGTGCCCTTCGGCGCCCGGGCCCAGTCGATCCGCACCGTCATCCGCAGCTCCTCGTCCACCCGGCCGCCGCGCGGCTCGATGCGTACCCACGGCGCCCCGGCCGTGACGGTGCAGCGGAACGGCGTCCGCCCCCGGTTGAACACGTCCACGTACTGCGCCGGCGTGCTCTGGAACGGGCTGAACTCCGGCAGCACCGGACGTCCCGGCGCCGCGGGCCACCACTGGTCGGACCCGTCGACGGCGACTCCCATTTCGGCACCCGACGCGAGAGCTACCCGTTGCACCGCCGGGAAGATGACGTCCGGCAGCGCGACGTTGTCCTTCTCCGGCTGCTGCCACGGCGCGTTCGGGCCGTAGCGCGCGACGTCGCCGTAGTCGATGTGCGGCTGGGTCTGGAATCCGTTCCACTTGCCGCCGGCGATGCCCGTGTTGTACTTCGCCGCCAGCGCGAGGTCGTCGGCGAACCGGGCCTCGGTGACGGCGGCGAGCCCGTTCGCCGACGCACGTCCTTGCGCCGTGTACAGCAGGTTCGTGAACTCGGCGCGCCGCAACGCGTACAGGTTCGCCGTCGCCTCGACCTCGTACAGCACCAGCTCGTAGTAGGCGTCCCGGTAGACCGCGGGCAGTCGCGAAGAGATCTTCGACGCACGCGCGGCCAGCGCCTGCCACTCGTCGGTGACCGTGTCCAGCTCGCGGTAGTTCACCAGGCTGAACGGCGTCGCCTGGTCGTCGTACGCGATCGTGCCGTCCGGCTGGAGCGTGATCTTCCGGTTCAGCAGCTCCGGCTTCCGGCGGGACTGCAGCCGCCCGTAGTCGTGCAGCACCGACGCGATGTCCGACGCCGGCGCGGCCCCGAAGTTCGTCGCCGCGAAGTCCCGTTCCCATGTGGACAGTTGCGACGCGGGCAGGGCCGAGGGATTCCAGGCGTAGTCGAGGAAGAACTGCAGCGGCAGCTCGTTGCCCTTCAGGTCACCGACATTGACGACCCACAGCCGGTCGTTGCCGTAGGAGACGGCCTGGTTCAGCTGCTCCCAGGTGTTCGCGATGAGGCTGGTGTCGACCCACTTGTAGTTGCGGCCGCCGCCGACGTAGTCGAAGTGGTAGTAGAGCCCGTACCCGCCGGGCCGCGGCGGCAAGGAAAGGTCCGGGTGCTTGCGGATGTTGCCCCAGTTGTCGTCGGTGAACACGACGATGACGTCGTCGGCCGGCCGCAGGCCCTGCGCCCAGTAGCGCTGGACCTCCTTGTAGAGCGTCCACACCTGCGGGACGTCCGTGTTCAGCTCCCGCGCGAGGATTTCCCGTTCGGTGGCCAGGATCTCGCGCATCAGCTCGATGCCGTCGCCGTCGGGCAGGCCGACGTCGCCGTTGCCGCGCATGCCGAGCGTGACGACGCCTTCGAAGTCCTCGCGGGCCATCCGGCGGATCCCGTCGGCCCAGTAGGCCTTGATCGCTTCGCCGTTGCGACGGAAGCTCCACTCCCCGTGCCGCCGTACGGGTCGTGGCCGGGCGTGACGACGGTCCCCGCCGCGTCGCGGACCGCGGGGACCGCGTGCCGGTTCCACTCCTCGATCCCGCGCATCATCGGCGCCTCGTGCGAGGTGCCCATGACGACGCCGTACTCCTTGGCCGTCGCGTGGTTGAGCGGGTCGTCCTCGGCGAACGCGCGGCCCCACACCGCCGGCCACAGGTAGTTGGCCCGCAGCCGCAGCATGGTCTCGAAGACCTTCGCGAAGAACTCGTGGGTGAAGCCGCCCGGGTAGCCCGGCGCCTTGCCCGGCCCGAAGTACGCCGGTGCCCAGGTGCCGAGCACCGGGTTCTCGTCGTTGATGAAGAACCCGCGGTACTTGACGCGGGGCGTGCCCAGGCTGAACCGCTCCCCCGGCAGGTGCAGCTCCGCGCTGCGCCGAGGCGGGACGTCGGCCCACCAGTACCACGGCGAGACGCCGATGCGCCGCGAGATCTCGTAGACGCCGTAGATCACGCCGCGCTGGTCGCTGCCGGTGAGCACCAGCGTCCCGTCGACGACCTGGCTCAGCGACGTCTCCCACTCGCCCGCGATCCCGGTGACGTCGAGGCGGCCCGCGCGAACCAGGTCGTCAACGAGCGGGCTGTGGCCGAGGGTGCCGACCAGCACCACCGGCCCGTGCGCGGGGACGACGTCGATCGAGACGGCGGGCCGCACACCCGTGACGCGCTCGACGTCGGCCGCGAGGTCGCCGGCGACGCGTCGCACCCCCGGCCGATCCCCGGCGCTCACCACGATGGTCGCGGCTTTCCCGCGCGCCACCAGCGGAAAGCCCGTGCCGGCTTCGGCCGTTCCCGGCAACGCGGCGGTTCCGGCGCCGGCCACGGCCAGCAGCTGGAGGAAGGCACGGCGGTGTACCTCGGACGTCACGGGAGACCTCCTGAGTCAGCCCTTCACGGATCCGGTGAGCCCGCCGACGATGCGTCGTTCGGCGAGCACGAAGAACGCGAGCGCGGGGATCATCGACAACGCGGTGAACGCGAGCACCCGGGCGGTGTCCTGGGAGTACTGGGACTGGAACGTGGCGACGCCGAGCGGGAGCGTGAAGTGCGCGGAGTCGTTGAACACGAGCAGGGGCAGCAGGTAGGCGTTCCAGCTGGTGACGAAGGCGAGCACGCCGACCGTCGTCAGCGCGGGCGCCGAGAGCGGCAGCAGGATCCGCCAGAAGAACCCGAGCCGGCTCGCGCCGTCGAGCACCGCGGCGTCCTCCAGCTCGCCGGGGATGGCGTGCATGAACGGGCGGAGGATCACGATCGTCACGGGCAGCGAGAACGCCGCCTCGGGGATCGCGACGCCCCAGAAGCTCTCCAGCATCCCGAGCTGGCGCAGCCACAGGTACAGCGGCAGCGTCGCGACGGTGAGCGGGAACAGCAGGCCGAGCGTGAACAGCGTGTACAGCGCTTCACGGCCCTTGAAGTGGTACCGCGACAGCGCGAACCCGGCCATCGAGCCCAGGCCGACGGCCACGGCGGTCGCGATCACCGCGATCAGCGCGCTGTTGCCGAGGAACGTCCAGAACGCGCTCGAGCCGAGGACCGAGGCATAGTTCTGGGTGATCCACGGGCCGGGCAGCCCCGCCGGGTCGGAGTTGATCTGCGCGTTGCTGCGGAACCCGCCGAGCACCACGAAAAGCAGCGGCACGAGCGTCACGCCGACCACGACGATCGCCGCGAGATACCCCATCGACAGGCCGAACCGGCGCGAGCGCATCAGCCCACCATCCTGGTCAGGGCGCCCTGGGTATCCCGGCGCAGCGCGAACCGCTGGTACAGCAGCGCGAACACGAAGCAGATGACGAAGAGGATCACCGCGACGGCGGAGCCGAACCCGAACTCGTAGCGCTTGAAGCCGTGGTCGACCAGGTAGGTCGCCATCGTCGTCGACGCGTTCGCGGGCCCGCCGAGCGTCATGATCCACACGATGTCGAACAGCTGCAGCGAGCCGATCACCGACAGGAAGATCCAGATCCGGATGGTCGGCCCGAGCAGCGGCAGCACGACGTGGCGGGTGGTCTGCCACGCCGACGCGCCGTCGAGCGCGGCGGCCTCGCGCAGCTCGGCCGGCACCCCCTGCAGCCCGGCCAGCAGCAGGATGATGCCGAAGCCGATGAACTTCCAGGTGATCACCGCGAACAGCGTGTAGAGCACGATGCCCGGGTCGGCCAGCCACTGCCGGACCAGGCCGCCGAGCCCGGCGCCTTGGAGCACCTGGTCGGCGAACCCGCTCGGCTGCAGCATGAGCACCCAGATCACCGCGGTGATCGCCTCGGACAGGACGTACGGCGCGAACACCAGGGACCGCAGCACCGCCCGGCCGCGCAGCTTCCGGTTGAGCAGCAGCGCCAGGCCGATCGACAGCGGCAACTGCACCACGATCGACAGCCCGGCGATGATCAGGTTGTGCACGATCGCGCTCTGGAACACGTCGCCGCCGAAGGCGTCGACGTAGTTGTCGAAGCCCACGAAGTCGTCGAGCGCGCCGAAGCCGTTCCAGTTGAACAGGCTGTAGAACGCGGCGATCCCGATCGGTACCAGGACGAACCCGGCGAACAGCAGCAGCGCCGGGCCGAGCAGCAACGCCAGCTCGAGCCGCTTGCGCAGGCTCGAGCGCCGCTTCCGGGGCGGCACCGCCGGTGCGGGCGGTCGCGCCGCCCGCACCGGACTGGTGGTCGTGGTCACTTGTTGCCCGCCGCGGCCTGGTTGACGGCCGTGACGATGCCCTCGGGAGTGCCCTGGCCGGCGAACATGTTGGCCACCGCGTCGTTCAGCGCGGCGCCGACCGCCGTCGGGAACGCCCGGTCGAAGTACATCTGCAGGTACGGCGACTTCGTGCCGTAGTCGTAGACGGCCTTCAGGGTGTCGGTCTTCAGCGCCTTGGCGGCAACGGTGTTGACCGGCAAGCCGGCGCCCTGCGCGGCGAGCTGCGTCTGCACCGGCTCGCTGCCCAGGTACTGCAGGAAGTCCGCGCACGCCTTCGACGCGCGGGTGGTGCAGGCGAAACCGTCACCGCCGCCGAGCACGGCCGCGGGGTCGCCCGCGCCGCCGGCCACGGACGGGAACGGGAACCAGCCGACCTTGGAGTCCAGCTGCTTGTCCTCGGTCAGCGCCGACATCGTGCCGGGCTCCCAGTCGCCCTGCAGCTCCATCGCCGCCTTGCCGTTGGCGACCAGGCCGGCCGAGCTGCCCGCGCCCTGCTGGGCGGCGGTGCCGGCGAACCCGGTCTGGAACGGCTGCGTGGCCAGGAAGTTCTTCAGGTCCTGCCCCGCCTTCGTCCAGCACGGGTCCTCGAGCTTGATCGCCTTCACCGACTGCTTGAGCACGTCGACCGAGCATTCGCGGACGGCGAAGTAGTTGAAGTAGAAGGCATCCGGCCAGCGGTCCTTGCCACCGACCGAAATCGGCGCGACGCCCTTGGCCTTGAGCTTGGTGACGGCGGTGTTCAGGTCGTCGATGGTCTTCGGCGGCTCGGTGATCCCGGCGTCGGAGAACAGGTCCTTGCGGTACCAGAAACCGACGAAGTGCTGCTCGAACGGCACGCCGTACTGCTTGCCGTCGACCTGCCAGTTTTCGCCGAACTTGCCGGTGGTCGCGGAGATCCACGACTTCGTGGCGTCGGTGATGTCGGCGACCTTGCCCGAGGTGATCTGCGAAGCCAGGTCGCCGGCACCCCAGGACTGGTAGACGTCCGGTGGCTCGGCCCCCTGCAGGGCGAGGGGCACCTTGGTGGGGAAGTCCTCGTTCTGCAACGGCTGGGCCTTGATGGTGACGTCCGGGTGTGCCTGGTGGTAGTCGGTGACCACCTTCTCCCAGATCGACTTGATCGGGTCGGTGGTGCCGTTGTGCCACCACGTGAGGGTGACCGGGCCGCTCGGCTGCGCGGCCGTGTCGCTCCCCCCGCTGCACGCCGCGAGGGCGAGCGGCACGACGGCCGCGAGCGCGGCGACTGCGGGGATTCTGCGTTTCACAAACATCTCTGGTCCACTCCTGACGACTTCGGCCGAGTTGGACGGGGCGTGACAACGCCCGGGTTGGCGAAGAGTCTGCGCCAGCGAAAAACGGATGTCAATCGTTGTCGATAACGTTTTACATGGCTAGTCTGAGGCGATGCAGCCCAGCTCCAGGGTGACCATCCGTGACGTCGCGGCCCACGCCGGCGTCTCGGTGGCCACGGTTTCCAAAGTCATCAACGACCGCTACGGCGTCTCCGCCGCGACGCTCGCGAAGGTCCGGGCGGTGATCGAAGAGCTCGGCTACGAAGCGAGCCTCGTCGCGCAGAGCCTGCGCAACCACCGGACCAACGTGATCGGCATCCTGGTCGCCGACCTGGAACCGTTCTCGACCGAGCTGCTCAAGGGGGCCGCGGACGCGATCCGCGGCAGCGGCTTCGAGCTCGTCGTCTACTCCGCGGGCGGGCGCACCGGCGACCCGAAAGGCTGGGAGAAGCGCTACCTCTCCCGGCTGAGCGGCACCCTCGTCGACGGCGCCGTGCTGGTCACGCCGGCCGTCTCGCTGGAGGCCGTGCCCGGCACGCCGGTGGTCGCGGTCGACCCGCACACCGGGCCGTCGCACCTGCCCACCATCGACTCGGACAACCTCCGCGGCGCGCAACTGGCCACCGAGCACCTCCTCGAGCTGGGCCACCGCCGGATCGGCTTCCTCGCCGGCCGGCCCGACCTGCAGTCCGCCGAGCTGCGCAAGACCGGCTATCTGCGCGCTCTGACGGCGGCGGGCGTCGCGGTGGACGAGGCGCTGATCCGGGACGGCGCCTACGACCCGGAGATCTCCGCGGCCTCGGCGCACGAGCTGCTGACCGGGCCCGACCGGCCGACCGCGGTGTTCGCCGCGAACGACATCTCGGCCATCGCGACCGTCGGCGCCGCCCGGGAGCTGGGTCTCTCGGTGCCCGAAGACCTTTCCGTGGTGGGCTTCGACAACGTGCCCGAGTCGGCGCTCTGCAGCCCGCCACTGACCACAGTGGACCAGCCGATCCGCGAGATGGGCCACCGCGCGATCAGCATGCTCATCGCGCTGATCAACGGCGACGCCGTCGAGCGCACCCACCTCACCCTGGACACCGGCCTGGTGGTGCGGCGCTCGACCCGCGCCCTCCCCTGATCTTCTCCCCTACGAAGGGCGGACAGCCTTGACCACGCAGCCCACCGAGGCCACCGAGGCCACCGAGGCCACCGAGGCCACCGGTTCTTCGGAGCCGTGGCGTGACCCCGCCGCCGACCCGGCCGAGCGCGTCCGCGCGCTGATGGCGCGGATGACCCCGCGCGAAAAGCTCGGCCAGCTCTACGGCGTCTGGGTCGGTATCGACGCCGCCGGCGAGATGGCCCCGCACCAGCACGACTTCGTCGACGCCGAGATCGACCTCGACGACCTGGCCCGGCACGGCATCGGCCAGCTGACCAGGGCGTTCGGCACCCGCCCGGTCGACCCGGCGATCGGCGCCCGCAGCCTCGCGCGCACCCAGCGGCAGATCACCACGAGCAGCCGGTTCGGGATTCCCGCCGTGGTGCACGAGGAGTGCCTGACCGGGCTCGCGGCGTGGCAGGCCACGGTCTACCCGGCGCCGCTGTCCTGGGGCGCGAGCTTCGACCCGGACCTGGTGCGCCGCATGGGCGAACGGATCGGGATCACCATGCGCCGCCTGGGCGTGCACCAGGGGCTCGCGCCGGTCCTCGACGTCGCCCGCGACCTGCGCTGGGGCCGCGTCGAGGAGACCATCGGCGAGGACCCGTACCTGGTCGGCACCATCGGCGCCGCCTACGTCGCCGGCCTGGAGTCGGCGGGCGTCATCGCCACGCTGAAGCACTTCGTCGGCTACTCGGCATCACGCGCGGGCCGCAACCTCGCGCCGATGTCGGCGGGCCCGCGCGAGATCGCGGACGTCCTGCTCCCGCCGTTCGAGCTGGCCCTGCGCGCGGGCGCGCGCTCGGTGATGAACGCCTACAACGACATCGACGGTGTCCCGGCCGCGGCCGACGCGACGTTGCTGACGGACCTGCTGCGCGGCACCTACGGGTTCACCGGCACCGTCGTCGCCGACTACTTCTCCGTGGCGTTCCTGCACCGGCTGCACGGCGTCGCGAGCGGTCGCGGTGACGCCGCCGGTCAGGCGCTGGCCGCGGGCATCGACGTCGAACTGCCGACGATGGACTGCTACGGCGAGCCGCTGCTCGCCGCGGTGGAAGAGGGCTCGGTCGATGCCGCCGTCGTCGACCGGGCCCTCGAACGCGTGCTGCGGCAGAAGTGCGAGCTGGGCCTGCTCGACGCGGACTGGGCGCCGGAGGTGCCGGAAGAGATCGACCTCGACGACGCGGAGTCCCGGGACCTGGCCCGTGAAGTGGCCGAACGCTCGATCGTGCTGCTGCGCAACGACGGCACGCTCCCCCTGGCCCCCGGCCGGCAGGTCGCCGTCGTCGGCCCGCGCGCGGACGCGGCCGGCGCGATGATGGGCTGCTACTCGTTCCCGCTGCACGTGGGCGTCCACCACCCCGACGTCCCGTTCGGCGTCGAGGTACCGACGGTCGTCGAGGCCCTGCGCGGCGACCACGACGTCACCTACGCGCTGGGCTGCCCGGTGGTCGGCGGGGACGACGACGGGATCGCCGAGGCCGTCTCGGCCGTGGCGGCCGCGGACGTCTGCGTCGCCGTGCTGGGCGACCGGGCCGGGTTGTTCGGCGGCGGGACGTCCGGCGAAGGCTGCGACGCGCCCGACCTGCGGCTGCCCGGCCGGCAGGAGGAACTCCTCGAAGCCCTGCTCGCGACGGGCAAGCCGGTGATCCTCATCCTGCTGTCCGGGCGGCCGTACGAGCTGTCGCGGCAGGCGGACCGGCTGGCCGCGATCGTCTGCGGCTTCTACCCCGGCGAAGAGGGCGCGCCCGCGCTCGCGAGTGTCCTCAATGGACGGATCAACCCCTCCGGCCGGCTGCCGGTCGGCTTCCCGGCGGCCGGGGCCAACCAGCCGTCGACGTACCTGGCGGCGCCGCTGGGCCGGCGCAGCGAGGTCAGCACGGTCGACCCGACACCGCTGTACCCCTTCGGGCACGGGCTTTCCTACGCGCCGGCGACCTGGCAGGACGTCAGCGCGACGGGGTCGCTGTGGCCGACCGACGGCACCTGCCGGGTCCGCGTGACCCTGCGCAACGACCACGACCGGCCGACGTCCGAAGTCGTCCAGGTGTACCTGCACGACCCGGTCGCCGAGGTGGCCCGCCCGGAACGTCAGCTGATCGCCGCGCGCCGGGTCGACCTCGAGCCCGGTGAGGCGAAGGTCCTGGACATCGGCCTGCACGCGGACCTGACGTCCTACACCGGCCGCGCGGGTCACCGCCTGGTCGAGCCGGGCGACGTCGAACTGCGCGTCGGCACGTCGAGCGAGCAGATCGTCGCGACGTTGCACTGCACGCTGTCCGGGCCTCGCCGGGAGGTCGGGTTCGATCGCGTACTGGCGCCGGAGTTCTCGGTGTGAAGCGCCCTTCAACGCTTCGCTGCGGCAGACCGCCCACGTCTCCGCGCGCGGTGATCGGCGACTCCCCTACGACACCCCCGAGCGCGAAGCGGCTCGGCGGCGGGTCAACACGTGGATCCGTGGCCACTTCGTCGCGGTGCCCGACTTCGACCGCGTGGCCCGCGATCCGGCGGTGCCCGGGCAGCTGCGGCCCGCCTACGACGTCGGCGACCACCTGCACCTCGACCCGGCCGGGTACCGGGCGCTCGCGTCGAGTGTCCCTTTTGGACTGTTCGAGCACCGCTGACGCTCCCCCGCGGGGGGGAAGACGCGCTTGTGAAGCCGACCACAATCCTCTGTGGAGCGTGGCCGGCTTGATCCTCTCTCCGTCGCCCTGCGAGAGACACCGCCACTCCATCGAGTGATGCCGCCGGTCGATCTTCATCGTTCGTGGTCTTCATGTGTGACACACCGTCAATTCTCTTACGAGTAAAGGATTTCCCGGCTGGGCCGAGCGGGAATATCGCCGCGGCGCACCGCCGGGCCGGGCCGTCCGCCCGCTGCTAGTGTCCCGCCTGCCCTGGTCCGGACCACGCTCGCCGCGGCCGGACAGGTCCCCCGGAACTCCTTGAGAAAAGACGGAACTTGACCGACCTGAACCACCCCGGCCCCCGCGAATCGTGGTCCCCGCAGCCCGGCTCGCCGGACTGGCACGTCACCGCCTTCCGCGGGCCGCAGCCGGGCGCCGGCGACCACACCCTGATCGACGCGGTCCGCGAGCTGCGCGCCCGGATCCTGTTCGACCACGGCCGCCGCCCCGCGTTCCTCCGCTCGGACGGCTCCCACGCCGACGACCAGGATCTCGACTTCGGCGCGTGGCACTTCATCGCCCGCCGCAGCCCCGGCGGTGAGCCACTGGGCTACATCCGGCTGTCCACACCGGACTCCGGCGAGCGGTTCCAGTCCCGGGCCTACCTCGGCGACGCGAGCTACGAGGAACTCCTGGCGGCCGAAGGCATTCCCGTGTCCGAGATGTTCGAGCACAGCCGGCTCGTCGTCGAGCACCGGGCCCGCAAGCTCGGGCTCGGGCAGTACCTCAACGCGCTGGCGATCGGCGCGGCCCACCACCTGGGCGCGCGGGCGATGATCGGCACGTCCGGCACGAAGGACGGCCAGGACCGGTTCCACGAACGGTTCGGCTTCCGGCCGGTGCCCGGCACCCGCCGCTACGTCCCGCACTACAACGAGGACGTCGTGATCATGTTCCACCGCGTGCTCGACGGCGCGGGCCGGCAGCACGACCTCGTGACGCGGCTGCGGGACGAGTTCCCGCTGATCGCCGCGAGCGGCCCGTCGCCGCTGCTCCCCGCACCGCGGGCGCCACGCGCGGCGCCGCTCACGCTGACCGAAGCCGCCACGCCCGACCGCGACGTCTGGCAGCCGGTGCTGTTCACCGCGGCCGACCACGACGCGCTCACCCGGCTGCTGGCCTCCGGCGAGGTCCGCGAGGTCCACGACACGCTCGACGAGCAGCTCACCGAACTGGTCCGCAGCCGCGAACCGGCGTGCCGGGACGACGCCGAGATCGACCGCAAGAAGCGCGAGCAGCTGACCGGCGTCGCGGCGTGGGAGTACGGCACCTGGGTGTGGTACCCGTGGTCGGGGCGGCTGGTGCACGTGCTGCCGCGCGAGGAGTTCCGGCTCGTCCGCACCGACCGCAACCGCGGCCGGATCGAACGGCCGGAACAGCGTGACCTCTTCGGCAAGCGGATCGGGATCATCGGCCTCTCGGTCGGCAACAGCGCGGCGCTGACGTTCGCGCTGGAAGGCATCGGCGGCGCGTACCGGCTGGCCGACTTCGACGACTTCGGGCTGTCCAACCTGAACCGGCTGCGCGCCGGCGTGCACCACCTCGGCGTGAACAAGGCCGTGCTGTCCGCGCGGCAGATGTTCGAGATCGACCCCTACCTCGACATCGAGATCGAGCGCGACGGGCTGACCGCGGACACGATCGAGGACTTCTTCGCCGGCGGGATCGACCTGCTCGTCGAGGAATGCGACACGCCGTGGGTGAAGATCGCGGCCCGCGAGTACGCGCGTGATCTCGGCATCCCGGTGGTGATGGACTGCAACGACCGCGGCATGCTCGACGTCGAGCGGTTCGACCGGGAGCCCGACCGGGCGCTGCTGCACGGCTTGCTCGGCGACGTGAAGTCCGTGGACCTGGCGAACCTCGGCTACCAGGAGAAGGTCGACCTCATCCTGGCGATGGTGGACGCCGACCGGATCAGCCCCGAGCTGGCCGCGTCGTTCAACGAGCTCAGGCGCACGCTGAGCAGCTGGCCGCAGCTGGCGTCCGGCGTCGCGCTGGGTGGCGCACTGTGCGCCGAGGCGTCCCGCCGCATCCTGCTCGGCCGCCCGTGCGAGTCGGGCCGGTTCTACACGGACCTTTCCCAGCAGCTCAGCCCGGCGCGCAGCGTTTACGCGGGCGGTGCGGTGTGAGCGCGCTGGCCGTCCCGGTCACGATCACCGGCACCGGCGTCCACCTGCCGCCGGACGTCGTCACGAACGCCGAGCTGGCCGCGACGCTGGACACGTCGGACGAGTGGATCATCAGCCGCACGGGCATCCGCGTCCGCCGCCGGCTCGCGCCGGACCGCGCGACGTCGGACATGTGCGTGGCGGCGGCCCACTCCGCGCTGGCCGCGGCGGGCATCACCGCCCGCGACGTCGACGCGATCATCGTCGGGACCTACACCTACGACCAGCCCCTCCCCTCGACGGCGTTGATCGTGAAGGAGCTGCTGGGCGCGGACCGCGCGCTGACGCTGGACATCACGCAGGCGGCGTGCGCGAACGGCGTCCAGGCGCTGTTCCTGGCGGCGCACCTGCTGCAGACGTCGGCGGCTTCGACGGTGCTGGTCATCGCGGCGGACTGCGCGTCCCGCGTCACCGACCCGGCCGACCGCACGACGCGCGTGTTCTTCGGAGACGCGGCGGGCGCGGCGGTCCTGACCCGCGCGTCTTCGCCGGGTGCCGGGCTCCTGGGCTGGGACTTCGGCACGGAGCTGTCGTACGACGTGGAGATCCCGGCGGGCGGTTCGCGCCTCCCGCCGGCCGCCGCGTCGGCGTCGGACCACTACCTGAAGATGGACGGCCGCGCGGTCTGGAACACGGCGACCCGCTGCCTGCCGGACAGCATCCTGCGGGCGGTGGACGAGGCCGGGCTGTCGGTGGAGGAGATCACGCACTTCTTCCTGCACCAGGCGAACTCGAACATCATCACGGCGGCGCTGGACAAGCTGGGCGTGTCACGCTCTCGGGCGCCGATCACGGTGGACCGCCTGGGCAACACCGGTTCGGCCGGCGTGTTCACGGCGCTGCACGCGGCGTTCGGCCAGGGCGCGGTCCGCCGGGGCGACACGTACGTGGTCTCGTCCATCGGCGCGGGCTTCCAGTGGGGGACGCTGTGCTTCCGCCACGGGTGAGGTGAGCGGGAGCGGCCCCGGCTTCCGAGCCGGGGCCGCGTCACCGCCCGACCACCGCGAGTGACGTCGCGCGAAATGTGGACATCTTTGGGACACAAGGGAAACCCGACGGTGGGGTACGTGATCGGGGTCACGGTCATGCCCTATAGTGGCGCCGTCTTGCTCGTCCCCACCCGAAGTCGTCGCTCCCGAAAAGGGGAACCCATGTCCGACGTCATCAACAGCATCTTCGGCCGTCCCAACTCCGGCACCCCCGCCACCGGCGGGTACCCCCCGGCCGACACCACCCCCGAAGTCGTTGCCACCGAAGGGATCGAGGCCGACACGGCCAAGACCACCGAGCCCGTCGAAGACATCGAGGACACCGAGGACACCGAGGACACCGCGACGGACGTCGTGACCGAGGACGCCGAGGCCGAAACCGACGAGGCGACCGGCGATCTCGACGACGAGGCCGTCATCGAGGAGTCCGACGAGGCGGCCGCGGACGAAGACACGACCGAATCCGAGGACGCGGCCGACTCTGTCGTCGAGGTGCCCGAAGAGGAAACCGACCGAGTCGCGACGCCGGTCGAGGCCGAGGCCGTGGTGGTCGAACCCGTCGCGGCGGTCGAGGTCGTCGACGAGGCGGAGCGAGTCGTCGCGGCCGCCGCCCGCCCCGCCGCCGGCACCCGCGGCGCCACCACCATCGGCGACGACGTCGTGGTGACGATCGTGTACCGGGTGGCCCGCAAGGCCGAGGGCGTCCACGAACTCACCAGCGACGACGTCGAGGTAGCGGTCGACGGCGACGTCGCCACGATCACCATCTCCGTGGTGATCGACTTCGGCCACGCCGTCAAGGCCCTGGCCGAGAAGATCCGCACCGACGTGATCGACGCGGTGGAACAGTTCCTCGGCCTCGACGTCGAGGGCGTCGACGTGCACATCGCCGACATCCACTTCCCCGACGCCGACTGACATCGACCGCGTTCGGTCCCGGGGGCGCGCCCCGGGACCGGGCCAGCGGAGTCTACTGTCGTGCTTCATCACTGAAACGATCGATGTCGGCAGGGTGGATCCGTGAACTTCATCGATGATTCCGGGAAGTTCGTCGGAAATTATCCGAGATTCCCCGAAGACAGTCTCAAGCTGACATTCGTCGATGAAGTCTTCGGCATATCCCGCGAATTGCCGAAGAACTACGTCGAGCGGGACAAGGTCGACAACAAACTCTTCCTCGCGTTGAACCAGAACCACCACATCGTCATCCACGGCTCCTCGAAGCAGGGCAAGACCTGCCTGCGCAAGTGGAACATCAACGACAAGCCCCACGTCGTGGTGGCCTGCATCGAGATCGCCAGCCTGTCGGAGTTGAACGCGGCGATCCTGAAGGCCGTCGGGTATCGCGTCGAACGCTCGAGTTCGACCACCGTTTCCGGGAAATCGAAGATCAACGCGAAGATCGACCTGAACTTCAAGATCTCCGCGTTCGGCCTGACGACGTCGACCGGCGGGGAACTCGAGAGCTCCCAGGAGCGAACGCGGACCACAGAACCCCTGGAACTCGATCCCGAAGACATCAACGACATGATCCGGGCACTCAAGTCCATCAAGTTCACCTCCCTGATCATCTTGGAAGACTTCCACTATCTGCCGAGCAGTGTGCAGAAGTCCTTCTCAAGGGCGCTGAGCACGGTCAACGCCGACCACTGGTCGAGAGCCGAACTGGAGGACGTGATCGAGAAAGGTGAAAACCTGATCGGTCTCAAGTTCGACGATCACTTTCGCGACCACATCCTGGAGAACTGCCTGGGTAGCGTCTGGGTCGTGCAGCAGGTCTGCTACCAAGCGTGCGTCGCCGCCGGAATCATCGGCGACTCCGAGGGCAAGGTCCGTCAGGTAGGGTCCCTGGAACTCGCGAAGAAGCTGATGCAGGACATCGTTCGCGACCAGTCCAGCAGGTCTACGAGTTTCATCGACAGCTTCTCCGCCGGACCGAGCGCCGACCTGGCCGAGATCTACCAGTGGACGCTGTACACCGTGATCGCCAGCGATGTCGCCCGGCTCGAAGGCGGCCTCCAGGTCACAGAGATCGTCGACTTCATCGAATTGTTCGGCCTGGGGACCGGTCCGAGCACTCGCGACCTCCTCAAGGAACTGCCGAACATCGCCGAATTCCAGATGCACCACCTCGAGATCAGTCCGATCGTCCTCGACTACGACTTCGGCGCCCGGCGGCTGAACGTGGTGGATCGCTCGTTCCTGATCTGGCTGAACGGCCAGGACCGGGTCGAGATCCTCCGAGAAGCCGACATGCCGGGGGCGTCCATCCGGCACTGGCAGCGAGTCGTGCGAGAGGTGCAGAACGTTCACCACAAGTCAGACGTGATCATCGCGGAAGGCCGGCACCGAATCGGCGACGACGCTCAGCCCTCTGCTCAACCGGAAACTGCGTAACGGAGGTGGGTCACGCCGTTTCCGTCCAGTCGCCGAACGACGTCCAGCTCGACCCGCTCCGACTCCGCGAACAACCGCCGGCCGCCGCCGAGCAGGACCGGGACCAAGTGGATCTCCAGCTCGTCGAGCAAACCCGCGCGCAGCAACGATTGCGCCGCACCCGCGCCGTGCACCATGACCGGCCGGTCGCCGGCCGCCTGCACCGCGTCGGTCACGCACGCGACGACATCCGTGTAGAACCGGGCGCTTCCCGGCGGCTCGTCGCCGGGGTCCACGTGGTGCGTCAGGACGTGGATCGGGACGCCGTCGTGGTGGTCGCCCTGCCAGCGACCGGCCAGCTCGAACGTCCGGCGGCCCGAGATCACCGCGCCGGTGGCCAAGGCCTCGCGGTACACCTGGCCGTTCACCCCCTCCCCCAGCCGGTCGTCCAGCCAGTCGAACAACCGCCCGCCACCGCGGCCGAGCTCCTGGCCGGCCCGGTCGTCCGGGCCGGCGATGAAGCCGTCGAGGGACATCGACATGTACAAGATCACCTGGGACACGAGAGAACCTCCTTCACCCACGCGTCGAACGGGCGACGCCCGGATCGACAGGTTCAGGCTTCCCTGGCCCGGCTGATCACCTCCTCCAGGCGCAACGGGCTCGCCGGGTGGTGGGTCAGGCACAGCGGGGTCGCCACCTGGCGGAAGCCGAACGCCTCCCCCGCCACGTAGAACTGCGCGCGCTCCAGCCTGGAGATGTCCGCGACCGGGCTGCCCTTCGCGCGGGCCAGCTCGTTGGCCGCCGCGATCTGGGCCGGGCTGTTGAGGCGGCCGAAGAACTGCGTCATCGCGTTGCCGACCACCTGGTTGTGCAGCCCCTTCGGCGCCTGCGTCGCGAACAGCAGCCCCAAGCCGTACTTCCGCGCCTGGGACGCGAGCACGATCGTGCTGCGCGTGCTCGCCGTCAGCGTGCCCGACGCCGCCAGCATCTGCGCCTCGTCCATCACGAACAACGCACCCAGCGGCCGGTCGCCCGCCGGGTTGCGTTTGATCCAGGCGAACAGCTCCATCTGCAGCTGGTTGACGAAGTTCTGCCGCTGCTCCTCCGCCGGCAGCCCGACGAAACTGATCACCGAAACCCGCGCCCGGTGCCCCGGCGCCGGCGTCAGCAGCACACCCGGGTCCACCGGCTCACCACCGCCGGCGAACAGCGGGTCGTTGACCATCGCCGCCTTCAGCACCTCGGCCAGGTCGGCCGCGATCCGCCTGGCGTCGTTGAGGTTGCTGACGTCGTCGGGCAGGTCCGACAGCAGCCCGATCAGGTCCGGCAGGCTGCGCGACCCGGTCCGCGCGTGATGGATCACGGCCTGGCGCAACACCGCCAGGCCGATGTTCGCCTTGACCGTGGTCCCGGTGAGCCGCGCCTGCGGCGCCAGCGTCGCCACCGCCACCTCGACGGCCGCCGTGAACTCGTCGGCGTCGTCGAGAACGCCGCCGAAGTCCGGCAGGGGCTGGAACGCGAGCGGCCGCCCGGTCGCCCGCCCGGGCGTCCAGACGACGACGTCCGTCTCCGCCAGGTACCGCTTGGCCAGCTGGGCATCATCGGGCCCCCACCCGGCCGGCGGCTCGGGCCAGGCGTCCCCGAGGCGGGAGAGGTCGTTGTTCGGGTCCAGGACGATCGCGGACACCCCCAGCAGAGCGCACTCCTCCACGATCCGCCTGAGCAGCACGGTCTTCCCCGACCCGGACCCGGCGAATATCGCCGCGTGCTTGCGCAGCGCCGAAAGCCCGATCCGCACCGGCTCTCCCGACCCGACGACCGTGCCGAGCGTGATCTCCCCTTCCCCCGGCGGCGGGTGCGTTTCTCCCCCACGCTGCTCAACCACCACCGGCGGCGGATGCGTCCCTTCGGCAGCCTGCCCCGACGACGGCGCCTTCACCTCGGAGCGCTGCCCGTTCGACGGCGGCGGCAACACCGCCGACAACAGCTCCGAGCGGCTGGCCGGCCGCCGGTCGACGAGCCATTCGTGCAGCTCGCGACCACCGGTCTCGAGCATCCGGTCGAGCGCCCAGAACGTACGCACATCCGGGTCGGACAACGGCTTGGTGCGTCCACCCGCGGTCTCGAAGGCGCCGACCTCCTCCCGGGTCTTCTTGCCCTGCGACCACTTCAGCGCCCGGATGATGACGAGGTGCCGGTTGTCCGCGCCCGGCCGCTGCCCCGCCGCCGACCGGGCCTTGCGGAACCGGCTCAGCGCGGCCCGGGCGTCGCGGGCGGCGATCGCCCGGAATCCCCAGTGCTCCTGGAGATCCGACGCCTCGTCCACCGTCCGGGTGAGCCAGGCGTGCAGTTCGCCGCGCCCGTTCTGGTGCTCGCATACCCATTCCAGGTTGTCGTCCCCGACTTCGGTGATCCAGCTGCGCAACGCGGCCGACAGCAAATTCGGCATGACCTTGTCTTCGGTCTTCTCGTTGCGCAGCTTCTCGGGATCGGCTTCCGCCTTCAGCTTCTCGAACTCGGTGTCGAGCGCGGCGAACTGGTCTGTTTCCAGCACGGTCCGCAACGGCGCGACCGGCACCGGAGCCTGTTCGTCGAAGGACGTGAGCTCCGTGACCTGCCCGGTGCGCAGGCATGTGTCGATGTGAGCCACGATGCGTTGCAACAGGACCCGCGGGGTCCACTGCTCCCAAGGCCGGTCGAAGGCTTCGAGCGCCACCGGCCAGGTCGGGTGGGGCGGCGTGAACTCCATGGCCCGGTAGGCCACGCCGAGCCGCTTTTCCACCAGGGCCCGGCCGAGCCGGGCCTCGGTGATCCGGCCGAGCGTCACGGACTCGCGGAAGCGATCGGGCACGGTGCCGGCCGCCTTCGTCTTGATCTGCTCCCACGTGCTGGGCAGGCAGGCCAGCACCGTCAGGGTCTTGTGGGTGACTTCGCGCAGCCCCATGAGCCCGTCGGCGATCTGCGCCACGAGCAGGTCTTCCTCCGTGCTGTCCCCGATCTGCTGCGTCCGCTTCACCGACCGCGCGACGAGAGTGTCGAGCTGGTCCACGGCGATCACGACCGGGCCGGTCAAAGCGAGCAGCCGGGTGATCTCCTGCACGAGGACGCGAGTGGGTTTCGGGCGCGGCCGGATGCCCCAGTCCTTGGCGTCGGACGTGAGCTCGTCGTCCCCGTCGAGGTAGTCCTCGCCGATGTACCGGGCGCTCCGGTCCCGGCTCGCGAGGAGCACGAGCGCGCGGGCCGTGTCACCGCAGTCATAGGCGACCGTCTCGTCGAGATGCGCTACCCCGTCGACGAACGCCTCGACGTCGTCCGAGGTCACCCCGCGGCCCCGCCGGAGCCTCGTCGTGACCTCGGCGTCGACCTGGGCCCGCAGGCACACGCGCAGCAGGAAGCTCTTCAGCTGGGACTCGCCCGACTCGTCCGGCCGGGACAGTCCCCGGCGTAACGCCTCGGCCGTGTTGTCCCAGAACGCGTCCGCGGCGGTGACCTCGGCGAGGAAGAAATAGCCACGCGCGCGGTGCACCTGACGGCGGACCAAACCCAGCAGGTGGGTCTTGCCGACGCCCTTCAGCCCACGCAGCACCAGGCCGATCGGGCTCGGGCCGTCGCTGGCCGCGGCGTCACGGATGCCCGTGTCGAGTGCGGTGAGGGCATCGGCGTGCAGCCCGTCGACGTGGTACGGCGAATCCCGCCAGACGTGGTCGGGGGTGTCCGCCCAGTCGAACCTCAATGCCGCCAACGCTGCCAGTTCGTCCATCACGGCGCCTCGATCGAGAGCAGGTGGTTGTCCTCACCACCGATGCGGATCGCCGCCTCGTGGTCGGCGGCGGTGAGGGCCTTGCGGTTGTCCTCCGGCACCAGGTGGATCTTCCCGGCCCCACTCAGCTCCTTCAGCACGGCATCGACCTCGTCGGCGGGCGCGCCGAGCTTGAGCCGCAGGTCGACCAGCCCGATCCAGCCGCGCGGTTCCTTGACCAGTTCGCGGTAGGCGATCCGGATGCGTCCTTCGAGGTCTTCGGGCTCCGGTTCGGCCTCGACACCGAAAACGTCGGCCGGGCGGAGCTTCTCCTGGCGCAGAAAACCTCCGAGACCGCTCAGGACAAGGTACAGCGCCGAGCAGAGAACGCTCTGCGGCCGCGGCGGTGGCGGGGTCTGTTCCTGCATCTCCGCCTCACACCACGCCCATCCACTGTCGGTGAGCTGGTGGACGAACGTGCGGCCGACCTTCTCGCTGGCGACGTACCCGGTGTCGTTCAGCTGTGTGCGGTCCTTGCCGGTCAGGGTGAACCCCACTCGTTCCTGCAGTTCGGGGTTGGGCACCTCCCGGCCCAGCACCATCAGCGTGAACATCGCCGCGGTCTGCTTGTGTCCCAAGCGGTCGGTCATCCGAGGTCCTTCCGGTGGTTCGTGTGCTGAAACGTGGTCTTCGCCCGGGCGTCGAGGACGTGGAGAAGCATGTCGATCGACTTGCGGGTCTCGAGCGGAACGCCGTGGTGGCGGTCGCCGTTCGGGGAACGGGGTTTGATGACCAGGGCGAGGTCCGCCGCGAGGTCCTTGACCCGCGCGTCATCGCCGCCGCCGACGGCCGCGCGCAGGTCCTGGACCAGCTCGTCGACGAGGTCCCACAGCGGTGGGCGCAGCCACGCCTGGAGCGTCTGGCGCAGCAGCGCGGCGAGATCGGGTTCGTCCGCGTCGACGAGCGGGGTGAAGCCCTGGAGCTGGCCCACCAGGTCGCGGGCCACCTCGGCCGGGCCGCGGGACGGGCCCAGGCGCAGGTAGCGGAGGTTGCCGACGTAGCCCGGGAGCGCGTTGGGCTCGGTGCCCGGGGTGAGCACCGGGATGACGCGGCGGTCCTGGCCGAGCGTCCGGTGCAGGAACAGCTCGATCTCCGCCGACTGCCAGCGGCTGACCTTGCCGTCGATGACCAGGCACAGGTGCCGGGCGTCGTCCTCGGCCCGGGCGAGCAGGGATCGGTCGCCCGACAACGACTTCCCGACCCGGACGTCGAGCCGCTCCAGCTCGGCGACCAGTGCGTTCGCGACCTTCACCGAGGACCGCGGGATACTGACGCGGACGTCGTGCGCGAACTCGCGCCGGACTTCGCGGACCGTCGCGACGTAGGCGTCACGGTTGCCCGCCAGCAGGTCCGTGCGGTCCAGCCGGTGCCCGATCACCGCGGCCACCGTCTCCAGGGCGAAGCCGATCTGGTCGGCGCTCGGCGTCGCCTCCTCCAGGACCGGCAGCTGCTCGCCGAAGCTCCAGTACGAGACGTAGGGCAGCGTCAGGTGCCGGGACATCGTGTCGGCGTCCACGGTCTGGTCGAGCCACGTCCGGTACAGGTCCGCCGTCTCCTCGACGCAGATGCGCCGCCACTTCTCCGACCGGTCGTACTCTTCGCGGTTGTCGAACCGGGACAACACCGGCAGCACGGTGAGCCGCGGCCGGTCGAACGGCATCCGGTCGCGGGCGACGTCCGCGCGCCGGGCGAGGTCGACGGCGCCGCGGACGCTCTGCATGTTCGCGGTGAACAGGACGACGAGGTGGTCCGGGAGGTGCGCGGTGCAGATGCCGCCGATGTCGGAGATCCCGGTGCGGCTGTCGATCAGGACGAAGTCGTACTCGGCCGTCCACCACTCGCGGCACCGCTCGAGGTAGTCGCCGAACCCCTCGTCGTAGAGGCCTTCCCAGTCGATGTCCTGGACCCGCCCGGCGTACCTGGCTCCTTCGCGCCCGGCGGCGACGAAGTCGAGCGCGCCCACGCCGGTCAGCCGGGTGATGTGCATCGCCGGGTCGAACCGGCCGGCGCGGAAGTCGTCGACGAGGTCGACGACCCCCCGGAGGGGCGGACCGGTCAGCTTCTCCCGGAAGTAGTCGCTCAGGCCGGGGGCCTCCAGGTCCCAGTCCAGGCAGAGCACCCGGTTCCCCCACCGCGCCAGCAGCACGGCGACGTTGGCCAGGGTGAAGCTGCGGCCGACGCCGCCCTTGTACGAGTAGAAGGTGAAGACCGACCCCGGCATGCCTCAGAACCTCGGCATCCGGGGCCGGTTCGGCGGCTCCGGCATCGGGGTGTCGACGGGCCAGTCCGGCCGCCAGTCCGGCGCGAGGTCGATCAGCACTTCGAGCTCTTCGGCGATCTTCTCGACCTCCTGGTGGAAGTCCAGGTACGCCGGCGAGGCCTGGAAGTGTTCGTAGGGCAGGTTCCACTGCTTGAGGTCCCGCATGCTGCGTTCGTGCGCGTACGCCGGGAAGTTCCGCGAGTCGCAGAAGATCACGGGGTAGATCAGCCGCCGCGGCCGCTCCGGCGTCGCGCGACCGACCAGTTCCTCCCGTTTCGCCATCGAGTGCCATTCGGCGAGGCACCACTCGCTCTGGAAGTACTTCGGAGAGCACACCGGCACCAGGATCCGCGTGCGCTGCAGCGCGGTCCGCAGTTCCGCCGGCCAGTGCGAACCGGTGGGCAGGGTCTCGTCGAAGAAGACCTTCACGTCACGGTCGAGATTGCTGTCCAGCAATTCCGACAACCGTGGATGAAAATGATTCCTGACCCACGCCGGAACCACCCGGTCGCCACGTTGGTAGCTGATGAAGACGTCGTACTGGTACACGCGTGCCGCCGCTCCTTCACCGCTCCCCACCAGGCGGATCACAGCCTAGATCGACACACCTCGCCGAGATAGACGAGAAACCTGACAGATTCTGGACATTTACTGGCCACGAAACCGGAAGGTCACCGATCAAACCTTGACAGATCCGCGGAAAATGGATAGATGACTGCGTAGCGACCAAGTCCGGCCGCTCGCTGAATGTTTCCGGAAAGACGATGGTCCGGCTCGGTGAATCACCGACCCGCCCGTCAAGAGGAGTGTCGATGCCCGACGACGAGGCGCCGCGGGTGTTCGTCAGCTACTCCCACGACACCCCGGAGCACAAGGAACAGGTCCGGCGGTTCGCGACGTTCCTGCACGGCCGGATCGGGCTCGAAGTCGTGCTGGACCGGTGGTACGACAACGAACGCCGGGACTGGTCCCTGTGGGCGACCGAGCACCTGCGCGACGCGGACTTCATCCTGGTCGTGGCGTCGCGCCTCTACAAGGACCGGGCCGAAGGGCTGGCATCGCCGGACGAGGGACGCGGGGCCCAGTTCGAAACCGCGATCATCCGGGACAAGCTGACCAAGGATCTCCGCGACGGCGCCAAACGGGTCCTGCCCGTCGTGCTCCCGGGGCATTCGATCGAGGAGATCCCGACCTTCCTGAACGCCTACTCGACGACGAGGTACGAGATCGAGGAGTTCACGGAAGCCGGAGTGACCGAACTCCTGGCGGCGATCACCGGACGGGGTCAGTACCCGATTCCCCAGCGGGGGCAGTGGCGCGGAAACGGCGAAGCGCCGGTGAAAGAGGTGTCGGCCAGCGAACTGCCGTGGATCGTGGCCAGCAACGGAATCCGCCGTGACAGCGCCCTGATCGACGGGATCCGCTACGACAACAGCATCGTGCTGCGGCCCACCAAGCGCCCGGCCGGCTCGGACGGGTACGTCGAGCTGGACCTCGGCGGCCACTACCAGCGGCTGACCGCGGTCGTCGGGGTGCTCGACGACGCCGCCGACCCGTTCCAGGTCGGGCACTTCCAGGTCTTCCTCGACGGCGCCCCGCAGTCCGCCCACCAGGTGGCGCTCGGGAAGCCGGCCACGATCGACCTCGACGTCACCGGGGCGCTCCGGCTGCGGCTCGAGATGTCCCGTCCCGGCGCGGGCGGCTCGCCCTTCGGCGGCGCCGCCGTGTCGGTGCGGCCCCGGGCGGGGCGGCCGGCGGAGCTGGCCTGGGGCGACCCGACGATGACCTGACGCCCGGCCGCCCACCAGGCGTCAGGGGGTGATGACCACCTTCAGCGCCGAGTTGGCCGCCGCGTTCGCGAAGACCTCGTACGCCTCGTCCATCTCGCCGAAGGTGAACGTGTGCGTGCCCATCTTCTCCGCCGGGATGCGGCCCGAGGACACCATCTTCAGCAGCGTCGGGATCGAGACCGTGTCCACCAGGCCCATGGTCAGCGTGACGTTCTGGATCCACATCTCCTGCATCGGCAGCTCCACCGGGACGCCGTGGACGCCGATGTTCGCGATGCGGCCGCCGGGGCGGACCAGCGACGCCGCCGTCTGCAGGGTCTGGGGGTAGCCGACCGCCTCGATCGAGACGTCGACGCCCAGGCCGTCTGTCATGGCCAGGACGTCGGCCTTCGTGTCCGGGCCGGCTTCGATCGCGTCCGTCGCGCCGAAGTCCAGGGCCTTCTCGAGGCGGAACTTGTTGGAGTCCACCGCGATCACCTTCGACGCGCCCCACAGGCCCGTCGTCAGGATCGCCGACAGGCCGACCGCGCCCGCACCGACCACCGCCACCGTGTCGCCCGGGCGCACGCGGCCGGCCAGGACGCCGACCTCGTAGCCCGTCGGCAGCGAGTCGGCCAGGAAGATCGCCTGCTCGTTGGTGACGTCGTCCGGGACCGCGTACAGCGACGTGTCCGCGAACGGGACGCGCACCAGCTCGGCCTGGGTGCCGTCGATGAGGTGGCCGAAGATCCAGCCGATCCCGCCGACCGTCTGGCAGTGCGACGGCATCCCGCGCCCGCAGTACTCGCAGCGGCCGCACTGGGTGATCGCCGGGACGAGCACGCGGTCGCCGACGGCGAACGCCCGGACCGCGTCGCCGACCGCCGTCACCGTGCCGACCGCTTCGTGGCCGAGGATCCGGCCGTCGGTCACCGCGGCGACGTCGCCCTGCAGGATGTGCAGGTCGGTGCCGCAGATGGTGGTCGTGTCGACGCGCACGACCACGTCGGTGGGTTCCTGGACGGCGGCGTCCGGGACGTCTTCCCAGGCCTTCGCGCCCGGACCGTGGTAGACCAGCGCCTTCATCGTCGCCTCCGGCGACCGCCCGGCACCCGCGTCCGGGCACGGCCGCCCACCGACGGTAGGACGGTGGGCGCCGCCCGGCTGTCGCAATTAGAGACAGTGGCTCAGGTGTACCAGGTCGGCTCGGGCACCTCGCCTCGCAGCGCGTAAACGCCGACCTCACGCCGCTTGTAGGCCACCGGGTCGTGCAGCGAGTGCGTGCGGAGGTTCCGCCAGAACCGGTCCAGCCGTACTTGGCCGCGCTCGCCCGGGCGCCGGTCAGCTCGAAGATCCGGGTCCCGATCTCCAGGCCGGTCTCGATGACGCGCTGCTTGGCCGCGGCGATCAGCACGGCGAGCTCACCGCGGGCTTCCGGCGTCAGCTCCTCCCGCGACGCGTGCAGCACCCGCGAGATCGCGGCGCCGGCCTTGTCGGTGAGCGCCTCGGCCGCCCACAGCTTCGCCTGCAGGTCGCCGTGGCCGTCGAGGATGTACCACTCCTCGGTGGCGGCGTCCTTGTCGTCACCGCCGTACGGCCACGGGCGGGTGCGCTCGCGGGTGTAGGCCAGCCCGGCTTCCAGGGCGCCCTGCGCGATGCCGAGGTAGAAGTTGGTGAACACCAGCTGGATCGCCGGCACGTTGAGCGTGTTGTACGTCAGTGGGCGGAACGTCCGGTCGACGTACCCGGCCGCGTTCGCCCACGGCACCCGGACGTCGGTGATCGTCACGCTGCCGGACTCGGTGAGCCGCTGGCCGAGGTTGTCCCAGTCGTCGTGGAAGACGATCCCGTCCTGTGCGGACGGCACGATCGCGAAGACGTGGTCCTCGGTCCCTTCGAGGATGCCTTCGAGCACGGTCAGGTCGGACACCTTGCTGCCGGTGGAGAACGACTTGCGTCCATTGTAGACGATGTCGTCGCCGTCTTCGGTGATGGCGAGGTCGGAGTCGCGCGGGTTGACCGCGCCGCCGAAGAAGAGGTTGCCGGTGGTGTACAGCTCTTCGACGACGCCGATCTGCTCGTCGGTGGCGACCAGGCGCGCCGCCCACGCCCACAGGTAGTGGTAGCCGAGCAGCTGCCCGATCGAGCCGTCCGCGCGGGCGATCTCGCGGGTCACCCGGTAGGCGGTGTCCCAGGTCTGCCCGCCACCGCCGTGTTCGCGGGGCCCGAGCAGGGTCACCAGGCCGGCGTCCTTGAGCAGCCGGACTTCCTGGTACGGCGTGGCGTTGCCGCGATCGCGCTCGACGGCGTCGACAGCGAGCTTCGCGGCGACGTCCTTCGCCGTCGCGATCCAGTCGGCGGCGGTCTTCTCCGTTGTGGTCATGGGGTTTCCGATCGTTGCGCGGGCAGGACGGATCGCCCGCCGCACCGGAACCCGTTTCGGGCACGGCAAAGCAGCGGGTGATCGGGATGGGATGGGTCAGGCGGTACAGCGGGTGAAGGGGCTGCCGTCCATGATCCCGAGTACACCGTGACGCTCCGTGGCTGTCAACGGACGTCCGCGCGCTGGGAACGGGTCAGTCGCGCTCGGTGTTGCGCGCCATGAAACTCTTCGCGTCCCCGGCCGACGGGTCGACGAACACGATGTCGTCCGGGCGGCGGCGGGGGACGTCGATCGCCAGGACGACCAACGGCTCCGCGGTGATGCTCGGGAAGCCGTGGACCTTGCGCCGCTCGAAGGCCAGGAACATTCCCGGCCTCGCCTCGAACTCCTCGCCGTCGAGGTGGAACGTGCCGCCGCCGCTGAGCAGGTAGAGGTGCTCGTCGCAGTCGTCGTGGTAGTGCAGCGGGACTTCGCGGTAGATCCGGAAGATCCGCGCGCTGGCCGAAGCCTTGTCGACGAAGTACTTGTCCACCAGCATGGTCTCGGCGGTCCCGGGCAGCGCCGCGGCTTCCGCGAGGACGTCGAACACGCTCTGGGTGTTGTCACTCTCCATGACCCTCGAACCTAGGCGCTGTCCTGCGAGTCAAGCTCGCGGTCTTCGCGCCCAGGCGGCCCCTGACGGAACGGGCGGCTCACCCGAGTACAACCCGGTACGAGGGCGACCCGCCCGCACCGCCAGGAACCACCTGGATCACGAAGCCCATCGAGCAGACTCACAGGACAGCGCCTAGCCGACCAGCGGCAGGAGCACCTCGTCGACGATGGCCTCGACCTCGGCCTCGGAGACCGGCCCGGCCTCGATGTGCGCGACGAGGACCAGCCGCGGCCCGACGGCGGCGAGGCGAGCGGTGCCGGTCTCCCCCAGCAGCTCCAGGATCAGCTCCTGCCGCGGCCGGAACACGAGGTCGCGGACCCGTTCGAACAGCGCCGGGTGCCGCCGGCGCTGCGTGATCAGCTGGACCAGCGCGCGCCCGTGCGGCTCGTCGAGCACGCGGGCGAAACCGCCGAGCAGCACCAGCAGGTCGGTACGCAGATCACCGGTGCCGGGCGGCGGGGTTTCGCCGAAGCCGGCGACCGGGTCGGTCAGGGCGGCCAGCACCAGTTCCGCGGGCGTCGACCAGCGCCGGTAGAGCGCCGCTTTGCCGGTGTGGGCGCGAAGGGCGATCTTCTCGAAGCTCAGCTCCTCGAAGCCGGCCTCCGCCAGCTCGGCCAGCGTCGACGCGTAGATCGCCCGCACCAGGTCGTCGCCCCGTCGCCGCGTGTCCGGCATCGCCCGCCCTTCCCGTGTACCGTGCTTAGTGAACAGTACCGTTCCTTATCGGGGAGTGTCGCATGAGCAGGACCGCCGTCACGAACGTCCGGGTCTTCGACGGCACCGGGCTCACCGAGCCGCGCACGGTCGTGATCGACGGCGGCACGATCGGCACCGACCCGGCCGGGGCCGACACCGTCGACGGCGGTGGCGGCGTCCTGCTGCCCGGGCTCATCGACACCCACATCCACCTGCACGGCCCCGAGAACCTCGAACAGCTGGCGCGCCACGGCGTCACGACGGCCCTCGACATGGCCACCTTCTCGGCCGAGCTGCTCGCCTCACTGCGCGACCGGCCGGGCCTGACCGACATCCGCAGCGCCGGGATCCCGGCGATCGGGCCGGGCGGGATGCACGCCCGGATCCCCGGCATGCCCGCCGAAGCCGTCATCACCGATCCCGGGCAGGCGAAGGACTTCGTCGCCGCGCGGGTCGCGGCGGGGTCCGACTACCTGAAGATCGTCCTGGAGGCGCCCGGTGGCGGCGGCCCGGAGCTGCCTGCCGCCCGCGCGCTCACCGACGCCGCGCACGAGGCCGGGCTGCTGGTCGTCGCGCACGCCACTTCCGCCGGGGCCTACACGATGGGCCTCGACGCCGGCGTCGACATCCTCACGCACGCACCGCTGGGCGCCCCGATCACGGCGGACGACGTCGCCCGCGCCGGGATCGTCGCGCCGACGCTGACCATGATGAAAGGCGTGTCCGCGGCCTTCGGGCAGCCGCAGCTCTACGAAGGCGCGAAGGCCTCGGTGACGGCGTTGTACCGCGCGGGTGTGCCCATCCTCGCCGGGACGGACGCCAACACCGAGCCGGGCGTGCCGGCCACCGTCGCGCACGGCGTGAGCCTGCACGACGAACTCGAGCTGCTCGTCGACGCCGGACTGTCCACTGTGGACGCCCTGCGCGCGGCGACGGTGTTGCCCGCGAGGCACTTCGGGCTCGACGACCGCGGCGCCGTTCAGCCGCGCCTGCGCGCCGACCTGGTGCTGATCGACGGCGACCCGATCGCGGACATCCGGGCCACCCGTGCGATCACCCGGGTCTGGTGCGCCGGTACCGCAGTCACGGCCCCAGCAGGGCGATAGACGCGCGGACCGCGACCTCGGTGACGTCGCCGGCGCGGCCGCCGTCCTCGACGGTCGTCGCGATCAGCTCGCGCAACCCGCCCAGCAGCATGATCGCCAGCTGCCGGGACAGCGGCCGGATCCCCGCCGCCCGCATCTCGGCCGTGTCGGTCAGCCGCAGCGTCATCGCGATGAAGCCCTCCATCGCCTCGCGCTGCAGCTCGCGGGTCGAGGCGCCGAGCGCGGGGACGTCGCGGATCCAGCTCAGGGTGATCTCCGGCTGCGACTCCGCGGCGGCGATCCACGCCTCGATCGCTTGGCGCACCTGATCGGCCCACGGCGCGCGCGGGTCGACGGCTTCGGTGATCTGGCGGATCATCTGGCGGTTCGCTTCGGCCAGTAGCGCGACGAAGCACGCTTCCTTGCTGGAGAAGTGTTCGTAGAACGTGCGACGCGAGGTCCGGGCCCGGCGGACGATGCCGGCGACCGTCGTGTCGCGGAAGCCGTCCTCGGTGATCGAGGCGGCCAAGCCGTCGAGCAGCCGCTGCCGGAACCGGTGGGTCTCGACCGTGGTCACCGTCGTCACGCTATACCCCTTCCGCAGCCGGAGCCCCTTGAAACCGGATAGTACCCCGGCGTACCGTACCGACGGTACGTTCGCGTACCACCGAGCGGGGAGATGTCGATGACGACCGTGACACGCCCAGGGCCCGTGACGCTGCCGCCGGGGCCGGCCGCGCCCCGTGCCGTCCAGGGTGCCTACGCGCTGACCAGCCCGCTGCGCGGCATGCGCCGGCTGCGGGAGAAGTACGGGGACGCCTTCACCGTGAACGTGCCGATCTTCGGCCACGCCGTGGTGATCAGCGGCGCGGCCGAGATCAAGCAGCTGTTCATGTCCGGGCCGGACCTGGTCGACAACCAGGAGGTCAACCTCGGGCGCGTGCTCGGCCCGCGGTCGCTGTTCGCCCTCTCGGGCGAGGAACACCGCCGGCAGCGCAAGCTCCTCGTGCCGCCGTTCCACGGCCGCCGGCTCGCCGCCTACGAGAAGATCGTCGAGGAAGAGACCGTCCGGGAGCTGGCGAGCTGGCCGGAGGGCCGCGCGTTCGCGACGCTGCCGTCGATGATGCGGATCACCCTCAACGCCATCCTGCGCGCGGTGTTCGGCGCGGAAGGGGCCGAATTCGCCGAGCTGCGGGCGCTGCTCCCGCCGTTCGTGACGCTAGGTTCCCGGCTGGCCGTGCTGCCGATCTCCAAGAAGGGCCGCCTGAACCCGTGGCGCCGCTTCGAGCGGCTGCGGCGCGACTACGACGCGATCGTCGACCGGCTGATCGCCAAGGCCCGCGCCGACGAGCGTCTCGACGAGCGTGACGACGTCCTCGCGCTGATGCTGCAGAGCCGCTACGACGACGGGGCCGAGCTGAGCCGCGAAGAGATCGCCGATCAGCTGCTCACCCTGCTCACCGCCGGGCACGAAACCACCGCGACCACGCTGGCCTGGGCGGTCGAACGGCTCCGGCGGCACCCCGGCGTGCTGCGGGAACTCGCCGAAGCGACCGACAGCAAGCTGCTCGACGCGACGATCCTCGAGGTCCAGCGCACCCGTCCGGTCATCGACCTCACCGCCCGGCAGGTCAAGCAGGACGGCTTCCGGCTCGGCAAGTGGACGCTGCCGAAGGGGTACGTGGTGCTCGTCAGCATCGCCCTGATCCACGACGACGACACGCTCTTCCCACACGCCGCGACGTTCGACCCGCACCGCTTCGCCGGCGCGCGACCGGACCTCTACCAGTGGATCCCGTTCGGCGGCGGCACCCGCCGCTGCATCGGCGCCGCGTTCGCGACGATGGAGATGACCGTCGTCCTGCGCACCCTGCTGCGCGACTTCACGCTCGAGCCGACCACCGAGGCGGACGAGCGCTGGCACTCCCGGGGCGTCGCCTACGCCCCGGCCAAGGGCGGGCGCGTGGTCGTGCGCCGCCGGGGAGGAACCGCGTGAACGAACAGATCGCCGACGTCGGCCGGGGGATTTCGCTGGCCTACGAACGGATCGGGGACAACGGCGCCGAACCGCTGGTGCTCGTCGCCGGGCTGGGCCAGCAGCTGCACAGCTGGCCCGACGCCTTCTGCGCCGAGCTGGCCGGGCGCGGGTTCCAGGTCGTCCGGTTCGACAACCGCGACGCCGGGCGCTCGACGCACCCGCGGTTCCGGCCGGCGAAGCTGCCCGCGATGTTCGCCGGCCGCTTCCCGCCCGAACAGTACGATCTGAGGGACATGGCCGCCGACACCGTGGGCCTGCTCGACGCGCTGGGCCTGGACCGCGTGCACCTCGCGGGGGTGTCGATGGGCGGCATGATCTCCCAGTCGGTGGCCGCGCTGCACCCCACGCGGGTCCGGACCCTGACGTCGATCATGTCGACGACCGGGTCCCGGCTGATCGGCCGTCCGGCGTTCTCGACGTTGCGGCTGATGGGCGCGAAGCCGCCGAAGTCGCGCGAAGAGGCCGTCGAAAGCGCCGTGAAGATGTTCCGGCACATCGGCTCGCACGGCTTCCCCTTCGACGAGGCCTGGGTGCGCGAAAGGGCCGGAACGGGCTGGGACCGCGACCCGACGGCGGGCGGTGTGGGCCGTCAGCTCGGCGCGATCCTCAAGTCCGGCAACCGGACGGCGTGGCTGAAGAAGATCACCGCGCCCACACTCGTGGTGCACGGCGACCGCGACCGGATGGTGCACCCGACCGGCGGCGCCGCCACGGCGCGGGCGATTCCCGGGGCCCGTCTCGAAACCATCCGCGGCATGGGGCACAACCTGCCCGAAGGCGCGTGGCCCGCCCTGCTCGACCTGATCGCCGGCCACGCGAGGAGCAGCGATGTCCCGACCACCTAGCCTCACCGGCCGCCCGGTGGTGATCACCGGCGCGGCGTCCGGCATCGGCCGCGCGCTCGCGACCAGGCTGTCCCGGCTCGGCTCCCCCGTCGCCATCGCCGACGTCGACGAAGCCGGCCTGAAGGCCACCGCGGCCGGCCTGCGAGGACGTGTCCTCACCCGGGTTCTCGACGTCCGCGACGCCGCCGACCAGCTCCGCTTCGCCGATGAGGTGCGCGACTGGCTCCCGGCGCCGCTGGCCGCCGTCTTCAACAACGCCGGCGTCGCGGTGACCTCGACCGTGCTCGACGCGGTGCCCGAGGACGACGACTGGCTGCACGACATCAACTTCCGCGGGGTCGTGCACGGGACGCGGGCGTTCCTGCCGATCCTCGCCGAGCAGGGTTCGGGTGCCGTGGTGAACACGTCCAGCGTGTTCGGCCTGGCCGGGATGCCGCACCAGAGCGCCTACTGCGCGGCGAAGTTCGCCGTGCGCGGCTTCACCGAGTCGCTGCGCCACGAGCTGCGCGGCACCGGCGTCCGCGCGATCACCGTGCACCCGGGCGGGATCACCACGAACATCGCGCGCAACGCCCGGGTGCGGCGTGACCCCGAAGGCCGCGGGCGCACGAAGGACGAGATGGCCGCGCAGTTCGAGGCGATGACGATGACGTCGCCCGAACGGGCCGCGGAGATCATCCACACGGGCGTCGACCGCGGGAAAGCCCGTATCCTGGTCGGGCCGGACGCTTACCTGTTCGACGCGCTCACCCGCGTCACCCCCACCCACTACTACGCCGTGCTCTCCCGCCTGCGGAACCGCATGCGTGCCCGGCAGACGGAGGCCGTGAAATGACCGAGCACGTCGACGTGCTGATCGTCGGGGCCGGGCTGTCCGGCGTCGGTGCCGCCCACCACCTGCGGGAAGCGTTCCCGCGCAAGACGTACACGATCCTCGAGGCGCGCGACGCCATCGGCGGCACGTGGGACCTGTTCCGCTACCCCGGCGTGCGGTCCGACTCGGACATGCAGACGCTCGGGTACCGGTTCCGGCCGTGGACGAGCGAGAAGGCCATCGCCGACGGGCCGTCGATCCTGCAGTACGTCCGGGACACCGCGACCGAGGCGGGCATCGACCGGCACATCCGGTTCGGACACAAGGTGATCCGCGCGGAATGGTCCACAGAGGACGCGTTGTGGACGGTCGAGGCGGCGCACGACGGCGAGCCCGTCCGCTTCACGGCGAAGTTCCTGTACCTGTGCAGCGGTTACTACGACTACGAAGGCGGCCACACCCCGCAGTTCCCCGGGATCGAGGAGTTCGGTGGCACCGTGGTGCACCCGCAGCACTGGCCCGAGGACCTCGACTACGCGGGCAAGAAGGTCGTCGTGATCGGCAGCGGCGCGACGGCCGTGACGCTCGTCCCGGCGATGACCGACCGCGCCGAGCACGTCACCATGCTGCAGCGCTCCCCCACCTACATCCTGTCGCTGCCGTCGGAGGACGCGCTGGCCAACCGGCTGCGCGGCCTGCTCGGCCCCAAGCTGGCCTACCCCATCGCGCGCTGGAAGAACGTCGCCGTGAGCACGCTGATCTACCAGCTCAGCCGGCGCCGCCCCGGCGTGGTGAAGGCGATGATCCGCAAGGCCGCGATGAAGCAGCTGCCGCCCGGGTACGCCGTGGACACCCACTTCAAGCCGAAGTACCAGCCGTGGGACCAGCGGCTCTGCCTGGTGCCGGACGGCGACCTGTTCCGCTCGATCAAGCACGGCGACGCCTCGATCGTCACCGACCGGATCGCGTCCTTCACGAAGACCGGCATCCGGCTGGAGTCCGGCGACGAGCTCGAAGCGGACGTCGTCGTCTCCGCCACCGGGCTGCGGCTGCTGGCCTTCGGCGGCATCGAGCTGGCCGTCGACGGGCACGTCGTGAAGCTGCCGGAAACCATGACGTACAAGGGAATGATGCTCAGCGGCGTGCCGAACTTCGCGTTCACGATCGGCTACACGAACGCGTCGTGGACGCTCAAGGCCGACCTCGTCGGCGAGTACGTCGTGCGGCTGCTGCGTCACCTCGACCGGACCGGGCAGGACCAGGCCGTCCCGGTGAACGACGACCCGGCGGTCACCGAGCGGCCGTTGCTCGACTTCGACGCCGGGTACGTGCTGCGGGCGATCGACGCGTTCCCGAAGGCCGGGTCGCGGGCGCCGTGGACGCTCGGCATGAGCTACGCGCACGACGTCGTCAAGCTGCGGCACGGCCGGATCGACGACGGCGCGCTGCGGTTCTCGCGGCGGCCCGCCTGAGCGTGCAGACTGGGCGCATGACGCCTTCACCCCGCCGGGCCCGCTGATGCACAGCGCGGGTCTGGTCCTGCACCCCCGCCGCGATTCCGCGGCCGCCGTCGAGGCGGTGCTCGGCTGGGCCGGGAACCGCGGCATCGAGATCCTCGGCATCGCCGACGAGATCGTCCGGTTGAAGTGCGCCGCGATCGGCGTGACGTCGGAGGAGCTGGGCCGCCGCTCGGACCTGCTGGTCAGCCTGGGCGGCGACGGCACGATGCTGCGCGCCATGCGGCTGGCCGACGGGCAGCGCGCGCCGGTGCTCGGGGTGAACCTGGGCAAGCTCGGGTTCCTCGCCGAGGTCGACGTGCCCGACCTGCCGGGCGCGCTGTCGGCGATCGACGGCAACGAGTTCACGGTGGAGCCGCGCCTCGCCGTCGACGCCGTGTTCGACGGCCGGCGGATCACGGCGTTCAACGACATCGCGGTGGTCCGCGTCCCCGGCGACGGCAGCGCGGTCGTCGCGGTGCGCGTCAACGGCCAGCCGTTCGTGAGCTACTCGGCGGACGCGGTGATCGTCGCGACGCCGACCGGTTCGACGGCGTACAGCTTCTCCGCGGGCGGCCCGATCACGAGCCCGTCGGTGGAGGCCCTGCTGGTGACGCCGGCGGCGCCGCACTCGGCGTACAGCCGGGGCGTGGTGCTCTCGGTGCACGACACGGTGGCGCTGGAGGTCCTGCCGACGAGCGGCCGCCTCGCGGTGGAGGTGGACGGCCAGGTCGCGGGCTACGTCACCCCGGGCGACCGCCTGGACCTGCGAGGCCGCCCGAGCGCGGCCCGGGTGGTCCGCCTCGGGATGACGACGTTCTACCAGCGGGCGCGCCGCAAGCTGCGCCTCACGGACTCGGCGGAGATCCCCCAGGACGGCGACCACTGACGCATCTTTCCCAGGGAAAGTGCGAGTTTGCGGAACAAAGCAGCACTTTCACGTGAAAGTCCGCTTCGGGTCGGGCCGAGGCGTGGGGTGCGTCACAGCGCGGGCGCGTCGGCAATGGTCACGGAATGGTCACGGGTAGCGTCGCCGACTTCGTCTGAACCCGCTGAGCGCTCCCGGAGTGAACCTAGGCATGCTGGCCCCCGCACCGACCCACCTGTCCCTTCGCGCCCGGCTGCTCGTGCCCGGCGCGCAAGCCGCGTTCGCCGCGGCCGTCGTCCTGCTCGCCGTGCTGCACCTCGATCGGCGCCTCGCGCCGCTCGATCCGGTCACCGCGATGCTCAGTGACTACGCCCTGGTCCCCGGCCGCTGGATGTGGGACGGCGCGCTCATCCTCACCAGCACCGGCTCGGCGTTGCTGCTCGTCGCGCTCTACCGCCGCGGCCTGCTGGCCAACCCGGCGCTCGTCGCGGCGAAGGTCCTCTGGTGCGTCAGCCTGCTCACCGTCGCGATCTTCGCGAAGGATCCGCAGGGCGGGGCCATCACGACCACCGGCAAGATCCACCTCTACGCGTCCGCCGTGACGTGCCTCAGCCTGCCGGTCGTCGGCTGGGCGCTGGGCCGGCGGCACCGCGACGACCCGCGCTGGCGCCGCTTCGCCACCTGGTCGCGCCGGCTGGCGCTGGCCGCGATCCCGTTCTACCTGCCGTTCATCGTCCCGTTCGCGGTGAACGTCGTGCTCGGCGGCCACCTGCCGACCGTGGCGACCGGACTGGTCGAACGCCTGATGATGCTCATGGAGATCGCCCTGCTCGCCGTCCTCGGCGTCTGGGCGCACCGCGCGGCGACCACGCCAGCAAACCGTGAGCCACTTTCGTTATCGCCTGCGTCACACTAGACACCATCACAAAGTGTAAGCGAGTCACCTTTGAGCATCGCCGAAGTTCGATGCCGAAGGAGCCCGCCATGCCAGACCTCGCGACCGGGAAGGGCACCCGCGTCGGAGTGCTGCTCGTCCCGCTCGTGGTCGTGCTGTTCATCTCCAACCTCGACCAGACGATCGTCGCCACCGCCCTGCCGAGCATCGCCCGTGACCTGGGCGACGTCGGCGGTTCGTCGTGGATCGCCACCGCCTACCTGCTGACCAGCGCCGTCACCACGCTGCCCGTCGATGGCGTGGCTCGCGGCGGCGCCGTGGCTGATCGTGCCGCTGGTCCTGGCCGGCGCCGGGATCGGGTTCTTCGTCCAGGTTTCGCTGCCGGCCGGGCAGAACGCCGTACTGATCGTTTCCGGCCGCCTGTGAAAGGGTGAGGGCATGACCGAGGAGCCGCGCGAAGGGCTGCGGGAGCGCAAGAAGCGCCTGACCCGCGAGACGCTGGCCGCCAACGCCGAGCGGATGTTCCGGGAGCGCGGCTTCGACCAGGTGACCGTCGCCGAGGTCGCCGGGGCGTCCGACGTGTCGGTGAAGACGTTGTTCGTCTACTTCGACAGCAAGGAGGACCTCGTCTTCGCCGACGAGTTCTCCCTGCTCGACCGGATCGAGCAGCGGCTGGCCGGCCGCCCGGCGGGCACCTCGGCCGCCGAGGCGGTCCGCCGCCTGGCCCACGAGCTCATCGACGGGACGCTGCCCGGCGACGACTCCGAGGGCATCGTCGCGTTCGCGCGGCTGATCGGCGAGAACCCGGCGCTGCACAGCCGGCTGCAGCTGATGTGGGAACGCTACGAGCAGCGCCTCGCGGCCACGCTCGCGGCCGAGGCCGGCGGCTCCCCGTTCGACCCGGCCACGCGCGCGGCGGCGGCGTTGCTGATCACCCCGTTCCGGGTGCTGACCAGCTCCGACGTCCGCGACCGCATCCCCGACGACGGCGCCGCGACCTGGATCGACGCCTGCTTCACCCTCATCGAGAAGGGGCTGCCGGGCTAGGTGCGCTCGGTGAGCGGCGCTGAAGCCGTTGCTCGGTACGGGCGCGAGTGACGGAAAATCCCGGTATCCGGCACCCGATCGCCCGTCTTTGCAGCACCGGGATTGCAGCCGCCGGCAAGATTACCCCTCAGCCGAAGCCGCTGAGAACCCACTTCTGAAGCAAGCCCTAGCTCCGCGCGGGCTGGTCCTTGGTCCGGTGCAGCAGCCAGTCCCGGCCCGTGTCGATCAACGCGTAACGGACGTCACCTTGCCGGCCGTGCAACGTGAACAGCATTCGCTTCGCCGTCCGGTCGTGCTCCTCCCACCAGCCGGTGTCGGCGACCTTCTTGTGCTCGTCCTCGTAGCCGAGGTGGTCGAGCGCGTGATCGGGCACGGCGATCGCGAGGCGGTTGCCGCCCGCGGCGGCGGGCAGGCCGCGCGGGACGGCCCACGACCGCAGCACGCCGTTCTCCTCCAAGCGCAGGTCGAAGTGGTGCCGGGGCCGACAGTGCTCGTGCAGCACGAACGCCGGGCGCGGGTCTTCCATCCCGCTCACGATGCCAGAAGTTCCTGATGTGTACCCGGTTTCACCCCTTCGAAACCGTCCTTCCGTGGACTTGACCCAGTCCAGAAACAGGCGCACGGTAGGAAGTCATGAGCGATGCGGCCGGCATGTTACGAGCGGCGGGTCTGCGGGTAACCGCGCCCCGGCGGGCGGTGCTGACCTGGCTGGCGCAGCACCCTCATTCCACTGTGGACGCCATCGGCACCGGCGTCCGCGCCATGCTGGACTCTGTGTCCACCCAGGCGATCTACGACGTCCTGGGCGCGTGCACGGAAGCCGGCCTGATCCGGCGGATCGAGCTGCCGGGCCACCCCGCCCGGTTCGAGCGGCGAGCCGGGGACAACCACCACCACGTCGTGTGCCGCGGGTGCGGCCGGACCGAGGACGTCGACTGCGCGGTCGGCGCCACGCCCTGCCTCACCCCCGGCACCGGGCACGGCTTCACCATCGACGAGGCGGAAGTGGTGTTCTGGGGCTTCTGCCCCGGGTGCACCGCGAACCACCACGCAGAAAGAGGACCGCAGTGACGCAGATCCATCCCGAACCGACCACCACCGACGCCGGCATCCCCGTCGAGAGCGACGAGCACTCGCTCACCGTCGGGGCGGACGGCCCGATCCTGCTGCACGACAACTACCTCATCGAGCAGATGGCGCAGTTCAACCGCGAGCGCGTCCCCGAGCGGCAGCCGCACGCCAAGGGCAGTGGCGCCTTCGGGCGGTTCGAGGTGACCGGCGACGTCAGCGCGTACACGAAGGCCGCGGTGTTCCAGCCGGGCACGAAGACCGACCTGCTGATCCGGTTCTCCACCGTCGCCGGCGAGCGGGGCAGCCCCGACACCTGGCGCGACCCGCGCGGCTTCGCGATCAAGTTCTACACCAGCGAAGGCAACTACGACATGGTCGGGAACAACACCCCGGTGTTCTTCCTGCGCGACCCGTTGAAGTTCCAGCACTTCATCCGCTCGCAGAAGCGCCGGGCCGACAACAACCTGCGCGACCACGACATGCAGTGGGACTTCTGGACGCTGTCGCCGGAATCGGCGCACCAGGTGACGTGGCTGATGGGCGACCGCGGCATCCCGCGGACCTGGCGCCACATGAACGGCTACAGCTCGCACACCTACATGTGGGTCAACGCCGGTGGCGAACGCTTCTGGGTGAAGTACCACTTCAAGACCGACCAGGGCGTCGAGACCTTCACGCAGGACGAGGGCGACCAGATGGCCGCCGCCGACACCGACTACCACACGCGCGACCTGTACGAGTCGATCGAGGCCGGCGACCATCCCAGCTGGACGCTCAAGGTCCAGGTCATGCCGTTCGAGGACGCCAAGACCTACCGGTTCAACCCGTTCGACCTCACGAAGGTGTGGCCGCACGCCGACTACCCGCTCATCGACGTCGGCCGGATGACCCTCGATCGGAACCCGACCGATCACCACACCGAGATCGAGCAGGCCGCGTTCGAGCCGAGCAACCTGGTGCCGGGGATCGGCGCGAGCCCGGACAAGATGCTGCTGGGCCGGCTGTTCTCCTACCCGGACGCGCACCGCTACCGGATCGGCGCGAACTACAAGCAGCTGCCGGTCAACGCGCCCGTGTCGCCGGTGCACAGCTACAGCAAGGACGGCGCGATGCGCTACACCAAGGTCGCCGACCCGGTGTACGCGCCGAACTCCAAGGGCGGCCCGCACGCCGACGTCGCGAAGTACGGCCAGCCCGCGGGCTGGCACACCGACGGCGACATGGTCCGCACGGCGTACACGCTGCGCGAAGAGGACGACGACTGGGGCCAGGCCGGCACGATGATCCGTGAGGTCTTCGACGACGCCGGTCGCGAGCGGTTCGTCGACAACGTCGTGGGTCACCTGCTCAACGGCGTGACCGAGCCGGTGCTGCAGCGCGCCTTCGAGTACTGGCGCAACGTGGACAAGGACATCGGCGACCGGATCGAGTCGGGCGTCCGCGCCAAGGCCGGGGAAAAGGACCCGAAGGCGGCGAAGCAGGCGAACCCCGCTCGGTCGAGCATGCAGAAGAAGGCCTGACGAACGGGGCGAGTCACTCTCCCGGGTGACTCGCCCCGGTTCGCGGCCCCGATGTCCCTCGGCTACGTTGACTTCCTCGTGGGGGAACAGTCAGGGGAGGCCGGGTGAACTTCGCCGGAGCCGCGCTGCCCTTGGCCGCCGGTGTCGCGCTGCTCGTGTTCCTGATCCGGCTCGCGCGCGAACCGCGGCGGCTCGGGAACGCCGTCTGGCTCGGGGTCGCGTTGCTGCTGACCGCCGGCTGGCTGCTGCGCGAGGCCCTGCACCTCGAGTGGCTGACCCCGGTGGTGGCCGTGCTGCTGGCGGCGATCGCGGTGATCGTCGCGCTGGTGCTGCCCGCCGCGCTGATCTTCAACGGCGCGCAGATGTGGCGGAAGGAAGGCCGCAGCAGGGGGAACCTGCTGTCGCTGGCCCTCGGCGTCGGGCTGATCACGCTCGAAGTGCTCTTCTTCGCGCCGCTCGGCCGTTGGGGCACGGCGCTCGTGGCGATCGCCATCGTGCTCACCGGGTACTTCGGGTTCCTGCTCGTGTCACTGCTGGTCTACTCCGTGTTGTACAGCCGGGTCGGGCGCCACCGGGACGTCGAGGCGATCATCGTCCTCGGCTGCGGGCTCGCCGGCGACCGCGTCCCGCCGCTGCTCGCCGGCCGCCTCGACCGCGCGATCCGGCTCTACGAACGGGAACCCGCGCACCCGCCGCTGCTGGTCGTCTCCGGCGGGAAGGGGCCGGGCGAGAGCGTCACGGAGGCCGAGGCGATGCACGGCTACCTCCGCGAGCGCGGCGTCCCGGAGGACCGGATCCGCCGCGAGGACCAGGCGACGACGACCGAGGAGAACCTGCGGCTGTCGGCCGCGCTGCTCCCCCAGTCCGGCCGGGCGGGCCGCGTCCTGGCGGTGACGAGCAACTACCACGTCTTCCGCACGGCGGTGGAGTGCCGCCGCCTCGGGCTGCCGATCCACGCGACCGGCTCCCCCACCGCGCGCTACTTCCTGCCGAGCGCCCTGCTGCGCGAGTTCGCGGCGTTGATCCTGCACTACCGCCGCACGACGATCGCGGCGTGCGTCCTGATCACCGGGGCGGGCGTCGCACTCGCCGTCGTCTAGTCCCCCGCCGGGACGGCCGCGACGGCTTCCACCTCCGCCGTGTAGTCCGGCCCCGCCAAGGCGGCCACCACGGCCAGCGACTGGGCCGGGAAGTCGCCGTCCGGGAACCACTTCGCGAACGCCTCAGCCTGCGCGGCCCGGTGGCCGGGCAGGTGTTCCATGCCTGCAATGAGCGTCAGCAGCTTCACCAGGTGCTCCGGCCCGGCGCCGTGCGCGGTAAGCAGGGTCTCGAGGTTGACGAAGATCTGCCGCGCCTGCGTCTCGGCGTCCGGGCCGGCGAGGGTCCCGTCCGGGAGGACACCGAGCTGCCCCGAGAGGAACACCAGCCGGTGCCCCGGCGGCACCTCGGCCAGGTGGCTGTACCGGCCCAGCGGCGGCGCGACGGTCTCGGGATTCCAGCGGCGTGGCTTCATGCGGCCATGATCCCATGGTAGGTTCACCACCGGATCTGGTTTGCCAAATAAACTAGTTACGAAGTAGGTACCGTATGACCGACCTGCCGCCCGCCGTCCTGCTCGACGAGCTGGCCCGGCTCAAGACGCGGACCCGGGCGGACCGGCACGCGTACGTGCCGCCGCTGCTGCTGTTCGGCGTGCTCGTGCTGCTCGCCCCGCTGTGGTCGTCCGGCGGACCGGCACTCTTCGGCGTCGCCGGCCTCTGGTTCGGCACGCCCCTCGAGCTGTACTGGCTGGTCGCGGTGACCGGCGGGTTCCTCGCCACGGCGTGCTGGTACCTCCACCGCGGCCGGCGCCGCGGGGTGCGGACCCCCATCGGTGCATACCTCGCTGTCGGCTTCGTCGGGGTCGTCGCGATCTCCTTCGGCATGCCGGTGGTGGCGTCCTTCGCCTACCGGGTCGCGCGGTCGCCGTACGCCCAGGCGCCCGTCACCGGGCCTGTCATGATCGTCGCCACCGCGGTGCTGGGTGGCCTGCTGTGGCTGCGATCCACCCTGACGGGCCACGCCGCCCGAGGCGTCGTCACGGCCGCCGCTGTGCTGTCCGGCCTCGTCGCACTGAGTGCGCTCGACCTCCGGTTCGCGCCCTACCGGCCCTACGCGTCGCTCGTGACCATCGGGCTCGGCCTGGTCGGGCTGGCGTGGCTGGAGCGGAGCAGGCTGCTGGGCGTGATCAGTGGTCTCTTCGCCGCCTCGGCCCTGCTGGCGAACCTCGGCGTTTTCGCGCGCTACGAAGGCGAAACGGCGCACGTGTTCAGGAGTTCGCTGCTGCCTGGCCTCATCCTCCTCGTCGGCGGCGTCGTGGCGTGGTTCCACGAGCGCGGGGCGCGCACGTGAGCGACCACCCCGCCGCAGGCCTCGACGAGACCGTGCACCAGCGCCACCGCCTCGGCATCCTGACCATCACCGCCGAGGCGGGCCAGGTCGACTTCGGTTACCTGCGCCGGACCCTGGACATGACGGCGGGCAACCTGTCCCGGCACGTCACGATCCTCGACGAGGCCGGCCTGATCGACGTCGAGAAGGGTTACGAAGGCAAGCGCCCGCGGACGTGGATCTCGATCAGCCCGGCCGGTCGCAAGGCCCTCGCCGCGGAACTGGACGCGCTGCGGGCCCTGGTCGCCGCCGTCGAGGGTGCCGTCCCGGCGATCCGGCCGCGGACCACCTAGACCTCCCGCAGCACCGAACACGCCCGGGCCACGCCGTCCTCGGACCGCAGTCGCGCCCCGACGTACTGGGCGCCGCGGCGGAACAGCGGGTTGCCCGTCGCCTCGCTCAGGCGGGCCGACAGCGTGTCCGCCGTCAGGTCGCGCAGGGGTAGCGGCCAGGGGCCCGCGCTGAGGCGGGACACCCGGTCGCCCCAGTACGGCTGATCCGAGAACACCGGGCAGACCAGGGACGGGACGCCCGCGCGCAGGGCCGCCGCCGTGGTGCCCGCGCCGCCGTGGTGGACCACCGCCGCGGTGCGGGGGAACAGCCAGGCGTGCGGGACGTCGTGGACCGGCAGCAGGTCGTCGGCCGGTTCGACGGACGCGTCCGTGCCCAGCAGGCCGCGCAAGCCCGCGCGGCGCAACGCCGTGCGGACTTCCGCGAACGTCTGCTCGGCTTCCGCCGGGCGCATGCTGCCGAAGCCGACGTACACCGGGGGCGGGCCGGCCGCGAGGAAGTCGCGCAGCCGCGGGTTCGGGCGCCACCCGGGCGGCGGGTCGAGGAACCAGTAGCCGGTGACGTGCACCCGCGCCGGCCAGTCCGGCGGCCGGGGCACGACGGCGTCCGAAAACCCGCACAGCACCGGGGAGTCCCGCCGGGGGCCCCGCGCACCGGCGGCGGGCAGGTCCAGGGTCCCGGTGCGCCAGCCGTCCACAGTGGACCGCAGGAGCCGCCAGGCGAGGGTGTCGACCGCGCCGAAGCTCAGCCGGCGGCCCCACGGCCCGAGCCGGCCGGCCCACGGCAGCAGCGGGTGCGGGAACGCCCGCGTCGGCACGCTGGGCTGGTAGTGCAGTTCGGCGTCCGGGACGCCGAGGTGCGCGGCCACGTGCGCGCCGAGGAACCCGAGCGTCGGGGCGAGCACCAGGTCCGCGCCCGCCGAACCGGCGTGGACGTCGGCCAGCAGCCGGTCCAGCACCGGCCGCAGGACTTCGCGCAGCCGGACCACGAACGTCAACGGTCCACCCGTCGTCCACGCCTGCCCGGCGGCCGAGCCGAGGATCTCGCCGGGATCCGCCGACAGCGGCGCGAACGCCAGGCCATGCTCTTCGACCAGCGCGCGGAAGCGAGGCGCGGCGAGGACGCGCACCCGGTCGCCGTCCGCCGCCAGGCCCCGGCCGAGGGCGACGCACGGCTGGACGTCGCCCCGGGAGCCGGGCGCGATCACGACCACCTGGCGGCTCATCGTTTCGCCGCGGTGACGCGGTAGCGCAACCGGAACGGCAGGCTCGCCAGCACCGCCGCCACCCGCGCGTCGGCGCCCACCAGGTACCGCGGCGCCGGGCGCCGGGCGGTCAGCGCGCGGACGACGACCTGCGCGGCCCGTCGCGGCGGCACTCCCGAGCGAGCCGAGCGGGCGGCGCTGCGTTCCGCCGCGGCCAGCTGGGCCGCGTAGCGCACGAGACCCGCGTCGGGCAGCGCCGCACGCACCTCCTCGGCGGCCGCGCGGGCCCGCGGCCAGATCGCCGTGGCGACCGCGCCCGGCTCGACGAGCACGACGTCGATGCCCTCGGGCGCGAGCTCGGCGCGCAGGGTGTCGGTCAAGCCGACCAGCGCGAACTTGGACGTGTGGTACGGCCCGATCATCGGCCCGGCGACCCGCCCGCCGATCGAGCCGACCGTCACCACCCGCGGCATCTCGGCGACGCGCAGAGCGGGCAGCATCACCTGCGTGACGGCGAGCTGCCCGACGACGTTCACGTCGAGCTGCTCCCGGAACACGTCCAGGGGCACGTATTCGAGCGGGCCGGGGCGCGCGAGGCCGGCGTTGTTCACCAGGCCGTGCAGCGGTCCGCCGGCGACGACCCGCGCGCCGCACGCGGCGATCGAGTCCGCGTCTCGCAGGTCCATCCGCAGCACCGTCACCGCGTCGCCGTACGCGCACTCGAGCTCCTCTTCGTCGGCGTCGGTGCGCACGCTCGCCCACACGTGGGCACCCCGCCGGACCAGCTCGGCCACGCAGGCCCGGCCGATGCCGGACGACGCGCCGGTGACCACATAGGACAGTCGCGTCACGACGCCGCCCCCGCGGCCAGCACCTGCAGCATCCGCGGCCACGTCCGGTGCAGCTGCCGCTGCCAGTACGCCCATTGGTGCGTGCCCGCGCCGTAGAGGTCGGTCGTCACGGGGACGCCGAGGGTGCGCAGCCGATCGGCCATCGCGGTGGTCTGGCCGCCGCACAGGTACTCCAGGAGCATCGCGCCGGGCAGGACGTCGATCGGGAGCTTGCCGTCCAGCGGCCCCGGCAGCCCGTTGCCCGCCGAGAGGTACAGCTCGGTGCCGCGCAGGCGGCCGGCGTTCACCAGCGGGTCGTGCGCCTCCCACACCGCCGACTCCCGGCGCCGATCGCCCCACAGCGCTTCGGGGTCGAGCTTCGCCGACGTGACGATGGCGTCGGTCAGCAGCTCGCCGGTGGGGCCGGCCGGGTTGAGGTTCCCGCTGTAGGACGCGGCGTAGCGGAACACGCCGGGCCGGCGCGCGGCGAGTTCGATCGCGCCGTACCCGCCGAGGGAGAGCCCGGCCGCCGCGCGACGGCCGTCGCCGCGGTAGGCCCGGTCGATCAGCTGCGGCAGCTCGACCGCGGTGAACGTCTCCCACTGGTTGAGCGCGATGTCCTTGCCGTAGTTCCACCAGTCGGTGAAGAAGCCCGCCGGGCCGGCGCCGGGCATCACGACCAGGACGCCGGCGTCGTCGGCGAGCTGCCGGACGTCGGTGTTGGCGCTCCAGCCGCGGTAGTCCTGCAGCCGCGTCTCCCCCGCCAGCAGGTACACCGCCGGCCACGTGCGGTCCGGGTGCGCGGTCCAGTCCGCCGGCAGGATCAGCCGCACCATGGCGTAGCCGCCGACGCCGGTCGAGCGCACGGTCAGGTCCAGCGTCCGCGGATCGCCGCCGACGGTGGTCTCGGCGACGACGTGCGACCCGTCGTCGGCGCGCGTGTCCGGCGGTTCGGCGGCCCGGGCCGGTGCGGCGGCACCGGCCGACAGCAGGCAGCTCACGGCGGTCAGCAGCGCGACGGCAGGGAGCCGGCGGCGATTCATGCGCATACGTATTCCTTTCTCCGGTCGTTCGATCGAATCCGGAAAAGTGACGGCGATCACCCGGAAAACGTCCGAGGCGTGTGCACAAGCTAGAGGAAACCGGCCGCGAACAGCAATTGTCTTGTCCGCCACACAGCCGGACAATGTGAATGGGAGAAGAACAGAAAATCGCAAGCCTCCCCCGCGCGGGTGAGCCTGCGATCACCCACCGTGACCATGGCTGGCGTACTCACGGGTAACCCCGCACCTCACCGGCCGGATTCCGGCGATTCCGCAGCTCACCCCGCGTAGATCAGGGTGTTTACGTTTTCTTGACACTCTTCCGGTAACCGATTACCTGTCGTAGCCTTCGCCCTGTGCCGCCCGGGCCGGCACCCACCGCACGCCCCGGCAAACCGTCCCACCGCGGGGACCGCGAACCCCTCGAACCCCACCGGAAAGGGCTTGTCCATGACTGCCCGAATTCGTCGCCCGTCCCGTTTTCCGCCGGTGCGCGCCGCCGCGCTTCTGGTCACCGCCGCCGCGGCCGTCACCATTTCCGGATCGGCGGGGAAGCCGGAAACGACGCCTCCGGTTTCCCGGCCGCCCGCCATTCCGCAGGGCGTCCTGCTGCCGCCCGAGGTGGTCCCGGCGGCTCCGCGCGACACCTTCGACCTCACCACCGCACTGTCCACTTCGGACCGCACGGACGTCGGGAGCGGGTGCGACGACGTCGTCCACGGGCGGCTGCTGCGGCCCGGCGACGCCGCCGGACAGGGCTTCCAGTCGGCCGTGGCCGGCGGCCAGGTTTCCGAACTCGTCGCCCGCACCGCCCACCCGATCGATCTGCCGGTATGGGCCGACCAGGCCCGCCGATGCGGCCAGGTCACCGTCGACGACCCGCAGGGCACCGCCGTCTCGACGCTCACCGTACGCCCCGGACCCGCCGTCCCCGGCGCGGAAACCCTGTCCTACCAGCAAGTCCTGACGCTGCCCGGCCAGCCGGCCGAGCTGCCGGGCCTGCGGCTGCGCACCGTCGCCATCGCCGCCGGTGACGTGCTCGTCGTGCTTCGCGACGCCGGAGCCACCGACCTCGACCTCGACACCCTGGCCGTCACCGCGTGGCAGCACGCGGCGCCGCGGCTGGGCCGATAGACCGGAGGAGAACCCCATGAACCTGACCCCGGAAAGCCCGGCGAGCGACACCCTGACCGCGTGCCTGCGGCACTGGGCGACGGTCAAGGCCGACAACCCCGCGCTGACCTTCGCCGACTTCAGCGCCGACCGCGACGGGCGGCGGCGGACCCTCACCTGGCGGGAGCTGGCCGGGCGCGTCGACGTCACGGCGGGCGCGCTGCCGGTCCGGCCCGGCGACCGGGTGGCCGTGCTCTGCCCGCAGGGCGTGGACTACGTCGTCGGGTTCCTCGCCGCGCTCGCCGCGGGCGCGATCGCGGTGCCGCTGTTCGACCCCGGTCTGCCCGGGCACGCCGGACGGCTCACCGCGGTGCTCGCCGACTGCGCGCCCGCGGCCGTCGTCACGACGTCCGCCGCGCGGCCCGCCGTCGAGGAGCTCCTCGCGGGAAGCGCGGAGATCGTGGCGGTCGACCGCGTCGACGCGGCCCGGACCTGGCCCGCCCCGGAGGCGCGCTCTGACGACGTCGCGTACCTGCAGTACACGTCCGGCTCGACCCGCTCCCCCGCCGGCGTGGTGCTGACCCACGCGAACGTGATCGCCAACGTCCGGCAGGTCACCCAGGGGCTCGGCCTCGACCCGCGGGAGGCCACGACGGTCTCGTGGCTGCCGCTGTTCCACGACATGGGCCTGGTCCTCGGCCTGATCACGCCGCTGGTGCTGGGCCTGCGCTCGGTGCTGATGGACCCGCTGGCCTTCATCGAACGCCCGATCCGCTGGCTGGAACTGCTCGGCGACCGGCCCGGCGCGTGGAGCGCCGCGCCGAACTTCGCCTTCCACTACTGCGCGAGCCGCGTGCGGGAGGCCGACCGCGCCCGGCTGCGCCTCGGCGGCGTCGCCGGGATCATCAACGGGGCCGAGCCGATCAACCCGGACGTCCTCGACCGCTTCCACACGGCCTTCGCCGTCGCCGGCTACCGGCCGCGGCAGACGCGCCCGTCCTACGGCCTGGCCGAGGCGACCGTCTTCGTGACCACCGCCGCCGACGCCGCTCCGCGCGTCACGACGTTCGACCGCGACGCGCTCGGCGAGGGCGTCGCGCGGGAGGCGGGTACCGGCGTCCGGCTGGTCGCCTGCGGTGCGCCGGCGGGCCAGCACGTGGCGCTCGTCGACCCGGACACCGCCGTCGCGCTCCCGGACGAGTCGGTCGGCGAGATCTGGGTCCACGGCCCCAACGTCGGCGACGGGTACTGGCAGCGGCCGATCGACAGCACGGAAACCTTCGGCGCCCGGCTGACCGGCGACCACAGTGACCACAGTGACCACAACGGGTTGCCGGCCGGGCCATGGCTGCGCACCGGCGACCTCGGCGTCCGGCACGACGGCGAGCTCTACATCGCCGGCCGGCTGAAGGACCTCCTCATCGTCGACGGCCGCAACCACTACCCGCAGGACGTGGAAGCGACCGTCGCCGGCGCGGACCCGGCGATCCGGCCGGGCAGCGTCGCCGCGTTCGCCGTCGAGGGCGCCGACACCGAGGGCGCGGTCGTCGTCGCGGAACACCGCGGCCACGCCGAGCTGACCGAGCAGTCCGAACGGGACCTGGCCGCGACGGTCCGGCGGCTCGTGGCCGACGCGCACGGGCTGGCGCTGCGGGACGTCGTCCTCGTGCCGCAGGGCCAGGTCCCGCGGACGTCCAGCGGCAAGATCGCCCGGAGCGCGTGCCGCGACCGCTACCTCGCCCACGAGTACGGAAAGGCCTTGGCGCGATGAGAGACCTCTCGCCCGGCGCGCTGCGCCGCTGGCTGCTCGACACCGTCGCCGAGCACACCGGCGTCGACGCCGCCCGGCTCGAACCCGACCGCCCGCTCGGCGACTACGGCCTGTCCTCCCGCCAGGCCGTCGGCATCGCCGCGGACCTCGAAGACCTGCTCGGCACGCGGCTGCCGTCGACGCTGCTGTGGGAAAGCCCGACCATCGACCACCTTGCCCGCAGCCTCACCGGGGGCGGCGAGCCCGACGTCGCCCCGGCCACGGACCGGCGCCGCACCGACCCGGTCGCCGTCGTCGGGCTCGGCTGCCGCTGGCCCGGCGCGGACGGCCTCGACGAGTACTGGGACCTGCTGCGAACCGGGCGGGACGCCGTCCGGACCGCACCGCCGGGCCGCTGGAGCGCCGACGCCGCGCCGGTCGTCGGCGGGTTCCTCGACGACGTCGCCGGGTTCGACGCCGAGCACTTCGGCATCACGCCGCGCGAGGCCGCGACGATGGACCCGCAGCAGCGGATGCTCCTGGAGGTGACCTGGGCGGCCCTGGAGCACGCGGGGATCGCGCCGGCGTCGCTGCGCGGCAGCCGGACCGGCGTGTTCACCGGGATCGCCACCCACGACTACGGCCACCTGACCATGGGCGGAGACGGCGTCGACCTGTGGACGGCCACCGGCGCGGCGGGCAGCATCGCGGCCAACCGGCTGTCCTACGTCTACGACCTGCGCGGGCCGAGCATGGCCGTGGACACCGCCTGCTCGTCGTCGCTGGTCGCGGTGCACCACGCGGTGCGGGCGCTGCGCGACGGCGAGGCCGACCTGGCCCTGGCCGCCGGTGTCAACCTGATGCTGCTGCCCGGGCCGACGGCCGCGTTCGCCGCGGCCGGGCTGCTCGCCGGCGACGGCCGCTGCAAGACGTTCGCGGCCGCCGCCGACGGCATCGCCCGCGCCGAGGGGTGCGGCGTCGTCGTGCTCAAGCGGCTGGCCGACGCCGAGGTCGACGGCGACCGCGTGCTGGCGGTGATCCGGTCCTCGGCGGTGAACTCCGACGGCCGGTCCAACGGCATGGCCGCGCCCAATCCCGTGGCCCAGCAGGCGATGCTGCGCGACGCCTACCGCGGCGCCGGGCTCGATCCGTCCACTGTGGACTACGTCGAGGCCCACGGCACGGGCACCCTGCTCGGCGATCCGATCGAGGCCCGGTCACTGGGCGCGGTGCTGGGTGCGGGCCGGGTTCCCGAGCGTCCGTTGCTGATCGGCTCGGTGAAGACGAACATCGCGCACGCCGAGGCCGCGGCCGGGATCGCCGGGCTGATCAAAGTCGTGCTGGCCATGACCCACGACGAGCTGCCGCCGCAGCTGCACTTCACCGCGCCCAGCCCGCACATCCCGTTCGACGAGCTGCGGCTGCGGGTCGTCGCCGAGCCGACGCCGTGGCCCCGGCACGCCGGGCGCGCCACCGCCGGGGTGTCCGCGTTCGGGTTCGGCGGGACGAACGCGCACGTCGTGGTGGAAGAGGCCGCGCCGAGCCCGGCTTCGGCCGGCGCGGGCGTGCGGCTCGCGCTGGTGTCCGCCCGGACCCGCGATCGGCTCACCGAGCGGGCCGCGCAGCTGGCGACGTGGCTGGAGACGTCGCCCCACGCGCTCGCCGACGTCACGCACACGTTGTTCCGGCGCGACAACGGCGCCCGGCACCGGGCCGCCTTCGTCGCCGGCGACACCGCCGAGCTGGCGTCGCTGCTGCGCGCCGTCGAGGCCGACCCGCTGCCCGCGGGCGCGGCCATCGGCACCGCGCGGGACACCGAGGGCCCGGTCTTCGTGTTCTCCGGCCACGGTTCGCAGTGGGCCGGGATGGGCCGCGGGCTCCTGGACACCGAACCGGCGTTCACGGCCCAGGTCGACAAGCTCGGCGACCGGTTCACCGAGCACACCGGGCAGTCGCTGCGCGCGCTGCTCACGACGTCCGAGCCGCTGCCGCTGCCGCGGACGCAGGCGGCGATCTTCGGGACGCAGGTCGCGCTGGCCGCGCGGTGGGAAGCCCTGGGCGTCCGGCCCGCGGCCGTCATCGGGCACTCCCTCGGCTCGGCGGCCGCCGCCGTGGTGAGCGGGGCGCTCGACGTCGGCGAAGCCGTCCACCTGGTGGCGACGCGGGCGCGGCTGCTGGGCACGCTTCCGGCCGGCGGGATGGCCGCGGTCGAGCTGTCGCCGGCGGAGCTGGCGGCGTACCCGGGTGTCGAGCTGGCCGTCGACTCCGCGCCGCGGCAGCTGACGGTGGCCGGGTCCGCCGGGGTGCTGGATCGGCTCGTCGCCGAGCTGGCGGCCGCGGGCCGCACCGCGCGCCGGCTGCCGGTGGAGGTCCCGGGGCATTCGGCGGGCGTCGACCCGGTGCTGGCCGCGCTGCGGGAGGCCTTGGCCGAGCTGGGCGGGCGGCGTCCCGCTGTGCCCTGGTACGACACGGTCCTGGCCGACCCGCGCGAACTTCCGGACTTCGACGCCGGGTACTGGGCCGCGCACCTGCGCCGTCCGGTGCGGTTCCGGCAGGCGGTGGCGGCCGCGGCCGCGGACGGGTACCGGACGTTCGTCGAGGTGTCCCCGCACCCGATCCTGCGGGGTTCGGTGGCGCGGACGCTCTCGGCCGCGGGCATCGACGACGCCGTCGTGACGGGGACGCTGCGGCGCGGTCAGGACGAGGTGCGCGCGTTCGGGGCGGCGGCCGCGGCCTTGTACTGCGCGGGAGTGCGGGTCACGCCGGCCGAGCCGCACGACGGGGCCCGGCTGGTGGACGTCCCGCCGATGCCGTGGCGCCACGAGCGGCACTGGTTCACCTCGACGGCCGGGGGGCCTGCCGAGCTGGACCACGGTTCCGGATCGGGGTCCGGAGCCGTGCCCGCCGTGGCGCCACCGGGCCCGCTCGGGCCGGCGCCGCGCGCGGAAACCGATCGGCTCACCGAGATCGTCGCCGCCGTCATGGGGTTGCGGCCCGAGCGGCTCGACGCCGACGTGCCGCTCGTCGAACTCGGGCTGGACTCCCTGATGGCGAACCGGATCCGTGAAAGCGTCCGGCGCGAGCTCGGCACCGAACCCGATGCCGCGGCCGTCCTGCGGGGCGCCACCCTCGCCGACCTCAACGGTGATCTCGCGCTCCGGCGGGACGAGTTCCCGCGGCCGGCGCGCGGGCGCGCCTGGGACGCCGCCGACCGGCTGGTCCTGCGGCTGTGGGCCGCGCACACCGGGACCGAGCCGAGCGGCACGCACGTCCTGCTCTCCGGCACCGACCAGCCCGCGCGCCTCGCCCAGCTGCTCGCCGGCGGGCTCGCGGCCGAGCTGGACACCCCGATCGACGCCGCCGACCTGCTGCGGCACGATTCCCTGGCCGCGATCGCCGACGTCGCGCGGGCCGTCCTCGACACTCGCGAGGAACGCGGGCCCGTCCACGTCCTCGCGCGCGGGACCGCCGGCGCGTCGCCGTTGCTGCTGTTCCACCCCGGCGGCAGCACGTGCACGGTCTACCGGCCGCTGCTGGAGCGGCTGCCCGAAGAGCTGCCGTGTGTCGGCTTCGAACGCGTCCCCGGCGGCAGCGTCGAGGAGCGCGTCGAGCGGCTGCTGCCGCTGGTCCGCGAAGCCCAGCGGGACGGGCCGTACCGGCTGGCCGGCTGGTCGTTCGGCGGGGCGCTGGCCTACGGCGTCGCCGTGAGGCTCGCCGGCGAGGGTGCGGACGTCGACCTCGTCGCACTCATCGACACGATGCTGCCGCTGCCGGAACCGGACCTCGACCCGCGGGCGTCGTCGGCGCGGCGGTTCCTGCGGTTCACCGGGTACGTCGAAGGCACCTACGGCCGGGCCGTCCGCCTCGGTCACGACGAGCTCGCGCCGCTGCCCGAGGAGGAGCAGATCGAGCTGACCATGCGACGGGTCGCCGAGGCCGGGCTGCTCGGCCCCGGCGTGCTGCGGCACCAGCGTCAGTCCTTTTTGGACACCCTCGCCGCCGAACGCGCGGTGCCGCCGCGGTACGACGGCCGGGTCGTGCTCTACCGGGCGACCGAGCCGTACGCCGCCGGGCTGGCCATGGAACCGCGGTACTCCCGCACCGACGCCGCGGCGGGCTGGGCGGACCTGTGCCCGCGCCTGGAGATCGTACCGGTGCCCGCGCACCACCTGTCGGTCGTGGACCCGCCGCACGTCGACGTCGTCGCGCGGCACCTGGCGGGCCTGCTGTGGTCGTGACCCGGGCTCCCGCCCGCGCGTGGCCGCTGCTCGCGGTGCTCGGCGCCGGGCTGTTCCTGGTCGCGGTGGACGCCACCGTGCTGCACGTCGCGCTGCCCGACCTGGTCCGGCACCTGCGGCCCAGCGCGTCGGAGCAGGTGTGGATCGTGGCGATCTACCCGCTCACCGCGGCGCCGCTGCTGCTGCCGTTCGGCACGCTCGGCGACCGCTACGGCCGGCGCCGGGTGCTCGTCGCCGGCTACGCCGTGTTCGGGATCGCTTCGCTGGGCTGCGCGTTCGCGCCCGGCGTCCCGGCGCTGCTCGCGGCCCGCGCGGTGCTCGGCTGCGGCGGAGCGATGATCATGCCGGCGACGATGTCGCTGCTGCGGGAGCTGTTCCCGGAGCAGCGCCGGCGGCGGACGGCGATCGCGGTGTGCAGCGGCATCGCCGGCACCGGGTCGGTGTTCGGGCCGGCGCTGGGCGCGGTGCTCGTCGAGACGTGGGGCTGGCGCGCGACGTTCCTGGTCAACCCGCCGGTGATCCTGGCCGCGATCGTGCTCGCCCTGCGGTGGCTGCCGCGGACCCCGCCCGCGCGGCGGCGCTGGGACGGCGTCAGCGCGCTGTTCGCGGCGGGCGGGGTGTTCGGGATCGCGTTCGGCGGGGTGCTGCCGGCGCTGGCCGGGTGCGTCCTCATCGGCCTGTTCGTGCGGCGTCAGCGCCGGTCGGACGCGCCGTTGCTGGACCTGGCGCTGTTCCGGCGGCCGGGCGTGCCGGCCGCGGTCGGCGGGGTGCTGCTGGTGATGAGCACGCTCGTCGGGCTCGGGTTGCTGTTCGCGCAGTACCTGCAGCTGGTGCTGGGCCTGTCCCCCACGGCGGCGGCGGCACGGCTGCTGCTGGTGCTCGGCGCGTCGGCCGCGGGCAGCGTGGTGACCCCGGCGCTGCTGGAGCGGTTCGGCAACGCCCGGGTCCGCACGGCGGGGTTCGCGGTGACCGCGGTGTCGCTGCTGGCCCCCGCGCTCGAGGCGGTCGGCTTACTGGGTTTCGCGTTGGCGGGCTTGGGTTTCGGGATGGCATTGGCGTTGACGTCGAGCACGGACACGCTGCTGTCGGCCACCCCGGCCGCCTCGGCCGGCGGGGCGGCGGCGGTGGAGAAGACGGGCTACGAGCTGGGCGCGGGTTTCGGAACGACGCTGTTCGGTTCCCTGTCCGCGGCGGTCTACGCGGCGCACTTGTCCGTGCCATCCGGTCTCCCACCGGCGGCGCACCGGCTGGCGGCGGCGGGCCCGGCCCAGGCGGAGGTGGCGGCGGCGGGACTGCCGGCACCGATGGCGGCGGACCTGCTCACCGCGGCCCGGACGGCTTGCGCGGCGGGATTGCAGGTATCGGCGGGTGTCGCTTGTGGAGCGTTCGCACTGGCCACGCTCGCCACCGCCTTCCGCCGGAACAGGCGTCGCGAGGCCGGAGCCCGCCCGTGAGCGGGGACCCGCGGAGGCGGTCGTGAGCGGGAAACAGGGCCAGAACACTGTTTCCCGCTCACGACCCCGCGCCGCCGGTCGGTCCGGGTGGCCTCAGCGGAACCAACCGCCGCCGCGGGTGGCCGGGCTGCGGGGCGCTATCGGCAGCGAACCCTGGCTCGGGGGCCACAACGTCGTCGCCGGGATGTGGCGTAGCCGGCTTCGCAACGTGTTCAACGGGAGCGGGCGGCGGCGGGTCAGCATCGTCGTCGTGCGGGGGTGGAGGTCGACGAACGGGTACGTCGCGTGCAGGGCCGCCAGCCGGCGTTCCAGGCGGAGGCCGCGGTCGGTCAGCTCCTCCGGGCCCACCACCGGCTGCACCACCAGGAACTCGCCCGGGCCCAGGCGCACCGCGCGGTCCAGCGGGCGCAGGCCGTCGCGCAGGAGGTCCGCGATGTTCTGCTCGGTGTGCATGCGGATCCGGTTGCCGTGCCGGCGTTCCACCGCGGTCAGGTCGTCGACCGTCACCAGCACCAAGCCGAGCGGGACCGTGTCCGTCGCGTCGCCGAGCCACGGCGTGATGCCCGCCAGCGTCGCGAGTCCCGTCTCCGCGTCGACCGGTCCCGCGGCCGCCGGCGACAGCGCCTCCAGCCGCGCCGCCACGTGCCGCAACGCGGCCTCCGACCGGCTTTCGACGTCGAGGGCCGCCGGCGCGGCCACCGACGCGAGGACCTCGCCGACCTTGTGCCGCACCGCGGGCGGCAGGCGGTCGCCCAGCGCGTCGCGCAGCCGGACGATCTCGGCGTACGCCTCGTCGCGGCGCAGGCCCCAGCGGCCGCGGAACAGCCGCGCCGACTCGACCGACGTCGCCTGCGGGTCGACGTCGTCGAGGTCCTGCGCCACCACGGACGCGCCGAACGTCGGCGACAGGACCGCGACCGACCACTCGCGCGCCATGCTCTCGTCGGGGCGCAGCAGCACCGGGGTGACGCCGTGGGGCAGGTCCGGGCGGCCCGAGTCGACCATGCCGACGACCGTCACCGCGGCCGTCCGGGCGATCCGCGCGTACACCTCGCGCTCCCGCTCGAAGTACGGCAGCCGCTGGAAGAGCGCGAACACCACGGTGTCCGCGCCGGTGCCTTCGGCCAGCGCCGCGCGTTCGACCGCGTGGGACGCGGTCACCAGCGCGCGTTTGGACAGCACGCCGGCGCGGGCCGAGGACACGTCGGGCATCGGGGATCGCTCTCGCCGGGGGAAGGGAGACAACCACCGTAGAAGAACTCGCCGTGACCGGCTAGCCACACAATGGAGTGAACTCAGAAGTGGTCGCGCTCGGCTTCCCGGGCGACGACCTCGTCGAGATCGGCCAGCCGGCGCAACCCGTTCAGCGGCTGCCGCATCCGGTGGTTCCCGCGCAGCCGTTCCGCGTTGCGGTCGAGGAACGCCCAGTAGCCCGCGGTGAACGGGCACGCGCGCGGACCCGTCCGCCGCTTCGGGTCGTAGACGCAGCCGCCGCAGTGGTCGCTCATCCGGTTCACGTACGCCCCGCCCGCCGCGTACGGCTTGGTCCCGACGATGCCGCCGTCGGCGAACTGGCTCATGCCGATCACGTTGGCGGGCATCACCCACGGGAAGCCGTCGACGAACGCCGTGGCGAACCAGGCGGTCAGCTCGGCCGGGTCGTAGCCGCGCTGGAGGGCGTGGTTGCCCAGTACCATCAGCCGTTCGATGTGGTGGGCGTAGCCGCGGTCCCGCACGCCGGCCAGCGCGGTCCGCAGGCACGCCGCTTCGACGGCGTCCGCGTCCAGCTCACGCCACCACGCCGGCAGCTTTCGCCGCGCCTGCAACGCGTTGCGGCGCAGGTAGTCCGGGCCCAGGTGCCAATACAGGTGCCACACCCATTCGCGCCAGCCGAGCACCTGCCGGACGAAGCCTTCGACGCTCTCGAGCGAGGCCGTCCCGTCGCGCCACCGCCGCTCGGCCTGGCGCACGACGTCCAGGGGGTCCAGCAGCCCGAGGTTGAGCGGGACCGACAGCAGGGCGTGCGCCATCGCCCAGTCGTGGGTCAGCATCGCGTCCTGGTGCGGCCCGAACGCGGGCAAGCGGTGGTCGAGGAACCGGCGCAGGGCCCGCTGGGCCTCGTCACGGCCCACGGCGAACCGGCGGGGGCCGTCGGCGCCGACGGGGTGGACAGCGCCGTCACGCTCGGCCCGGTCCAGTTCCGCGCGGACGCGTTCGTCGATCGCGTTCTCCCGCGGCAGCCACGGCGCGGGCACGTCGAGGCGGGTGGTCTTCGGCGGTGGCTCCCGGTTGTCGCGGTCGTAGTTCCAGTGGCCGCCCGCGGGCGAGCCGTCCGGTTCCAGCAGCACCTCGAACCGGCCCCGCTGGTCGCGGTAGAAGTCCTCCATGACGAACCGCGTCCGCCCGGACGCCCACGCCGCGAAGTCCTCCTTGGACCGGACGAATCCCGGCGTGGGCAGGATCCGTTCGACGACGCCCTCGTCGCGCAGCCGCCGGACGAGCGTGTCCGCGGCGTGGGAGTTCGGCTCGTGCACCAGCACCGGGCGGCCGAAACGGCGCAGGCCGGTCCGGTAGTCCGGGGCGTCGAGGAGGGTGACACGGTCGCCGAGGTCCTCGGCAAGCCGGTAGAGGGCGGCCTGCACCAGGTGCAGCTTCTGCCGGTGGAACGGCTTCGCGGCGAACGCGGCGGCCGAGCGGATCAGCAGCACGTCCCGGTCCCGGTGCTCCGGTGTGCTGTGGAAGTGGGGTCCGAGCTGGTCGGCGAACAGCCACAGGGCCGTCTGTCCTGACATGCGGCGAACCTAACGCGGACCCGCCGGTTCCGCAGGCCCGGCGGCGTAGGACCGCAGGATTTCCGTGGTGGCGCCCAGAAAACGCGCGACGCTCTCGGCGTGGTCCGGTTCGAGGCCGTCGGTGAGCGCGGTGATCGCGTCGACGAGCGGTGCCAGCGCGGCCCGGACTTCCGCGCGCGCCGGGTCGGTGACGGTGAGCGTGATCCGGCGCCGGTCGCTCGGGTGCGGGCCGCGGCGGACGTGCCCGGCGGCCTCGAGGCGGTCGACGAGCACGGTGGCCGACGCCGAGCGGATCCGGAGCGCGTGCGCGAGGTCGACGGTGCCCATCGGCCCGCCGCCCGCCAGGTGCTGCAGGGCCTGCACGTCGGTCGGGCCGAGCGCGAGCCGCCGGGCGAGGGCCTGCTGCACGTCGTGCGCGAGCGCCAGGAGTTCCCGCAGGGCGAGGTTCACCCGCAACGCGACGGAGCTGTCTTCCACCCGGCCATCCTAGGGGTCGCTAGACAATCTAGCGAATGTTGCTAGATTGTCTAGCGACCCCGACGAGAGGCACCTCCGTGGACATCCGTGCGATGAACGCCGAAATGGCGGCTAAGCTGAGCGACGCCCCCGCCGAGACGCCACCCGAAGGCGGATACGCGCTGCGTGTGGTCGAGACCCGCGGCCGCAGCACCGGCACGCCGCGCCAGGTCCCCCTTGCCGTGGTCGCCCGGTCCGGGCGGCACTACCTCGTCTCCCCGGTCCGCGACCGCGACTGGGTCGCCAACCTCGTCGGCACGCCGGAGTGCGCGCTGCTGTCGGCGGCCGGGCGCCAGGAGTGCCACGTCGAGGAGGCGAGCGGCGCGGAGGCGGCCGAGGTGGTCGCGACGTACCTGGCGGCCATGTCGGTGCCATGGGCGATCAAGGCGTTCCCCGTCGCACAGGACGCGACCCCCGCGCAGATCCGCGAGCACCTGCCGGGCATGGCGGTCTTCCGCTTGTCGGACAAGGACGAGCGGTGAGTGTCGCCGTCGTCGGCGGCGGTCCCGGCGGGCTGGTGCTCGGCTACCTGCTCGCCCGGGCCGGCGTCGAGGTCACCGTCCTCGAGTCCCACGCCGGCTTCGACCGCGACTTCCGCGGCGACTCCCTGCACCCGTACACCCTCGAACTGCTCGACCGGCTGGGCCTGGCCGACGACCTCCTCGAACTCGACCACTTCAAGGCGCGTTCGTTCCGCTTCCACACCCCGGGCGGGGTGTACAGCTGCGCCGACTACGACCGCCTCCCGACGCCGTTCGGCTACGTCGCGCTGATGCCGCAGGTGCGGTTCCTCGACTTCCTCGCCGAGCGCGCGGGCGCGCTGCCGACGTTCACCCTGCGGACGAGCGCCAAGGTCACCGGGCTCCTGGAGGACGACGACGGGACCGTGACCGGTGTCCGCTACCGGGGCGGCGAGCTGACGGCGTCGCTCGTCATCGGCGCCGACGGCCGGTTCTCCACGGTGCGCCGCCTGGCCGGGCTGCCGGCGAAGTCGCTGGGCGCCACGACGGACCAGCTCTGGTTCCGGCTGCCGCGCTCGCCCGCCGACCCGGGCGACGCCGACCTCGACCTGTACTTCGGGCGCGACGCCTACGTCGGTGTCCTCGGCGGCGTCCACGACTGGCAGGTCGGCTACAGCATCGAGAAGGGCTCCTACGCCGCGCTGCGCGAAGGCGGTGTCGAACCGATCCGCGCGTTCCTGCGCGAGCGCGTGCCGTGGCTCGCCGACCGGGCGCACCTGCTCGCCGACTTCACGCAGACCACGCTGCTGTCGGTGGACATCTCCCGCGTCGAACGCTGGCACCGCCCGGGCCTGCTGCTGCTCGGTGACGCGGCGCACGTCATCTCCCCGGTCGGCGGCAACGGGATCCTGATGGCGATCCAGGACGCCGTCGCGGCGGCGAACCGCCTGGTCCCGGCGTTGCGCCGAGGCGAAACCCCGGACCTGGCCGCGGTGCAGGCCGACCGGATCCGGGCGATCGAACGCGTCCAGGCCGACCAGGTCCGCGTCGAACAACGGTCCGCGTCAGCCCGCGCCCGCGGCAAGAGCGCGGCACCGCCGGGATTCCTGCGGGCGCTGTTCGCGATCCCGGCGCTGCGCACCCGCGGCGCGCGCGGCAACGCCTACGGCCCGTACCCGCCGGAACTCGACGAGTCCGTCCTGGCTCAGCGGCTCTCGTCGTAGGACGCCCAGCCGCCCTCGCTCTCGGCCGCGTCGACGTCGGCGTCCGCCGACGCCGCGTGGGTCATCGCCGCGACGGTCTGCTCGAGGCCCTTCTGGACCTCACCGCCGTCGGCTTCGCGGACGCTGTGCAGCGTGACCGTGATCTCGGCCGACGCCGCTCCGGCGTCCGCGACGCGCAGTTCGCCGTGGTAGTCGTCCGGGCCCTCGGCACCCCAGGTCAGCGTGCGCGTGGCCGCGTCCGTGTGCAGCCACGCCTCGCTCTCGACGCGGTGACCGTGCACCTCGGCCTCGACGTGCACGCTCTCGCCACCGGTCGGCTCGGCGACCTTCATCGCCGGGAAGTACCGCGGCAGGTTCTCCGGGTGGCTGAGGAAGGAGAACAGCTCGTCGGCGGGCAGGTCGGCGGTCGCGGTGTACCGGTATTCGGTCATCGGGGGCTCCTCGGGGGCGTTCGCGGTCCTGGGCGGGTTACCCGCGCGCGGTGCGTCCACACCCCGTGGCGCGATTGACACGGCCACCGGCGGGGAACCCGTGTCACATGACGCCCATCGAACCCGCGGCCCCGGTGCCGAAACCCGGACCGGCCCCCGTGCAGGGCATCGGCATGCTGGTCGGCCTGCTCTTCCTCGTGCTCGGCGCGTGCGAGCTGATCCCGGGGGTCACCGCCGACAACCAGCTGTTCGGCGTGTTCGCCGTGTCCGGGGTGTGGACGCTCGTGCACCTGCTGACCGGCGCCGCCGCCGTGTTCTGCACCCGGTCCGCCCCGCTGGCGAGCCGGTTCCTGCTCGTGGGCGGGATCTGTTACGTCGTACTGGGGATCGCCGGCCTGCTCCCGCTGCCCGACGCCGTCACCGACGTCATGCCAATGAACGGCGCCGGCGTCTGCCTCGCACTGGGGTTCGGCACGGCGATGGTCATCCTCGGCGCGGGCTGGCTCCGGTACGCACCGCCGCGCGAGCGGTGAGGAGCTCCGGGCCGGGGAACCGCACCAGCACCGCGGCGAGCAGCAGTGACAGTCCGAAAAGGACATAGCCGTTCCCGGTCAGCTGCTGGACGAACGTCCAGTGGCGCTCGACCTGCTCCCCGCGGGGCCACCACCACTGCGGGCCCGCGACGAACAGGACCGCGCCCACCCCGGCGAACACCGCGAGGCCGCGACGCCGGGTGCGGCGCGCCAGCTCCGCCCAGCCGAGCAGCACGACCACGGCCCACACCCAGTGGTGTGTCCAGGAGATCGGCGAGACGAGCAGGCCGCCGACGGCGTTGACACCGAGTGCGATCGTGCGCTCCCCCGCGGCCAGCGCGCGTCGCACGCCCCACGCCGTCAGCACGAGCACCACGGCCACCAGGGGCAGCCACCACGCGGTCCGCGCGTCGGCCGGCACGCCGGCCCGGGCCAGCAGGCCCAGCAGTGACTGGTTGCCGGCGTAGGTCGGCTCGCCGACGCGGCCGGTGTCCCAGAGCGCGCCCGTCCAGTACCGGAACGAGTCCGCTCCGGCGAGCAGGAAGCCCAGCGCCGTCGCGGCGAGGAACGTCACGACGGCGGTCATGGCGGCGCGGGTGTCGCGGCGCAGCAGGAGGTACAGCAGGAACACCGCCGGGGTCAGCTTCACCGCCGCGGCGATGCCGATCAGCAGGCCGCGCGGCCACTTCGGAGTGTCCACCAGGACGTCGAGCACGACGAGGGCGAGCAGCAGCAGGTCGATCTGGCCCGCGTACACCGTGCGCAGGACCGGTTCGAGCACCTCGGCCAGCAGCAGCACGGCCGTGATCCGGCGCCAGCCCCGCAGTCCGGGCGGCAGCACGCCGAGCGCGCCCAGCACGGTCGAGAGGACCACGGCCAGCAGGCCGAGCGTGACCAGCGTCAGCAGGAGGCAGGCGAGCCAGTACGGCAGGATCGTGAGCGGCGTCAGCACGATCGCCGCGAACGGCGGGTAGGTGAACAGCAGGAACTGCCCGTCCTGGGTCTGCGGCAGCGCGCCGTAGAGGGCGTCGCCGTGCAGCAGCGCCGCCGAGCCCAGCCGGTAGACGTCCAGGTCGACGCGGTACGCGGGGAACCGCAACCGGTCGCCGGTGACCGACACCAGCAGTGGCACCAGCAGGAGCAGTTGCGCCCCCAGCAGCACGTACTTGTTCCCCAGCCGTCGCCGCACCCCGCTCCCCCCTTCGTCTCTCCTCGCATTCTGGCGGTTCCCCGCGGCTGCGCCATCCGGGTATCCCCCGGATCCACCCCGGGGAAATCCGGTTGCCGAGCGTGAGCGAACCGGCCAACCTGGGCCGATGGGCATTCCGGGCGGCTTCGCCTACGACGTCGACGAGCGCGGCACCGTGACGATCACCCACCACGGCCGTCCCGCCGGGACGCTCCGCGGGGGCACCGCCGCGCGCTTCCTCGCGGCCGTCGAGAAGGACGACCCGCAGCTGGCGATGGCGAAAGCGACGGGCAACTACAAGCACGGCAACGAGCGGCAGGCCCGCAACCACGCGCGCAACCGGGGCCGGTGAGGGGTAACCGGGACTTCCACCCCGTTCGGCGTAACCCCAACAGACGGATGGGCTAACATTGGCCACCGTGCCGAAGACCTCGCCAAAGATTCACGCCGACCCGAACATCGGTTTCGCTTGGCTGAGGATGATCGGCGCGATCACCGTGATCGTCGATCACAGCATGCCGCTGCTGCACCCGGACCGGCTGACGATCTTCCCCGCGTCCTGGCACATGTCGCCGGGCTACATCGCGCTGATGGGGTTCTTCGCGATGAGCGGCTACCAGATCCAGGACAGCTGGGAGCGCGACCCGTCGTGGTGGCGCTTCTCCGCGCGGCGGCTGCTGCGGATCATGCCGCCGCTCGTCGTGGTACTGCTGGTGACCGTGTTCGTCATCGGCCCGCTGGTGACGACCTGGCCGGCGCACGACTACTGGACGCACATCCAGACCTGGCGCTACCTGGTCGGCACGACGGTCCTGTTCTACATGCAGCACGAGCTGCCCGGGGTGTTCAGCGGCAACCCGTACCCGTTCTCCGTCAACGGCGCGCTCTGGACGCTGCCGATGGAGCTGCTCGGCTACGCGCTGGTCCTCGTCGTGGGCATCATCATCCTGATCGGGATGCCGCGCTGGTTCCTGTTCCTGGTCCTCGGCGGCATGGTCTACACGGACACGGTGCTGCACGCGACGTTCGAGCAGCACGGCCTGGGCGGCTCACTGCTGGTCGTGCCGATCGGGTCGACGGTGTCGTTCCTGGTCCCGTTCGTGATCGGCGTGATCCTGCACAGCTACCGGGGCAGGATCCCGTTCCGGCCGCTGTACGCGTGGATCCTGTTCGCCGCCTACCTGGGCCTGAGCCAGACGCCGGCGAGCCGGTACGCGCTGGCGCTCAGCGCCGCCTACGGCGCGATCACCCTGGCGATGCACTGGCCGAAGCGCCTCGAAGCGGCCGGGCCGTGGGTCTACGGCAGCTACGGCACCTACATCTGGGGCTTCCCGATCCAGCAGCTGTTCATCTTCGCCGGAGTGCGGGAGGTGTGGCTGCTGATCCTGCTGGCGCTGCCCAGCGCCTACGTCGTCGGGCAGCTGTCCTGGACCTACGTCGAGAAACCGACCCAACGGCTGCGACGGCACCTGCGCGCGCCCGCGCCGAAGCGAGCCGCGGTCCCGCCGCCGGTGCCCGTACGGGCTCGCCAGCTCCACTGATACCCGGCATGCTGGCTGCGTGGCCTACGACGTGCAGAAGATCCGCCAGCACTTTCCCGCGCTGACCGAAGGCGCCGCCCACTTCGACGGACCGGGTGGGTCCCAGGTCCCCGACGTCGTCGGCGAGGCGGTGGCCGGGACACTCTGTTCGGCGATCGCCAATCGCGGCTTCGTCACCCCCGCCGAACGGCGCGCCTCCGACGTCGTCGCCCGGGCCCGCCAGGCCGTGGCCGACCTGCTCGCCGCGTCCCCGGACGGCGTCGTCTTCGGCCGGAGCATGACGCAGCTGACCTACGACTTCGCCCGCACGCTGGCCAAGAACTGGGGCCCCGGCGACGAAGTCGTCGTCACCCGGCTCGACCACGACGCGAACATCCGCCCCTGGGTGCAGGCCGCCGAAGCGGTCGGCGCGACCGTGCGCTGGGCGGACTTCGACCCGACCACCGGGGTGCTCGCGACGGACGCCGTCGCCGGGCTGCTGTCGGAGCGGACCCGGCTCGTCGCGGTCACCGCCGCGTCCAACCTGCTCGGCACCCGGCCGGACGTGCCCGCGATCGCCGTGGCGGCGCACGACGCCGGCGCGTTGCTCTACCTCGACGGCGTCCACCTGACCCCGCACGCGATCGTCGACGTCGCCGCGCTGGGCGCCGACTTCTACGCCTGCTCGCCGTACAAGTTCCTCGGCCCGCACCTCGGGGTGGTCGCCGCCGCGCCGGCGTTGCTGGAGACGCTGCACCCGGACAAGCTGCTGCCCTCGACGGACGTCGTGCCGGAACGCTTCGAGCTGGGCACCCTCCCGTACGAGCTGCTCGCCGGGACGACGGCGGCCATCGACTTCCTCTCGAACCTCGTCGAGGGTCCCGGCCTGCGCCGCGATCGGCTCGCCCGGTCGCTGAAGGCGTTGGAGGAGCACGAAAACCTGCTGCTCACGCGCCTGGAAACGGGCCTGGCCGCCATCCCCGGCGTCACCCGGTACGGCGCACCGGACCGGCAGCGCACGCCGACCGTGCTCTTCACGGTCGACGGCGTCGCGCCGATGGCGGTCTACAGCTTCCTGGCCGCCCAGGGGGTGAACGCCCCCGCCGGCACCTTCTACGCGATCGAGACGGCCCGTCACCTCGGGATCGCCGACGCCGGCGCGGTGCGAGCGGGAATCGCGCCGTACACCAGCGAAACCGACGTCGACCGCCTCGTGGCCGGAGTCGCCGCGGTCGCCGTCGGCTGATGAGTCTGCCGCGGCTTGTCGTGAGTGTTTAGGGCGGTTAGAACCGCCCTAAACACTCACGACCGTTACGGCGCCGGGGCGTAACCGGACGGGCGGGCCGTGAAGGTGCCACGGCCTTGCGTCCGGCTGCGCAGCCGGTTCGCGTAGCCGAACAGCTCCGCGAGCGGCACGGTGGCCGTGACCACCGCGGTGCCGGACCGCACGGCCGAGCCGGCCACCCGGCCCCGGCGTGCGGCGAGGTCGCCGAGCACGCCGCCGACGACGTCGTCCGGCACCGTGACGACGACTGAAGCGACCGGCTCCAGCAGCCGCATCTCACTGGCGCGCAACGCTTCCCGCAGCCCGAACCGGCCCGCCGCGCGGAACGCCGGCTCCGACGAGTCCTTCACGTGCGTGGCGCCGTCGACGAGCGTGACGCGCACGCCGGTCACCGGGTGCCCGCCCAGCGGACCCTCGGCCAGGGCGTCGCGGCAGCCGGCTTCGACCGCGCGCACGTACTCGCGCGGCACCCGCCCGCCGACGATCGCCGACGCGAACTCGAACCCCTCGTCAAGGGGCTCGACGTCCAGCACGACGTGGGCGAACTGCCCGGCGCCGCCGTCCTGCTTGACGTGCCGGTAGACCAGCCCCGACACCCCGCGCACGACGGTCTCCCGGTAGGCGACCTCCGGCCGCCCGACCGCGACTTCGAGGCCGCGCGTCAGCCGCAGCTTCTCCACCGCGACCTCCAGGTGCAGCTCGCCCAGCCCGGACAGCAGCGTCTGCCCGGTCTCCGGATCGGTCCGCACGACCAGCGACGGGTCCTCCTCGGCGAGCCGCGCCAACGCCGAGGCCAGCCGCTCGCCGTCGGCCGACCGGCGCGCCTCGACGGCCACGGAGACCACCGGGTCCGCCGGCACCGGCGGTTCCAGCAGCACGGGGTCGCCCGCCACGCACAAGGTGGCGCCGACGCGGGCCGCTTTCGGCCCGGCCAGCGCGACGATGTCGCCGGCCACCGCGGTGTCCACTTCGGCGTGCCGGTCGGCCTGGACGCGCAGGATGCGCGCGATCCGTTCCGTGCGCCCGGTTCCGGCGTCCAGCACCTGCTCCCCCTTCCGCAGCGTTCCCGAGTACACCCGGACCGACGTCAGCCGGCCGGTGGCCGTCGCGACGACCTTGAACACCAGCGCGGCCAGCGGCGCCGCCGGGTCGGCAGGCCGGTCACCACGCACCGGCGTGACGTCCGCCGGCGACGGCAGGTAGGCCACGACGGCGTCGAGCAGCGGCTCGATACCGCGGTCGCGGTAGGCCGAGCCGCACAGCACCACGAGACCGTCGCCGGTGCGGGTCAGGTCGCGCAGGGCCTTCTCGAGGGTCTCCGCCGAGACGGTCCCTGTGGCGCAGAACTCGTCCAACGCCAACGGGTGCAGCTCGGCGACGGCCTCCTCCAGCCGGCGACGGCGTCGCCGCACCTCCTCCGTCAGTGCGTCGGGTACCGAGTGCGGGCGCAGCAGGTCGACGACGCCGGTGAAGCCGTCCTCCCGTCCGATCGGCAGCTGCACGACCAGCGGCGCCGGGTGCAGGCGACGCCGGATCGACTCGACGGCGGCGTCGAGGTCGGCGCCCGCGCGGTCGAGCTTGTTGACGAACGCGATCCGCGGCACGCCGTGCCGATCCGCTTGGCGCCACACGGTTTCGCTCTGCGGCTCGACGCCTGCGACGGCGTCGAACACGGCGATGGCGCCGTCGAGCACCCGCAGCGAGCGCTCGACCTCGTCGGTGAAGTCGACGTGGCCGGGCGTGTCGATGAGGGTGAGGCGGTGGCCGGCCCACGCGCAGCTCACGGCCGCGGCGAAGATGGTGATGCCGCGGTCGCGTTCCTGCGGGTCGAAGTCGGTGACGGTGGTGCCGTCGTGGACCTCGCCCGTCCGGTGGATGACGCCGGTGCGGTGCAGGATCCGTTCGGTGACGGTGGTCTTGCCGGCGTCGACGTGGGCGAGGATGCCGAGGTTGCGGACGTTGTCCAGGTTCGAGGTGCGCACGGTGCGGTCCTAAGCGGTGTGATCCGGTTCAGGGCAGCGCGATTCCGCGTGACTGTCCACAAAGGTGTGTCACGGGTCCGGTGTCAGCCGCGCGGCCGGCACCGAGGGCCCGAAGACACCAGGATCACCTCGAAGCGCGAACGGGAGACGGCGATGCGCGGACGCATGGCGGGCTCCTCTCGTTCGGCGCGGGTGTGCGGTTCCGGGGCAGCGTAGCGACGGCCCCGCCGGGCACCAACCGGTTTTCCGGCCGTGAAAGCCGAAAGGCCACCCCGGACGGTTGCCGGGGTGGCCTTTCGGAGGGTCAGGTCGGGATCAGCTGGGGTCCTGGTCGAGCTGCGTCGCCTTCACCGCGTTGGCGACCTGGGTGCAGTCGTCGTCGGTGATGCCCGCGGTGCCCGCCTTCGACAGCGCGGCGCAGGAGGAGTTGAGGGCTTCGCCGACGTCCTTGAACGTCGCGCTCGGGGTCAGCGTGTTCTCGACGCCCCACCAGACCTGGACCGACTTGTCGAGGCCGAGCCCGCGCACGGTCTGGTTGTTGAACGTGTCGCCGTCGGTGATCAGGTAGTCGGCCTTGTTCACGACGCCGTCGTTGATGTGCTCGTCCGGGTTGTTCGTCTCCCAGCCGGGGCCGTTGACCATGTCCGGCTGCGGGGACAGCGACGAGCGCGGGTCCTGCATGTTGCGGATCGCGCCGAGCGACGAGCCCGCGCCGAGCAGCCAGCGGTTGCCGCCGGTGTCGTTGGGGTCGTTCGAGGTGATGCCGATGAACTTGCCGAAGACGTCCGAGAGGCCTTCGTTGATCGAGTCGGCCTGACCGCCGCTGAGCCCGGAGGTGGCCTGGGTGACTCCGTGGGTCAGCTCGTGGCCGGTGATGTCGTCGGTGGTGACGCCCTCGCCGAAGGCCATCTGCTCACCGTCCCAGAAGGCGTTGGCGAACGGGCATTCGCCGTCGACGCAGATTCGGACGGTGCCGCGCAGGGCCTTGCCGGTCCCGTCGCTGTAGTCGGCACCGATCAGGCCGGTCAGGTCGACGTTGACGTACTTCGAGTAGAAGTCCGAGGCCTGGCCGAAGAAGTCGTAGACGTGGTTGACGTCCTCGACGCTCGACTCGGCCGCGCCTTCCTTGCGGGCGACGTCGAACGCGGTGCCGCAGCGGACCGAGTCGGTGGTGCCGCTGACGACCTTGCGGTTGGCGTCGCAGACGTCGCGGTTCGCCTCGCGGACCTCGGACCACGAGGTCAGGACCTGCGGCGTGCCGGCCTTGACGACCTCGGTCCACTTGTCCTGGAACTTCTGGCCGTGCACGGTGACCTGGTAGGTCGACACGGCGACGCTGTCGCCCTTCGCCCCGCCGAGCGTGGGGTCGAACCAGTAGGCGCGCGGCGCGTCGGCCTTCAGCGCGGTCTTGGCGAGCCCGGTGCGCTTGGCGACGTCGGTGATGGCCGCGTCGGCGGCACCCGCGTCGCTCGCCGGGAACGCGCCCGCCGTCTTCTTCGTGGTCCGGCCGTGCGTGGCGAGCACCGCGCCCGCCTTGTCGCGGATCTGGACGGTCTGCCCGCCGAAGACCGGCACCCCGCCGATCTCCTGCTGCGACCGCAGCACGCTGCCGAACGGCATCGCCTGGGCGTTCATCGCGCGCATCGACGGCTGCGCGATGGTCGCGGACGCCGGCGAGCCGGTCACGACCAGCGATACCGCGACGAGGGCAGCGCTCGCTGTCGCTGTCCCAACGATGACCCGTTTGCGTGACACCCGGTACACCTCCGTGGAAGGTCTTGATCACCTGACGTGAAGTCCGTGCAGGTTCACATGCCCCGAAGGGTGAGCACACCGGCTGAAAGTAGGTAACTGACCACTTGAGATCAGGTAACGGTTGCTAAATCACCGACATTTCGGACGCCCCCGGCAGACACCACGTGTGACTGGAACGCCAACTCGCGTGATCAGGAGGTCGACACGCGTGATTGAGGGGTCGACACGACGAGGCCCGGGCGGACGCGCCGTGTCGACTCCCCAATCACGCGAGTTGACCTCTGGATCACGCGAGTTGACCTCTGGATCACGCGTGTCGGCCGGCGGGGCTCAGGAAGTCGGGGGTGGGGCGACCACTCGGAGCTGGAGCATCGCCGCGAAGCGGGCTTCCGGGTCCGTCATGTCGAAGCCACCCACCTCGGCCAGGCGACGGAGGCGGTACCGGAAGGTGTTCGCGTGGACGTGGACGGCGGCCGACGCGGCGATGACGTCGCCGAAGGCGTCGAGCCAGGCCCGGAGCGTCTCGACGAGGTGGGCGTGGTGCAGCTCGTCGTACTCCAGGAGGCGGGCGACCGTGCCGGTCGGGCGGTCACCCCGCGCGGCGACCAAGTCCTGCAGCTCCAGCAGCAGCGCCTCGACGTGCACGTCCGCCAGCAGCGCGGCCCGGCGGCCCGCGCCGCTGCCCGTGCGCAGCACCCGCAACGCGCGGTCGGCGCTGTCGCGCGCTTCCGGCAGCTCGGCCGCGCTGCGGGCGACCGGGCCGATGCCGACGACCGCGCGGACGCGGTCGCCCACCCGGTCCAGGAAGTCCCGGGCGATGCGCATCGCGCGCTGTTCGCCGTCGGCGTCGCGGCTCACCGGGACCAGGCCGTAGGCCGTGTCGCCGACGAGGGCGGCCGCGCAGCGCGGGTGGACGGCGCTGAGGTGCATGGCCAGGCCGTCGCTGAGACGTTGCCGTTCGGTGGCGAGGCCGGCGTCGGCGGCCTCGCCGCTGTCGAGCACGGCCAGCGCCAGCACGACGACCGGCTGGTCGGCCAGGCCGAGCCGGCTCAGCGCCTCGCGAGCGGCGGCCCCGCCTTCCAGCGCCGTGCTGAGCAGGTCCGCGCGGAGCCGGCGTTCGACGTCGGCGCCCGCCCGGACGCGCAGCATGTGCAGCGCCACCAGGCGGGCGGCGTCGCAGAGCGCCTGGGTGCGGTCGGCGGTCAGCGGCTCGGACACCGCGGCCCAGATGGAGCCGAGGATCTCGTCCCCGGCCCGGACGGCGACGGCCACGCGCGGCATCGTCAGGCCGTCGAGGCGTTCGACGGGCAGGTCGACGTACACCGGCTTGTCGGTGCGGTAGAGCTCGCGGAACACTCCGCGGTCGGACAGCATGCGCGCGAACCGTTCGGGCACCTGGCGACCGAGGATGGTCTCGACGCGCGACGGGTCGGCTTCGTCCTGCCGCCCGGAGAAGGCCAGCACGCGGGAGCGGCGGTCCTCGATGGTGACGGGCGCGTCGATGAGCGCCCCGATCGCGTTGGCCACGGCGAACAGGTCGCCCGAGGGCAGCCCGGCGAGGGTCTCCGGCTCGGCGTCGCCGACGTCGCCCTCGGCCAGCAGCGACCGCAGCATCGCCGCGAGCTGGGTCCAGGACGCACCGCGCGTCAGGGAGAGCAGGGCGACGCCGGTCTCCTCGACGGCGGCCCGGACCGCGTCAGTCACCGTGACCGGCGCGCGCAGGACGAGCCCCGCGGCGTCGTGGCGGGCCAGGATCCGCAGCTGCCGGACGACCTCGTCCGGGTCGCCGAGGCCGACGCCGAGCACGAGGGCGTGCTGCGGCAACGCCGGTTCGTCGAGGGGGTCGTGGATGGCGACGCCGCCGATGCCGCCGGCCCGGTCGCCGTCGCCTAGCACCAGGTCCAGGAGGGTGCCGCCCAGGTCGTCGAGGACGCGGCCGAGGCTGGCGTGCGGGCGCAGGTTCACGGAAACGAGCACCTCCCGAAGCTAGGCGGGACGAGGTCAGCCTAGTTGGTCGGCGGGGACGAAATCAGCCCCCGAGTTCGTCGAAATCGACGAACTAAGAAACCGGCCGTCAGGTCAGCTTGGCCGCGACGTTGTACGCCTCCACCTGCAGCCGGGCCTGCGGCACCCGGCGCGCCGGGTCGACGCGGATCGTACGACGTGCGGCTTCCCGCTCAGCGGTGACGTCGTCCTGCCGGACGGGGTCGCGCTCGGTACGGTTGCGTCGACTCCGCACCGAAGCTCCGGGGCGGGTTCACCCGAGGAGGCAGCACGCCATGGTCCAGGTCGAACGCACCGTCACCGTCCGCACGCCGGTCGACCAGGTCGCGGGCTACCTCGCCGACTTCGCGCACACCGAGGAGTGGGACCCGGGCACGGTCCGGTGCACCCGCACCGACGCCGGTCCGGTGGCCCTCGGCGCGCGGTGGCACAACGTCTCGGAGTTCCGCGGCAAGCAGACCGAGCTCGACTACGAGCTGACCCGGCTCGAGCCGGGCCGCGTCACCTTCGTCGGGCAGAACAAGACGGCCACCTCGACCGACGACTTCACCTTGACGCCGGGCCCGGACGGCACGACGGTCCACTACCGCGCGACGATCGTCTTCCACGGCCTGGCGAAGCTCGCGAGCCCGCTGCTCAAGCGGGTCTTCGAGGGGCTCGGCGACGCCGTGGTCCCGAAGCTGACCACCGCGCTGGAGCGGCTCAAGACGAGCTGATGCGCCGGGCGGCCACGTCGGCCGCGATCCGAAGGTCGTCGACCACCGTGAAGCCGCACTCCCCCAGGTGCGCCCAGCCCGGCCCCGCCGTCATGACGTCGAGGCCGAGGTCGCGCAGCCGGAGCACGAGGCGGTCGTCGGCGGTCGGGGCGGCCATCGACCACAGCACGACCAGCACCGGGTCGAGGCGCTCGGCGAGTTCGGCGAGCGTTTCGGCCGGCACGAGCTGGCCGAGGTAGCGCACCGGTACGCCGGACTCGGCCAGGGTCGCCCGCAGCGCCTCCATCGGCAGCGAATGCCGTTCGGCCGGGCAGCACGCCAGCAGCACCGGACGGCCCGGCACCGTCTCCGGGAACCGGCGGCCGAAGCGTTCGAGAGCGAAGGAAGCTTCCGTCGTGAGGGCCCATTCCGACGCGAAGCAGACGTCGCCGCGCTGCCAGCGGTCGCCCAGCTCCCGCAGCACCGGGACCAGGACGTCGGTCCAGGCCGCGGCCGCGCCCAGCGTGGCCAGCGTTTCGTCGATCAGCGCGGCGACGGCTTCGAACTCCAGGTCCTCGGCCGCTTCGGCGAGCTCCCGCACCCGGCGGGTGGCCGGGACGCGCGGCCGCGGCGCGGTGGTGAAGGCCGCTGCGGCCGCCTCGCGCACTGGCATGCCGCGCCCGATCAGCCGCTGCATGTGCTGCAGGCGGCGGACATCGGCGTCGGAGTAGCGGCGGTGCCGGCCCTCGCTGCGGGCCGAGGGCCCGATCCCGTACCGCGCGCTCCAGCTGCGCAGCGTCACGGGCGAGACGCCGAGCAGCTCGGCGACCTTGCCCGGCGCCCACGATCCCGCGGCCGGGACGGGTATCGCGCCGACGTCCATCCGGATCCACCGTCCTGTTGGCACCCACCGGCCGGGTGAGCTGGCGGAAGCATAGCGACGGGCCGGCGCGGCACGGCGCCGGCGCGGAGACGCCGCGGCCGGGGCGACGACCGGCACCGGTGATCCGCCTCGCGACCTGCCGGTCACGGGCGGCCGGCACCCGCGACGGCCGGGAAGCGCTGTCCCGTCCCGGCCAAGCTACACCCGGCCCGCAACGGTCGGGCATCGTTGCCGCACGGATGCGGTACCCACCGGAAGATCCCCCGCGCGGATGACCGCCGTGTGGTTTCCCGGTCCCCGGGGTACCACCCGTCCGGGGAGGCGGTTCCCATCGCCGAGCACGGAAGACACCCCATGGACGACCATCGCACCGCGGCCGCCATCGGCCGTGCCACCGAAGCCGCGCTCGTGACCGTCAGCGGTTCCGGCGACCTCGATCTCGGCTGCGCGCCCCGGCTGCGCCGGCTGCTGCTCACCGCCGTCCGGGAGGCGGCCCGCGGCGTGGTCGCGGACCTGAGCGCCGTCACCTTGTGCGACTCCACCATCTTCAGCGTGCTCGTCGACGTGCACCGGGAGGCCCGCGCCGGCCGCGTCCCGTTCGCCATCACCGCCGACCGGGCCTCGGTCGTGCGGCCGCTCGAGATCCTCGGGCTGGACGCGCTGCTGCCGCTCTACGCGGACCTCGGCGCGGCCCGCGCGGCCGTCAGCCGGTGGCCGGAGACCCGCGTTTCCTGACGCCCCTGTGGATCGGCTGAAGAAACCGGCCGCACGGTCGCGGCACCGGTGGCGGGCACCCCAGGATCGAGGGCATGGTGGTCCTCTCCGAACGAGCGGCGGTGCGGCGGCTGCACGACCGGCTCGGCTTCGGCCCGCGGCCCGGCGACCTCGACCGCGGGTTCGCCGAGACGCGCGACCGGCTGCTGGGCACCGGTCCCGACGCCGGCGCGGCCGCGACGCCGATGCCCGCCCCCGGTGCGCCGCCCGAGCGGCCCGGCAAGCAGGACAAGCAGGACAAGGCCGCGAAGCAAGCGGCCACCAAGCAGCTGCAGGCGCAGGCCGCCCAGGCCACCCTCTGGTGGCTGGACCGGATGACCGCCGCCGACGTCGCGTCGGTGGAGCGGCTGACCTGGTTCTGGCACGGGCACTTCGCCACGAGTGAGCAGAAGGTCCGCAGCCCGGAGCTGATGCTGGCGCAGAACCAGTCCCAGCGGGACCACGCGCTCGGCAGCTTCACCGACCTGGCGCGCGCGATGGTCGTCGACCCGGCTCTGCTGCTGTGGCTCGACGGCAACAGCAACAAGGCGGGCAAGCCCAACGAGAACCTCGCCCGCGAGTTCATGGAGCTGTTCACCCTCGGCGTCGGGCACTACACCGAGGACGACGTCCGCGAAGCCGCGCGGGCGCTCACCGGCTGGACGGCCCAGCGGGACACGACCACCGCGAAGCTGGTGCCGAAGCGGCACGACGATGGCGAGAAGCACATCCTCGGCGCCACCGGCGAATTCGCCGCCCAGTCCTTTGTGGACCTGGTGCTGGGCCGGCCGGAGTCGGCGCCGTTCGTCACCGGGCGGATCTGGTTTCGGCTGGTGTCTTCGGCGCCGCCCGCCCCCGACGTGCTGAACCGGCTGGTCGCCGCCTACGGCAGCCGCCGCGACATCCGCGCGCTGCTGCGGGCGATCACCGCCGAACCGGCGTTCCGCGACAGCGCGACGTCGCTGGTCAAGCAGCCGGTCGAGTGGCTGGCCGGGCTGCTGCGCGCGTTCGGCGTGCGGCCCGGCTCGCTCGACGAGAAGACGCGCGCGCAGCTGCCGGCCGGGCTGCGCGGGCTCGGTCAGGTGCCGTTCCTGCCGCCCAGCGTCGGGGGCTGGGCGGCGGGCGGCGCCTGGCTGACGACGTCCGCGGGGGTGGCCCGGCTGCACCTGGCCCAGCTGGTCGCCGGGCACGCCGACCTCGGCGTCGTCGCCAAGGCGTCGGACAAGGCCGCGGCGATCGGCGAGCTGCTCGGCGTCGACGCGTGGTCGGACCGGACGCGGGCCGCGCTGGCCGGCGTCTCCGGCGACGTCCGGCAGCTGGCCACCGTGGCCGCCTGTGCCCCCGAATACGTAGTGAGTGGGTGACGATCGTGCAGGTCAACCGACGCCGGTTCCTCACCGCGACCGGGGTGACGGCCGCCGCGGCGCTCGCCGCCGGCGCGACCCAGGTCGACTGGCCGCGGCTGATGTCGGCCGCGCAGGAGAACCCGCTCGACCCGAACGCGGGCGTGCTCGTGGTCGTCACCCTCTACGGCGGCAACGACGGCCTCAACACGGTCGTCCCGGCGGGCGACAGCGCCTACCAGAACGCCCGGTCCGAGCTGGCCTACAAACCCGAAGAGGTGCTCGACGTCGGCGAGGGGCTCGGCCTCAACCCGGGGCTGAAGGGGTTCAAGAGCCTCTGGGACAGCGGGCAGCTGGCGATCCTGCGCGGGGTCGGCTACCCGAAACCGGACCACAGCCACTTCCGGTCGATGGCGATCTGGCAGACCGCGTCGCCGGAGACGTCGGTGCCGACCGGCTGGCTCGGCCGCTGGCTCGACGCGACCGGCGACGACCCGCTGCGCGCCGTGTCGGTCGACCCGGTACTGCCGCCGTTGCTGGCCGGCGCCCGCACGGCGGCCGCGTCGCTGCCGGTCGGCGGGCTCACCCTGCCGAAGGGCGCGCTCGGGACGGCGTTCCAGGGCCTCGGCGCGACCCAGTCCGGCGAGGGCTACTGGCAGGCCCGCGCGGCTCGCTCGGTCGGCGACCTGCACCGCGCGGTGGCGACGCTCGGGGCGCATGTGTCCACAAAGGACAAGGGAAAGGCCCAGCCACGCAAGGGAGAGCTGGCCGCGCAGCTCGACGTCGTCGCCGGGCTGATCGAGGCGGGCGTGCCGTCGCGGGCGTATTCGGTGTCGCTGGGCGGCTTCGACACGCACGCCGACGAGCGTGGCACCCAGCAGCGGCTGCTCACCGAGCTGGACGGCGCGCTGACGCCGTTCGTGCAGCGGCTCGCGAAGACCGACCGCGGCAAGCAGGCGGTGGTGATGGTCTACTCGGAGTTCGGCCGGCGGGTGACGGCCAACGCGAGCCAGGGCACCGACCACGGCACGGCGGGCCCGATGTTCGTGCTGGGCGCGAACGTCCACGGCGGCTTCCACGGCGCCGAGCCGAGCCTGACCGACCTCGACGACGGCGACCTCAAGCTCACGACGGACTTCCGCGACGTCTACGCGACGATGGTGGAGGACGTCCTCGGCTCCGACGCGGGTCCGGTATTGCCGGGCCACAGCGGCCGGCTGACCGGCTTGTTCGCCTAGGACTCAGGCGGGGCACCGGTGAGCGGTCTGCCGCGGCTTGTCGTGAGTGTTCAGGAGGGTTAGAACCCTCCTAAACACTCACGACCGCTGCGGCTGCCTCACGCGGGCGGCAGCCCGGCGAGCCGGAACCGCGCTCCCCCGGCCGGCGCCGCCTCGCACCACAGGTCGCCGCCGTGGGCCCGGGCGAACCCGCGCGCGATCGGCAGCCCCAGGCCCGAGCCACCCGGGCCGCGGGCCTCGTCCAGCCGGACCAGGCGGTCGAAGATCCGCTCGCGGTCCGCGCCTGGGACGCCCGGGCCGGTGTCGGTCACCGTCACGCCGTCCGGCGCGACCTCGAGGGTCAGCGTGCCGGGCCCGGCCATCGCGCGGACCGCGTTGTCCGCGAGGTTGGCCAGGATCTGCGTCAGCCGGGCGCTGTCGCCGAGCACGTGGGCGTCCGGGCCGGTGACCGCCACCGTCACCTCGGGCGCCGTCAGCTCCAGGCGGTCGGCCTGGGCCCGGGCCAGCGCGAGCAGTGCCACCGGTGCGCGGTCCAGCTCCGCGCCCGCGTCGAGCCGGGCCAGGTCCAGGAGGTCCGCGACGAGCTTCCCGGCCCGCTGCGACTCGCGGACCACCAGCAGCTGCAGCCGGGCCGGGTCGGCGTCCGGTGGCAGCTGCAGCAGCGCCTCGGCCGCCGCCTGCACGCCGGCCAACGGCGTCCGCAGCTCGTGGGCGGCGTCCGCGACGAACCGCCGGGTGCGCGCCTCCGACGCCCGCGCCGCTCGTTCCGCGCCTTCGAGGGCGTCGAGCGCCGAGTCGAACGCGGCGGCCGCGCGGCCCAGCTCCGTCGTCGCCCGCTCCGGCGCGAGGCGGTCACCGCGGCGGCCGGCGACGATCGAGCGGGCCAGCCGGGTCATCGCGTCCAACGGGGCGAGCGCGAACCGGACCGCCAGCAGCAGGGCGACCGCGGCGACGAGCAGCGCGGCCAGCCCGGTGCCGAGCAGCACCCACCGCAGGCTCTGCTCCGCGGCCGCCACGAGGGTCTCGTCCGCGGTCAGCGTCAGCTTCGCGCCGTTGATCCGGGGCGGGCCGGACAGCGTGGCGCGGACCTGGCGGATCCGGTCGGCGGGCGGCAGGTCGGCCGCGCCGAGGAACGTACCGTCCGGCAGCGCCAGTGACGCCTGCACGCCCCGGGTTTCCATGCGCCGCAACAGGTTCTGCGGCGCCGCGTTCTGCTTCGCCAGCTGCTGGGCCAGCTGCACGCGGGCGGTGAGCAGGCCGTTGACGTCCTTCTCGGCCTGGGCGCGGAACACCGTGTCGACGGCGAACCCGACGGCGACCAGCACCACCGCGAGCACCACCAGCACCGTGACGGTGACCCGGCGGCGCAGTGACACCGTCCGCAGCCCGGTCACGGCTCGCCGCGCAGGACGTAGCCCTGGCCGCGCACGGTGTGCAGCACCCGCGGGCCGTGCGCCTCCAGCTTGCGGCGCAACGTGCTCACGTTGACCTCGACCAGGTTCGCCGCGTAGTCGCCGTAGCCCCACACCGCGGTCAGGATCTGCGTCTTGCCCACCACCCGCTCGCGGTGCCGCGCGAAGTAGACCAGCAGCTTCCACTCGGTCGAGGTCAGCTCGACCTCGGCCGCGCCGTACCGGACGCGGCCACCCTCGACGTCGACCACCAGCTCGCCGACCTCCACCGCCGCCGGCGCGCGTCCCGTCCGGCGCAGCACGGCCGTCACCCGCGCGACCAGCTCGGCCAGCACGAACGGCTTCACCACGTAGTCGTCGGCGCCCTCGCCGAGCCCGCGCAGCCGGTCCTCGACGCCGTCGCGCGCGGTCAGCATCACGACACCCGCGGCCGACAGCCGGCGGATCACGCGCAGCAGCTCGAACCCGTCACGGCCCGGCAGCATGACGTCCAGCACCACGAGGTCCGGCCGGGCGCGCGACAGCTCGGCCTCCAGCCCGGCGCCGTCGGGCAGCGCCCGGACGTCGAACCCGGCGGTGCTCAGCGCCGTCTCGACGGCGACGCGGATCGCCTCGGCGTCCTCGACGACCAGGATCCGCGGGGCGTTCACCGGACCAGGGTAACGCCGTCCACTGTGGTCATTCCCCGAACGCGCGAAAGCCGGCCCCGGAGGGTTCCGGGACCGGCTTGCGCGGGGTGGTCAGGCGGTGACTTCCTCCTTGGCCGCACCGGAACCGACGGTGATGCGGCGGGACTGCGCCCGCTGCGCCACCGGGATCCGGACGGTCAGCACGCCGGCGTCGTAGTCCGCTTCGATGCGGTCGGCGTCGAGCGTGTCGCCGAGCAGCAGGCGGCGGGTGAACACCCCGCGCGGGCGCTCGCTGACCTGGTACCGAGCGCCTTCGGCCGGGTTGGCGGGCCGCTCGGCGCGCACGGTCAGGACGTTGCGCTCGACGTCGAGGTCGATCGAGCCGGGCGTGACGCCGGGCAGGTCGAACTGGACGACGAAGTCGTCGCCGTCGCGGTAGGCGTCCATCGGCACGCTCGCCGGACGGCTCGCCGTGCCGGTGGCGCCGAAGAACTGCCGGCTCAGCCGGTCGAAGTCGCGGAACGGATCGGTACGCAGCACCATTTCGGATCTCCTTCCCACCAGGGGTTCGTGGCCGGGGCGGTGGTGGCCGCGCCCTCGCAAAGTTGACAACTACCGACTCAACTTAGTTGTTCCGAGGATGCTCAACCCGAGCCTGTGACACCGGGCACACCCGGGCACGCGTGGGTGACCCCCATCGGGTGGATAACCGCTCGATGGGCGGATCGGCGCGGGTCAGGCGGTTATCGTCCGGTCGAAGCGTCCACAATGGACCAAGGCTGGACTGGGAGGGGACCCCGTGCGTGTGACCCATGCCGCTCTGGCGGCGCTGGCGGCCTGCGGGCTCGTGCTGCTCGCGCTCCCCGCGCCGTGGTCCGCGCACGCCGACCCGCTGCCCGGCGGCCTCGGCCCGTGCGTGCCGGGCACCTGCCCCGGCACCTTTCCCCCGGTCGGCAACGGGTCGTTCGCCGGGCGCGACAACGGCGTGAACGTCTTCGTCGGCGGCACCATGCGCGTCACCGGCAGCGCGGCCGAAGCCGAGGGCCGGGTGGTCGTCGGCGGTGACTTCACGCTGCGCAAGACGGCGGGCTCGTCGCTCTACAACGTCGGCGTGGCCGGGGTCGGCTCACGCGTGCCGCCACCGGACGGGGCCGACTTCCTCACCGTGGGCGGCGATCTCACCGTCGCCGACACCCAGCGGCTCGACGCGGTCGGCGACTCGGGCGGTGGCGTGGTGCGCCACGCCGGATCCCTGACGGGCACCGTGATCGGCACCGTCGTCCACGACCCGGCGGCGATGAAGCCGTACGCGGGCCTGCGCGAGAAGCTGACGGCCGCGAGCCAGTGCTACGCCCGCGTCGACGGCGGGCTGCGCACCGCCACCGGAACCGTCGTCAACCACGGCTACGAGACGACGTTCACCGGCGACGGCAAGTCCGCGCTGCAGGTCTTCAACCTCACCGCCGACATCGCCGGGCCGGGCGGCAGCACGCAGGGCATCACGTTCGACGGCATCCCGGCCGGCGCCACGGTGCTGGTCAACCTCATCGGTGGTCCTCGCACGATCAACACCTACAGCGGCACCCTCGACGACAACGACCCGCTGAACAAGCTCCGGTCGCGGCTGCTGTGGAACGTCCCGGACGCGGCGACGGTCACCCTGACCGGCAGCGGCCAGTTCCAGGGCAGCGTGCTGGCCGGCAACCCGGACGGCACCACGACGATGACCCTGCCCGGCAGCAACGGCCGGTTCTTCACCGCGGGCAACCTCGTCCACGGCTCCGGCGCCGGCGCGGGCACCGGCCAGGAGTTCCACGCGTACCCGTTCACCGGCGACCTGCCGTCGTGCGCGAAGCCCGAGCCGACGACGACGCCGACGACGCCCACCACCAGCACGACGACGACCACTTCGACGACATCGACGACCCCGACCACCGGCCCGGCCACGACGACCACCGCCGAGCCCACCACGACCACGGCTCCCACCACGACGGAGCCGACCACCAGCACCACCGAGCCCACCACCGGCGAACCGACCACCACCAGCACGGCACCGACGACGGACACCGCGAGCACCACCCCGACCGGGCCGACGTCGACGACCACCACGGACACGAGCACGGCCACCGTGCCGACGAGCACCACCGGCGAAACGACCACCACGGACACCACGACGTCCAGCAGCACGCCCGCACCGGTGCCGACCATCACCGGCGGCGGTTCCGGCAGCCTGCCGGACACCGGCACCGACGCCGGCCCGCTGCTCGGCCTCGGTGCCCTGCTGGTCACCGGGGGTACCGCGCTGGTGCTCGTGACCGTCCGCCGCCGCACCCGGTGACCCGGCAGGCGTAACTCCACAATGGACCGATCTTTCACACTGCGGGCTCACGAGGTCCGTGTCACCATCGGGTGAAGTACCTCGCGGGCCCGTGGACCTAACAAGGGCGTAGCACTCTCGTAATGAAGGGTCATTACGGTCCCCGGGGCATGTCGATCGGGCAAATGGCGGGCCCCGCGCCGGTGGCGGCTCCGCGAGGTGAACAGGTGCTTGCGGTAGAAACCGAGAAAACAAGAGTGTCGCGCGGCTGGGTGCTGCCCGTTTTCGGGGCGGTGCTGGGCGCGCTGGTCTTCCTCGTGGTGCGGGGCAGCCTGACCGACGACAGCTACATCACCCTCGCCTATGCGAAGAACCTCGCGGAACACGGCGAATGGGGCATCATCCCCGGATCCCCGGCGAACTCCGCGACGTCCCCGCTGAACGTGCTGCTCCTCGGCGCCTTGACGCTGGTGACGCGGATCGCGGGCGGCTCGCACCCGGTGGTGGCGCTGGGCATCCTGACCGTGGTGTGCGGTGGCGCGCTCGGCTGGGCGTGGCAGCGGATCGGCCGGGTGCTGTCGCTGCCGACGGCGGCCGGGGTGCTGGGCATCACGCTGGTGCTGCTGAACCCGTTCGTGTTGTCCGCGATCGGCTTGGAAGTCCTGCTCATCCCCGCGGTGCTGCTGGTGCTGACGGCGCTCGCGCTGGAAGGCCGGGCGGTCTGGTTCGGCGTCGCCGGCGGGCTGGCCATCCTGACCCGGCTGGACCTCGTCGTGTTCGTCGTGGTGATCGCCCTGGGCACCCCCGCGATCCGGCGGCGGCTGCTGCCCGCGGCGGGTTTCGCGGTCCTGACGACGGCGCCGTGGTTCCTGGTCAGCTGGATCGTGTTCGGCTCGTTCGTGCCCGACACCCTGGTGATCAAGCAGTCGCAGGCGGGGCTGTTCGCGCCGTGGAGCTACAGCACCGGGCCGATGATGTACTACCTCGGCTGGCCGGTCACCGTGCTCGTGTCGTTCCTCCCGGCGCTGGTCGGCGTGGTCGCGCTCGCCGGCTGGGCCGCGGCGCGCTTCGCCGTCCGCTGGCCCGACTTCCCGCCGCTGGGTCCGCTCGCCGCGCTGGCCGTGGGCGGGATCCTTTACTACATCGCCTATTCCTACCTCGGAGTAGGCCCGTTCCACTGGTACTACGTGGCGCCGGTGACCGCGACGAGCGCGTTCGCCGTGGCCGCGTTCGGCGCCTGGTACGCCCAGACGCGCGAACGCCCCGCCCTGCGGACCGGTCCCCCGCTGCTCGCGCTGGGCCTGACCGGGTTGCTGGTCCTCAGCGGGGCCGCGGTCGACGCCGCGCAGGGCCTGCCCTGGAAGTCGCCCGTGGTGTTCGGGAACTGGGCCAGCGCGGACGACTACGCGCGGGTCGGCACCGAGCTCGGCCAGCGGCTCGACGGGGCGAGCGTCGCCAGTCCCGGCGAGATCGGGACCCTGGCCTACTACTGCCAGTGCGCGATCCTCGACGTCTTCTCCGACCGCGGTGAAGCCGTTTCGCTGGTGCAGCAACGGATCGCGAACGCGAGCCCGGTGATGAGCCTGGCGCTGCGGGTGAACTACCACTGGCTGGACCGCTCGGCCGGGCCGCGCAAGCCGGACTACCGGCTGCAGTACGCCTCGGGCCCGGCCACCGGGCCGGACAGCTGGCAGGTGTACTCGGCGGCCAAGGGCGTCGGGCACTTCGTCCTCACCCGCGAGCCGTGAGCGTCGCCCATCGGGAGCCCGTTGTGGACACGGCTCCCGAACCGCGGCCCCGCACGCCACGACGCTGGGTGCTGCCCGTGGCGGTCGCCGCGGGGTCGGCGCTGGTGTTCGCCGCCGTGCGCCCGCACCTGATCGACGACACGTTCATCACCCTGTCCTACGCCCGCAACGTCGCCTTCCACGGGCACTGGGGCCTGATCACGGCGGAGACGTCGAACACCGCGACGTCACCGCTGAACGTCCTGTTGCTCGCGGTGCTGACGTTCGTGCTGCGCGACGCCGTGCTGGCCTGCGGCGTGCTGTTCGTGCTCGGCCAGGTGGCGCTGGTGCTCGCGCTGCGCCGGGCCGGGACGCGGGCGGGCCTGCCGCCCTGGTTCGCGCCGGCCGCCGTCGCGCTGCTCACGGTGAACCCGCTGCTGCTGTCGTCGATCGGGCTGGAGGTCGAGCTCGGCGCGGCCGGGATCGCCTGGCTGCTGGTGTGCGCCGGCGAACGGCGGCCGGTCGCGTTCGGCGTGCTCACCGGCCTGGTCGCGCTGGTCCGGCTCGACCTGGTCGTGGTCGCGCTGGTGCTCTTCCTGCTGCGCCGCCGGTTCTGGGAAAAGGCGTGGCAGACGGTGCTCGCCGCGGCGGCGGTCGCGCTCCCCTGGTTCGCCTTCAGCTGGGTGGTGCTCGGGTCGGCCGTGCCGGACACGGTGATCATCAAGACGCTGCAGAAGTCCTGGGGTACCTGGGACTTCGGCAACGGCCCAGGCCTGTACGCCCGGGTCTTCCCGTGGGCGACGGCGTTGTCGTTCCTGCCCGCCGCCCTCGCGCTGGGCGCCTTCGCGCTCTGGCTGGCGGGTTCCGGCCGTCGTGGTCCACAGTGGACGAAGGTGCTGCCGTTCGCCCCGCTCGTGCCCGCCGGGCTCGCGCACTACCTCGCCTACACGCGGCTGCACGTGCCGCCCTACCACTGGTACTACGGGCCGAGCCTGGTCACGGTGACGCTCTTCCTGGTCGCCGCCGCGGCCGCGTGCGTGCGCCTGCCCGCCCGGGTGGCCGGCGCGGTCGCCGTCACCGGGGTGCTGGTCCTGAGCGTCGGCTGCTACGTCTCCGACGGCCTGCCGCGGCGGTTCGCGCCGCTGATGTCCAACCACGACTCGACGGCGGACTACGAGCGGATCGGCCCGGAGCTGGGCCGGCTGGTCGGCGGCGGCACGGTCCGCAGCGGCGGGGAGATCGGCGTGCTCGCCTACAGCTGCGGCTGCGCGATCGTCGACCTCTTCGACGACCGTGGCGCCGTCGGCCCGGCCATCACCGCACGGAAGGCCGACCTCGGCGCGCTCGGCCGGGCGCTCGTGGACGTCAACTTCCGGTACTTCGACCACGGCGACCGGCCGATCGTCACCGACTACGCCCTGGTGCGCGGTGATCCGCCGCCGGGTGCGCTGGCCCACTGGACACTGTCGTCGCCGTGGGCCGGCACCCAGCAGCTGTATCTCGTCCGGGGCAACGGAAGCGGAGCTTGAACACATGACCGACCTCACCGCGCAGCGCGGCCTGTACGCGGGCCCGGCGCCGATCGTCAGCAAAGACCTCTACGCCGAGGTCTGCACCGGCTCGGCGATCCGGGATCGCGGCTCGATCCGGCTGGACCCGGGCACGAAGGTGTCGGGTAATACGTACTTCGGGCGGTTCCCGGCCTCCTACTGGCAGCGCTGGACCACCGTCACCGAAGTCTCGGTCGAGGCCGTCGTCACCGGCACCGGGCTGCTGTCCATGGGTGCTTCCGACGTCGAAGGGGAACCGCGGGTCATCGAGGCCGAGCAGGTCACCGACGTCACCCAGCACAAAATCGCCCTGACCGGGAAGCTGGACAAGTTCTACGACGGCGGCGCGCTCTGGCTGGACCTGGAAACCGAAGGCGGCCAGACCCTGCGGGTGGAGCAGGTCCGCTGGACCGTCGAAGCCCCCGAGACGATCCGCCCGACCGCGGTCACCATCTGCACCATGAACCGCGCCGACGACTGCCTCAAAAACCTGCAAGCGTTGGCCGCGGACGTGTCCTCCCTCGACACCCTCGACGCGATCTACGTCGCCGACCAGGGCACCGACCTCGTCGAATCCCGCGACGGGTTCGACCAGGTCGTGAAGGACCTCGGGGAGAAGCTGCACTACATCAAGCAACCGAACCTCGGTGGCGCCGGCGGGTTCACCCGCGGGCTCTACGAGGTCGCCGGGCACACCGCCACCGCCCACGCCAACGTCCTGTTCATGGACGACGACGTGCTGCTGGAGCCGGACCTGGTGATCCGGATGACGGCGTTCTCCAACCGCGCCGCCAACCCGATCATCGTCGGCGGGCAGATGCTGAACCTGTTCCACCCCAACCAGCTCCACGTCGGCGCCGAATACGCCCGCCTCAACACCCTCGAACCCGGTCAGCCGGTCGAGCACTCGCTGACCACCGCGGACCTGCTCGGGGTGGACGAGGAGACGCTGAAGCCGAACCGGCAGGAACGCCGCCTGGATGCCGGGTACAACGGCTGGTGGTCCTGCCTGATCCCGTACGAGGTGGTGCAGGCCACCGGGTACCCGATGCCGTTCTTCTTCCAGTGGGACGACGCCGAGTACTCCTACCGGGCCCGCGCCCACGGTTTCCCGACGGTGACGCTGCCGGGTGCGGGGGTGTGGCACGCGGACTTCCACATGAAGGACTGGGACGAGTGGCACCGCTACTTCAACCTGCGCAACTCCATCATCACTGCGGCGCTGCACTCGCCGTTCAACCTGAACCTGCTCTCCCGGGTGCTGCTGGCGCAGCTGGTGCGGTACCTGCTGGGGATGCAGTACGGGCTGTCGGCGACGTTGATCAAGGCGGTGGAGGACTTCCTCGAAGGCCCTGAGGTCCTGCGCGACGGTGGCGTGGAAGCGATGAAGGAGATCCGCCGGATCCGGGACCAGTACCCGGAGACCAAACGCCACAAGGCCACCGACGTGCCGGGGATCGCGTCGAACGACATCGGCATCATCAACAGCGCCCCTCCGCCGAGCCGGACCGTGGTGATCTTGCTCAAGCGGCTGCTCGACCAGACCCGGGGCCGGCACCGCTTCGGGCTGGGTGCCGTGCCGGCCGACGAGGCCCACTGGTGGCACACGTCGCTGTTCTCGACCGTGGTCGTCACTGACGCGAACCAGGACGGCGTCCGCGTCCGCTCCTACGACCGCGCCAAGACCTTCGACCTGGCCAAACGCGGTGTCAAGGTGATCCAGCGGCTGCGCAAGGAGGGGGCGGGGGCGCAGGCGCGGTACCAGGGCGCGATGCCCGAGCTGACCTCGCGGGAGAACTGGACCCGGCTCTACGACCTCTGACCGCCCCTACCGCATCGGTCACCGGAAACTCCTGGAGATTCGCCGGGACGCCAGACTGCGCCCCGGGGTGGTGAGGCCATAGGGTTCTCCTCATGAAGGTCGGCCTGCTCACCCGGGAGTACCCGCCGGAGGTCTACGGCGGAGCCGGGGTTCACGTGGAGTTCCTCGCCCGGGAGTTGCGGTCGCTCGTCGACCTCGACGTGCACTGCTGGGGCCCGGACCGCCCGGACGCCACCGGGCACACCGACCCGCACGGCTACCGCCAGCCGGCGTTCACGACCATGGACATCGCCGTCTCGATGGCGAACGCCCTCGAAGGCCACGACCTCGCGCACAGCCACACCTGGTACGCGAACCTGGCCGGGCACCTGGCGAAGATGACCCACGGCATCCCCCACGTCGTCACCGCGCACTCGCTGGAGCCGCTGCGGCCGTGGAAGGCCGAGCAGCTCGGCGGCGGCTACCGCGTCTCGTCGTGGATCGAGCGCGAGGCCTACGAGTCGGCCGACGCGATCGTCGCGGTCAGCGCCGGCATGCGCCAGGACGTGCTCACCGCGTACCCGGCCGTGCCGCCCGAGCGCGTCCACGTGATCCACAACGGCATCGACACCACGCTCTACCGGCCCGACCCGGGCACCGACGTCCTCGCGAAGCACGGCGTCGACCCGGACCGGCCGTACGTGCTGTTCGTCGGCCGGATCACCCGGCAGAAGGGCGTCCCGCACCTGGTCCGGGCCGGTGCCGCACTCGACCCGGACACGCAGCTGGTGCTGTGCGCGGGCGGCGCGGACACCCCCGAGCTGGACGCCGAGTTCCGCGGCCTGGTCGCCGACCTGGAGAAGACCCGCACCGGCGTCCGCTGGATCCCGGACATGCTGCCGCGGCCCGAGGTCGTGCAGCTGCTCACCCACGCCGCGGTGTTCGCCTGCCCGTCGGTCTACGAGCCGCTCGGCATCGTGAACCTGGAAGCGGCGGCGTGCGGCACGGCCGTGGTCGCCAGCGACGTCGGCGGGATCCCGGAGGTCGTCGACGACGGCCGGACCGGCCTGCTCGTGCACTACGACGAGGCGGACACCGCCGGGTACGAGGCGCGGCTGGGCGCGGCCCTCAACGAGCTGGTGGGCGACCCGGACCGGGCCGCCGCGATGGGTACCGCCGGCCGCGAGCGCGCGGTCGGCGAGTTCGGCTGGAAGGCGATCGCCGAGCAGACGGTCGCCCTCTACGAAGCGTGCGGGAGGTCCTCGTGAACAGTGGAGCCGACGTTCTGGGCATCGTGCTCGCGGGCGGCGAGGGCAAGCGCCTGATGCCGCTCACCGCCGACCGCGCCAAACCCGCGGTGCCCTTCGGGGGTGTGCACCGGCTGGTCGACTTCGTGCTGTCGAACCTGGTGCACGGCGGGATCCGGCGGTTGTGCGTGCTCACGCAGTACAAGTCGCACTCGCTCGACCGGCACATCTCGACGACGTGGCGGCTCTCGGCGCTCACCGGCGAGTACGTCACGCCGGTGCCGGCGCAGCAGCGGCTGGGCCCGCGCTGGTACCAGGGCAGCGCCGACGCCATCCACCAGAGCCTCAACCTGGTCTACGACGAGGACCCCGAGTACATCGCGGTGTTCGGCGCGGACAACATCTACCGGATGGACCCCCGGCAGATGCTGGAGACCCACATCTCCTCGGGCGCCGGCGTCACGGTCGCCGGGATCCGGGTGCCGCGCGCCGAGGCGAGCTCGTTCGGCGTCATCCGCACCACCGACGGCCTGATGATCGACGCGTTCCTGGAGAAGCCGGCCGACCCGCCGGGCCTGCCCGGCTCCCCCGACGAGTCGTACGTGTCGATGGGCAACTACATCTTCACGACGAAGGTGATGCTGGAGGCGCTGCACGCCGACGCCGAGAACGCCGCGTCGCACCACGACATGGGCCGCGACATCATCCCGGCCCTGGTGAAGTCCGGCGAGGCGGCGGTCTACGACTTCAGCGGCAACGTCGTGCCGGGTGAGACCGAACGCGACCACGGCTACTGGCGCGACGTCGGGACGATCGACAGCTACTACGACGCGCACACCGACCTGATCTCCACGCACCCGATCTTCAACCTCTACAACCGCAAGTGGCCCATCCTGGCCCACCCCGGCCAGCGCGCGGCGGCGAAGTTCGTCGAAGGCGGCTCGGCGAACCAGTCGATCGTGAGCCCCGGCTGCATCATCTCCGGCGCGCAGGTCGTCGACTCGGTGCTCTCCCCTGACGTCATCGTGGAGCAGGGCGCGGTCGTCCAGGGCTCGGTGCTGCTCGACGGCGCCCGGGTCGGCCGCGGCGCGGTGGTGCGGCGGGCGATCCTGGACAAGAACGTCGTGGTCCCGCCGGGCGCGCACATCGGGGTGGACCTGGCTCGCGACCGGGGGCACTACCACGTGAGCGAGGGTGGCATCGTGGTGCTGGGCAAGGGCGAACGCGCCATCTGAGCGCGGGACCCGCGTCAGGACCGGTCGGCCGCGGAGATCCGCTCGACCACCTGGCGCGGGTCGATGCCCCAGCGCTCGGCCAGCTCCGAGATCGAGGCCCCGGCCGCGTACTCCGCGGCGATCATGCTGTTCACGACCCCGGCCAACGTCCTACCCCTCATCCGCAGATGCACGTGCAGCCAAGATGCTACAGCTTCCGCGCGGACGTTGAACAATCTGCCTCAGGTTCCGCGGTGCCCGCCGCGCGGCCGCCACGCCGCGAGACCGCACGCCACCGCTACCAGCAGGAAGACGGCGGCGAGCGCCACCGCCCAGGCGACCCCGGTCGTCACGGCGAGGTAGACCGCCCCGCTTTGCCCTCGCCCGCCGGATTCCCGGTATTCGCCTTGTCCGCCGAGCCCGCGCGGGCCGCGCTGGCCACGGCGTCGAAGATGGGCGTCGGCTCACCTTCGTCACGCTTCGACCGCTCTTCGCGCGATGTGCGCAATTCCTCTCCCACGCGCCCAGTTTCCGGGGCGCCGGCCGATTTCGCTCGGGCAAACCGGAAAATCGCCCGGCCGGGGGATCACCCATACCGCGCGCGTTTACCCGCCATTTCCGGTCCGGCCCGGAAACGCCGGACATTTCCGCACGTCATCCAATTCCGGCGGGCCGGGAATAACCCGGGGGCCCGGCGGGATTGCACGGGTCATGAAAGCTGTCGTCTACCGCCGCCACGGCGGGCCCGAAGAGCTGTCGCTGTCCGAACGGGACGTCGTGGCGCCCGGGCCCGGCGAGGTCCGCGTCCGGCTCGTGGTGTCCGCCGTCAACCCGACCGACTGGAAGGCGCGGCAAGGTCGCGGCGCCGAAGCCGGGACCGAAGTACCCGACACCGTCCCCAACCAGGACGGCGCCGGCGTCGTCGACGCGGTCGGCCCGGACGTCACCGGCTTCGCCCCCGGCGATCGCGTGTGGACGCTCCTCGCGGGTACCCACGCGCCGGAGTCCGGCACCGCCCAGGAGTACACCGTCCTGCCCGCCGAAAAGCTCGCCGCGCTGCCCGACGGCGCCGGCTTCGACGAGGGCGCCGGCTTCGGCGTCCCGGCGCTGACCGCCCACCGCGCGCTCACGGTCGCCGAGGACGGCCCGGCCCGCCTGTCCCCCGGCTCCCTCGCCGGCCGGACGGTGCTGGTCAGCGGCGGTGCCGGCGCGGTCGGCAACGCCACGATCCAGCTCGGCCGCTGGGCCGGCGCGACGGTGATCGCGACGGTCAGCAGCGACGCGAAGGCCGCCCTCGCCCGCGCGGCCGGCGCCCAGCACGTGCTGCGCTACCCCGACCCCGACCTCGCCGCCAAGATCCGCGAGATCGCGCCCGACGGCGTCGACCTGGTCGTGGAGGTCGCTTTGGGCGTCAACGCCCCGCTGCACGCGCAGGTGCTGCGCACCCGCGGCACGGTCGCGGCCTACGGCGACGACCGCGGCACCGGCACGATCAGCCTGGAGTTCGGCGCGAACCTGTGGCTGAACACGCGCTACCAGTTCCTGGTGCTCTACACGGTCGGGGCGGACAAGCTGCGGGCCGGCGCCGAGGACGTCAACGCGGCCTTCGCCGACGGCGCGCTCCGCCTCGGCGAGGACCGCGGCGTGCCGGTCCACCGGTTCGCGCTGGCCGACACGGCGAAGGCGCACATCGCGTCGGAAGAGGGCGCCACCGGGAAGGTGCTGATCGACGTCACCCCGGCTGGGTGACGTCCGGGGTGACGGCCAGCGCGGCGAGCAGCTCGCCGGCCGTCACCCCCTCGTCGTCGCGGTGCTCGCGCCAGCGGCCGAACAGCTCCTGCGCGGCGGTGAGCAACGCCGGCGACAGGCCGGCTTCGGTGCAGGCGGCGGCGATCTCGGCCATCTCGCCCTCCCACCGCCAGGCTCGTTGCCCGGCCGATTCGAGGGCCCCCGGCGCGCCGAGCGGGGTGTCCCGCCGGACCGCTCCGGCCAGCTCCCGGAAGACGTCGCCGACGCCGTGGTGGGCCGCGAGGGCGTGGGCCTGCGCCGCGAGCGCGTAGGTGAGCTTGTTGTACGAGGCGAACGCGAGCTTGAGCGCGGAGGCCTGTCCGACCGGGCCGTCGAGCACGATCGGCGTCAGGAAAGTCCCGGCGAAGAGGCTTTCGACGCGTCCGGCGTCCTTGCCGGACAGGTAAAGCCGCGTCGAGCCGGCCTGCCGCGGCGGCGACCCCACGATCCCGCCGTCGACGACGGACGCCCGGCCGTCGAACAGCTCCTCGATCTCCCGCGCGTGCCCGGGGCTGATGGCGTTCGCGTCGAGGTAGACGCCCGCGAACCCGCTCGCGGCGACCTCCCGGGCGACGTCGACCGCGGACGCGGGCGGGCAGATGCTCAGCACGACGTCGCAGCCGGCCAGGTCGGCCGCCTCGGTGAAGCCGGCTTCCGCCGCCCGCCGCCGGGTGGCTGGGCCGCGCCCGGCGGGCAGCCAGTGGGTGGGGAAGCCCTGGTCCACGAGGAGCTTGCCGACCGCGGCGCCCATCGCCCCGGGGTGCAGCACCCCGACGGAAGTCTTCACGCGTGTTCCTTTCGCCTTGACTTCGAGTGTCCTTGAGGTTCGACACTCGGGACATGGAAGCGATCATGGCCACCCAGTTCGGCGGACCCGAGGTCCTGGCCCCCGTCACGCTACCCACGCCCGAGCCCGCCGAGGGGCACCTGCGCGTCGACGTCGCGTACGCCGGCGTGGGCTGGCTCGACACGCTCATCCGGCGCGGCGACGCCCCGCCGGGGTTCACGGTGACGCCGCCGTACGTGCCGGGCGGCGCCGTCGCGGGCACGGTCACCGCGATCGGGCCGGGCGTGGCCGCGGACTGGCTGGGCGCGCGCGTCGTCACCCGGGCGGCGGCCGGCGGCTACGCGGACACGGCGATCGCCGACACCGGGTTCGCCTTCCGGGTCCCGGACGGCCTCGGGCTGCCGGAGGCCCTGGCGGTCCTGGACGACGGCAGCACGGCGTTGGCCCTGCTGGAGAGGACGCCGGTCGTGGCGGGCGACGACGTCTTGGTGCTGCCGGGCCTGGGCGGGCTGGGCAGCCTCCTGGTGCAGCTACCCCGCGACGCCGTGGTGATCGCGGCGGTCCGCGGCCCGGAGAAGGTGAAGCTGGCCCACGACCTGAGCGTCCGGGCGGTCGACTACGGCTCACCAGACTGGGTTTCGAAGGTGCCCGCCGTGGACGTGGTCTTCGACGGAGTCGGCGGCCCGCTGGGAGCGGCAGCCCTGTCCCTGCTGCGCGACGGCGGCCGGTTCTCCGGCTACGGCATGAGCAGCGGCACCCCGACGACGGTCCCCTCGGCCGATCGCCGCCGGCTGGCGTCGGTGGCGGACATGTCCCAGCTCCCGGAGTTCTGGCCGGAGACGCCCCGGCGGGTGCGCCAGGCCCTGGCCGAGGCGGCGGCGGGCCGCTTGGTCCCGCTGATCGGCCGGACGTACCCCCTGGCGGAAGCGGCCGCGGCCCACGCGGACTTCGAGGAACGCCGGGCGGTGGGCAAGATCCTCCTGCACCCCTGACCCAGCGGCCGGCCGAAGGTCGTGAGGGTGCCCCTCAGGGCTCTCAGGTCCCTGAGGGTGCCCCTCACGGCCTTGAGCCGACTGACTCGCCGGTGCGACGCCCAGAAACCCCGACCCGGCTCCAGCAGGTGGTCGGCCGAAGGTCGTGGGGGTGCCCCTCACGACGCATAGGTCCCTGAGGGTGCCCCTCACGGCCTCGGGCCGGGCGGACCCGCCGGTGCGGCGCCCGGGAACGCCGACCGGGTCCGGCAGGTGGGTCTGCCGCGGCTGGTCGTGAGTGTTTAGGAGGGTTCTAACCCTCCTAAACACTCACGACCCTCGACCGGCGGTCCCGAGCGACCCCAGGGCGCGCGAGCCGGGTGACCGGCGCCACCGAAGTGGACATTCGTGGCCACCGCGTCACTCGTTCGCTCTACCATCGCCCGCGGAGGTGGGGCGTGGAGCCGTTGGGTCCGGGTGAACCGGCGCAAGCCGGGCGGTACCGGCTGCTCGCCACCGTCGGCGAGGGCGCCATGGGACGTGTGCTGCTCGGCGTGGCGCCCGATGGGCGGCTGGCCGCCGTCAAGCGGGTGCACCGGCAGTTCGCGCACGACGCCGGGTTCCGTGAGCGGTTCCGGCGCGAGGTCGACGTCTCGCGGCTCGTCTCCGGGGCCTACACCGCCGCCGTGATGGACGCCGATCCCGACGCGGCCACGCCGTGGCTCGCCTCCGTGTTCGTCGCCGGGCCGTCGCTGCAGGACGCCGTCGACGCGACCGGGCCGCTGCCGGTGGCCGCCGTGCGGCAGCTCGCCGCCGGGCTGGCGTCGGCGCTCGCCGGGATCCACCGGGCCGGGCTGGTGCACCGGGACCTCAAGCCCAGCAACGTCCTGCTCGCCGAAGACGGCCCGCGCGTCATCGACTTCGGCATCGCCCGCGCCGCGGAGGGCGGCACCGACCTCACCCACACCGGCGCGATCCTCGGCTCGCCCGCGTTCATGTCGCCGGAACAGGCCGAGGGACGGCCGCTGACGCCGGCGAGCGACGTCTTCTCCCTCGGCGCGCTCCTCGTCCTCGCCGCGACCGGGCGCAGTCCTTTCGCCGGGGCATCGGCGCCGCAGTCGCTCTACAACGTCGTCCACACCCACCCCGACCTGCGCGTCCTCCCACCGGACGTCCGCGCACTCGCCGAGCCGTGCCTCGCCAAGGACCCCGCGCAGCGGCCGTCGCCGGCGCAGATCCTCGAGTTCCTCGGCCCGCTGCCGCCGGTCCCCCGCCCGTGGCCGCCCGCCGTCCACGCTCTCATCGCGCAGCGCCGGGCCGAGGTCCGGGACGCCCTCGCGAAACCGCCGAAACCGCGACGGCGCGGCCTGCGGATCGCCCTCGCCGCCGTGGCCGCGATCGTCGTGATCGGCGGCACGATCACCACCGTCGCGCTGACGAGGACCGCCCCGGCGACGACCGCGAGCCCACCCACCACTGCAGTGACCACGACGTCCGCGCCGAACCCGGATCCCCTGGGCCCGGACCGCCTCCGCGGCGTCGATCTCTGCAAGGTCCTGCCGTCGGCCCCCGGCGTCGGCACGCTCACCCCGAAGATCGACGTCCACCTCTTCAGCTGCACCTACGAGACCGCGCGGCGCCAGTGGCTGGACCTGACGATCGGCGGCCCGGTCGCCGCGAAGGGCACGCCGGCCGGGGACCTGGACGGCCTGCCGCTGAGCGTCGAGGAGAAGGCCGGTGGCTGCACCGCCGCCGTGCCGGTGGTGGACCGCGCGGACACCACCATCGGCGTCGAGGCCGAGGGTTCGGCCGAGAAGTTCGACAAACCCTGCGACGTCGCGAAAGCCGCGCTCGGCGAAGCGCTGAAACGCCTTCGCGGCACCACAGTGGCCCCGCCGGCCGGCAGCCTCGCCCCGGTCGATCCCTGCCCGCTCGTCCCGGCCGCCACCGCCCAGCGGATCGTCGGACCGGTCACCAAGGTCGAACCGCGCGGGCTGCACGAGTGCCAGTGGCACGTCGCGGGCGACGTCACGGTGACGCTCGAACGCGGCGTGCCGCCGTTCCGCACGACCGACTCGTACTACGACACGAGCACGACCGCCGACCTCGACGGCGTCACCGCGTTCGTCACCACGAAACGGGCCAACGCCGCGCGGGTGAGCTGCACCTACACCTGGCGCCACCGGCCCTACGACGACAGAACCTCGGAGAACGTCATCGTCGACTACACGACGTCCGCCAGCTCGCTCACCGTCGAGGACACGTGCCGCCAGGCACAGGACTTCGCCAAGACGGTCAAGTCCGGGCTGCCGAAGCCGTGAGGCCGCTGGAACCGGGCGAGCCCCGGACCGCCGGCCGGTACCGCCTGGTCGCCGCGCTCGGCGAGGGCGGCATGGGCCGCGTCCTGCTCGGCGTGGCGCCGGACGGCCGGCTCGTCGCGCTCAAGCAGGTGCACCCGGAGTTCGCGCACAACGCCCGCTTCCGCGACCGGTTCCGGCACGAAGTGCAGGCGTCGCAACGGGTCTCGGGCGCCTTCACCGCGGCCGTCATGGACGCCGATCCCGACGCCGAGACGCCGTGGCTGGCGTCGGTGTACGTCACCGGGCCGTCCCTCAAGGAGGCGATCGACGCCACCGGCCCGCTGCCGGACGACGCCGTGCGACGGCTCGCCGTGGGGCTCGCGTCCGCGCTGACCGAGATCCACCGGGTCGGCCTGATCCACCGGGACCTCAAGCCCGGCAACGTGTTGCTCACCGGCGACGGCCCGCGCGTGATCGACTTCGGCATCGCCCGCGCGGCCGAGGGCGGCTCCGACCTCACCGGCACCGGCGGCATCATCGGCTCGCCGGCGTTCATGTCACCCGAACAGGCCGAAAGCCGGCCGCTGACGCCGGCGAGCGACGTCTTCTCCCTCGGCGGCCTACTGGTGATGGCTGCGACCGGACGCGGCCCGTTCACCGGCTCGACGACCGCGCAGATGCTCTACAACGTCGTGCACGCCGCGCCCGACCTGACCGGGCTGGCGCCGGAGATCCGCGCGCTCGTCGAGCCCTGTCTGGCCAAGGATCCGGCCGGACGTCCGACGCCACAACGGATCCTGGACCACCTGGGCCCGGTGGCGCCCGGCACCCGGCCGTGGCCGCCTGCGGTGCACCGGCTGATCGAAGACCAGGAAGCCGCGGTCCGCACGGCGCTGGCCTGGCCGGTCCCCGCACCCGTGGCCCCGCCGGTCCCGCGGCCGCCGAAGCGGCGCTGGGTGCCGGTCACCGCCGTGCTGGCCTCGGTCTGCGCCCTCGCCGCGGGCAGCCTGATCGCGGTGAACCTCTTCCGCGCGGACCCGCCGCCGCCGTCGGCGAACCTCGACCCGACGAGCCTGGACACCTTGCGCCGCACGGATCCCTGCAAGGTGCTCGACGGCGTCTCGATCACCGGCGTCGGCAAGCTGCAGGCCCAGGACACGCTCTACTTCGACCGCTGCGACTACCGGCCGCGCACCGGCGGGAAGGTCACGCTGAAGCTGGGCGACGCGATCTGGCTGGAGGGCGGCAAGCCGGCCGGGGACCTCGACGGGCGGCCGGTGCTGTTCAGCGAGGTCGGCGGCGGCACGTGCGACGCCAGCGTCCAGGTCCCGGCGCAGGCCGAGCTGGGCGTGACGGCCATCGCCGACACCTGTGACCTGGCGAAGACCACGCTCGGCGAGGCGGTGAAGCGGATCAGCGCGGGCAACGACCGCTACGACCTCGCGCCCGGGACATTCCTGGCGCTGGACCCGTGCGCGGTGCTGGACAAACCCGCGGTGGCGCAGGCGATCGGCCCGGTCCGCCAGGTCGCCCTCACCGGGCTCCGCGAGTGCGAGTGGACCGCGACGACGTCGCTGAAGCTGTCGTTCGAGAAGCTGACCGCCGGCGTGCCCGACGCCGGGACGCCGGTCGACCTCGGCGGCCGGACGGCCACCCAGCGGGCGCTCGGCGACAGCTGTTTCCTGACCTGGGACCACCGGCCCTACGACGCGGACCAGGTCGAGCACGTCCGGATCTTCACGTCGAAACCCGGCGGCTCCTGCGACGCGGCCGTCGCGTTCGGCAAGGCCCTGGTCGCGAAGCTGCCGAAAACCTGACCGTGGTAGCTTGGTGACAGGCGAAGTGAAGCGTCGGAACGCTTCGCCTGTCACGACTGTGACTCCCTTGGCGCGCCAGGTACCAGTTGCCTGCCGCGCGAGGTGAGCCGTCGTTCGCTTCCTCCCGCGGCAGCTGAGCAGGAGGACCATCATGACCACCTTGGTGATCGGCGCCCGCGGGAACGTCGGGCGGCACGTCGTCGACCAGCTCCTCGCCGCCGGCGAACCCGTGCGCGCGTCGGTGCGCAACCCCGCGACCGCGGACCTGCCCGCCGGCGTCCCGGTCGTCGCGGCCGACCTGACCCGGCCCGCCACCCTGACCGAGGCCCTGCGCGGCGTGCGGCAGGTCTTCGTCTACGCGCCGACGGACGGCGCGGACGATTTCGCCGCCGCGGCAAGGGAAGCGGGCGTCGAGCACGTCGTGCTGCTGTCGTCGGGCAGCGTGCTGCTCCCCGCGGCGAACGGCAACCTGATCGCGGAAGAGCACCGCGCGGTCGAACAGACGATGGCGGCTTCGGGCCTGCGCTGGACGCCGATCCGTCCGCTGGTGCTGGCGACCAACGCGCTGAACTGGGCCGACGCCATCCGGGACGAGGGCGTGGTGCAGCTCGTGCACCCCGAGGCGAAGACCGCGCCGATCCACGAACGCGACGTCGCGGCGGTCGCCGTCGCGGCGTTGCTGGGGCACGACGCCGCGGACGGGATGCTCACGGGCCCGCGGCTGCTGTCCCAGCGGGAGCAGGTCGAGCTGATCGGCGCCGCCGCCGGGGTGCCGGTGCGGATCGAGGAGCTGACGGAAACCGAAGCGCGGCAGCAGTTCGGGCAGTTCGAGAAGCCGGAGGTCGTCGACGCGATCCTCGCGTTCATCGCCGACGCGGCCCGGGGCGGCTCGCCGGCGACCGACACGGTCGAGCGGGTGCTCGGCCGGCCGGGGCTCGGGTTCGAGCAGTGGGCCGCCGAGCACTTCCCGCTCCTCTAGGCGCTGCCGGAGTGAGGCTGCTCGATGGGCTTCGTGATCCAGGTGGTTCCTGGCGGTGCGGGCGGGTCGCCCTCGTACCGGGTTGTACTCGGGTGAGCCGCCCGTACAGTCAGGGGCCGCCTGGGCGCGAAGACCGCGAGCAGACTCACTCCGGCAGTGCCTACACTCGGTGGCGTGACCGAACTCGCCACGACCAGACGATCGTTGCACGGCGTCGCCGAACTGCTGCTGGCCGGACCACAGCACCGGGCGGCGGGCCGGATCGAGCTGCGTGTGGTCGACGGCGGGTTCGCCACGGTCGTCGCGCCGGCACTCCGGCTCGAAGGTGACGAGCTCGTGACGAACTCGGTGCGCGTCCCGCTGGCCGGCCGCACGTACCTCGACGTCGCGGCGTCGGCCGGGTTCACGGCGGGTGAGCCCGAGGGCGTCTACTCGGGCGGCCCCGGCGTCCGGCTCGACGAGACGATCACCCTCGACGCCTCGGCGCTGACGAGGGTGCTGCAGGGCTTCGCCGACGGCGACCGGGCGCTGCGGGAGTTCGCGCCGGATGCGACGCCGGTGCTGTGGCCCGAGCACTTCGACGTCGCGATCACCGTCGACGAGGTCAACTACGGCGTCTCCCCCGGCGACGACTACCTGGGCGAGCCGTACGCGTACGTCGGGCCGTTCGAGCCGAGGCAGGGCGAGTTCTGGACCGCCCCCTTCGGCGCGGCCCGGCCCCTGAGCGAGCTGGACGGCGCGATCACGGAGTTCTTCCGCACCGGCCGGGCGAACCTCTGACGCGTGTCGACCCCCTGATCACGCGTGTCGACCCCGCAATCACGCGAGTCGGCTCCCCAATCACACGTGTCGGCGTTCCGCGCACACTCGGCCCGTGATGGAACGGTCGGTCCGCGTGATCGGAGAGTCGGCTCACGTGATCAGAGGGTCAGCTCACGTGATCGGAGAGTCGGCACGCGTGATCAGGGGGTCGACACGTGCTGGCCAGCGTCGCCCGGAGTCCGGCCAGCATGATGCCGAGGGCGTAGCGGAAGTCGTCCTCGACCGTGGCGCCCGCTCGCTCGCGCAGGCCCGCGGCCATCAGGGGGAACGGGAAGCTCTCGTCCGCGATCGCTGCGGCTTCCTCCTCTGGGGCGGGCCGTGTCTGGTCTTCCACCGCCCGGCCCAGCACGAAGTGCACCAGGACGCCCGCCGCGCGGGTCGCGTCGCCGAGGGGGAAGCCCGCCTCGTGCAGGACGCCCACCGCGCGCTCGGCGAAGTCGCCCAGGGCGCGGGCCGTGCGGAGGTCGGCGCCGAGGGCCACCCGGGCGCCGTCGCGGTGGGCGAGCAGGGCCGTGTGGAGGGCGAAACCCGCTTCCTCCAGCCACTTCAGCCACGGGCCGCCGTCCGGGAGGGCCGCGACGACCGGGGCCACCAGCACGTCGGTCAGGTGGTCCAGCAGCGCCCGCTTGCCGCTGAAGTGCCAGTACAACGCGGGCGCTTTCACGCCCAGCTCGGTCGCCAGGCGGCGCACCGTCAGCTTGTCGAGGCCCTCGTCCGCCAGCAGCCCCAGCGCGACGCGGACCGCGTCGGCCCTCTCGATCGGCACCCTTGACTCCTTAACTAGTTAAGGACACCCTGTCCCTTAACTAGTTAAGGAGACTACATGGACGCCGACGTGATCGTCGCCGGAGCCGGGCCGGTCGGCTTGCTCCTCGCCGCCGAACTCAAGCTGGCCGGCGCCGAACCCCTGGTCCTGGAAAGACTGCCCACGCCGTCCGAGGAGACGAAGGCGCGCGGGCTCGGCGTGCTGGCCACCGAGCTGCTGTGGCGCCGCGGCCTCGGTGAACGGCTGGCCGAGGCGGACGCGGCGGGCACCCGGGACCTCGCCCGCGACCACGGCACCACGCTCGGGCACTTCGCGAACATCCACAAGCTCGTCCCCGACCCGGACCGCCCGCGCGCCACCATCTGGCAGCCCCAGCTCGAACGGCTGCTCACCGAGCACGCGCTCGCGCTGGGCGTGCGGATCGTGCGCGGCCACGAGGTCACCGAGATGGAGAGCGACGACGAGGTCACCGTCAACGGCCGTTGGCGTGCCCGCTACCTCGTCGGCTGCGACGGCGGGCGCAGCACGGTCCGGAAGCTCGCCGGCTTCGCCTTCCCCGGCACGCCTCCCCTGCTCCGGACCACCGCGGGCCGGGTGCGGTTCGGCGGCGACGTCCCGCCCGGCGGCCGCTACCCGGCCGGCGCCTTCCTGCACGGCGGGAGCATGGCCGGCGTCACCGAACCCGCCGGGGACGCCGAGCCGGCCGGTCCGGTGACGGCCACCGAACTCGCCGACGGCATCCGCCGGGTCACCGGCGCCGCCGCCGTCGTGGAAGAACTCACCGACGGACGCCGCTTCGGCGACCAGGCCCGGCAAGCCTCGACCTACCGCAACGGCAACGTCTTCCTCGCCGGCGATGCGGCCCACGTGCACTCGCCGAGCGGCGGGCAGGGACTGAACCTCGGCCTGCTCGACGCGGCGAACCTCGGCTGGAAACTCGCCGCCGCCGCCGGTGGCCGCGCGCCCGAAGGCCTGCTCGACAGCTACACGCGCGAACGCCACCCGGCGGGCGAAGCGGTGCTGCGCAACACGCGGGCCCAGTCCGCGCTGCTGGCCCCGGGCCCGCACGTCGACGCGCTGCGCGAGATCGTCGCGGAGCTGATGGACCTGCCGGACGCGAACCGGTACTTCGCCGACCTGCTCTCCGGCGTCCACCAGCGCTGCGAACTCCCTTACCCCGCAACCGATCCCGCCGGTCGCTACACGCCGGACCTCGCACTGGCCGGCGACGACGGCCGCGTCACCCGGCTCCACGAGCACACCCGCACCGGCCGGGGCCTGCTGCTGCTCACCCCGGACACCCGCCACCTGGCCGACGAGCGCGTCGACGTCGTGCCGGTGACCAGTGCCGGTCCCCTGTTGCTGCGCCCGGACGGCGTCATCGCCTGGGCGGGCGAAGGCTCTCCGAAGGCCGCGCTGGACGCGTGGTTCTAGTCCGCCGCACCAAGTCTTCGGCCGCCGCGGCCCACTGCGGGAACGCGAACTCGAACCCCGCGTCCAGCAGCCGGCCCGGCACCACCCGGCGGCTCTTCAGGAGCAGTTCCGTGTCGCTGCGCAGGACGAACGCGCCGAGTTCGGCCATCCAGCGGGTGGCGGGCAGCCCGAACGGGACGCCCGCCGCCGCGCGCAAGACACGCAGGAAATCGCGGTACGGCAACGGTTCCGGCGCCGCGAGGTTGACCGGACCGCTCAGGTCGTCCCGCGCGATCAGCAGGTCGATCGCGCGGAGCAGGTCGTCCTCGTGGATCCACGACAGGTACTGCGCGCCGCCCGCGACCGGGCCGCCCAGACCCAGCCGAGTCAGGCGCAGCAGCGCCTCGAACGCGCCGCCGGGCTCGGGGCTCATCACCATCGATGTCCGGAGCGCGACCTTGCGGGTCCGCGGCGTCTCCGCCCGGTCCTGCTCCCGTTCCCACGCCCGCGCGATGTCGACGCTGTAGCCCCAGTAGGCGGGCGCGTCCGGCTCGGCGCCGCCGAGCACGCCGGTGGCTTCGTCGTTCGGCGCGTCGAAGCGGTGGGCGTAGATCGTCGCCGTGCTCATCTGCAGCCAGACCCGCGGCGGCGCCTCGGCGCGTTCGATCGCCCCGCCGACGACGCGCGCCGAGTCGGTCCGGGACGTCATCATCTCCCGCAGGTTCGCCGCCGTGTAGCGGCAGTTCACCGACCGGCCGGCGAGGTTGACGACGACGTCGCTGCCGTCGATCTCCCCGGTCCAGGCGCCGGGCGTGCGCCCGTCCCACCGCACGCTCCGCGTCCACGGCCCGGGCCCTTCTGCCCGTCGGCTCAGCACCACGACCTCGTGCCCCCGCTCGGTCAGTGCCCGGCTCAGCACCCGGCCCAGATGGCCGGAGCCGCCGGGCAGCACCACCTTCATGACGTTCCCCCTTCACGGTCGTCCCCCTGGGGCCGACCGTACCGGAAGAGTTGAACGCGTTCAAATATGGTCTTGAGCAGTGACGAGATCGAGGAGCGTGCGCAGGGCCCGGCTCGGCGGCTTGGCGCTCGCGGAGACGAGGTTCAGCGGCCAGTCCAGGCCCGCACCGGCCAGCGGCAGCGAGACGACGTCCTCCTCGTCGGATTCGGGCAGCTCCGGGATGACCGCGATCCCCAGGCCGGCCCGGACGTAGCCGGGCACGGTCCGCAGGTCGGCGACCTCGACCGTGACGCGCCGGGGCGAGCCCAGCGCGTCGTAGGCGCGGTCGACGAGGACCCGGTTGCCGAAGCCGCGGGGCATGTCCACGAAGGACTCCCGCGCGAGGCTCTCGAGCCGGATCTCCCGCTCGCGCGCCAGCGGATGGCCGTGCGGCAGCAGCGCGACGAACGGCCGGGATTCGAGCGCTCGGACGTCCAGCCCGGGCAGGTCGACGCCGGGCAGCCCGACCAGTGCGGCGTCGAGCCGGCCCTGGCGGACGTCCTCGGCCAGGCCGGTCGACCCGGTGATCGACACCGTGACCTGGATGTCCACCAGCGGGTAGCGGCGGTGGAACGCGCCGAGCAGGGCCGGCAGGTCGACGCTGCCGATCGCCGTCAGCGTGCCGATCCGGAGGCTGCCGCGCAGGCCCGCCGACGCCTCCTGGACCGTCGCGCGGGCCCGCTCCACCGCTTCGATCGCGGCCTTCGCCTCGGGCAGGAACACGACGCCGGCCGCCGACAGCGCGACCTTGCGGGTGGACCGGTCGAACAGCCGGGCGCCGAGCTCGGTCTCCAGGGCCCGCACCGCGGCCGACACGGTGGACTGCACCGCGTACAGGCGCTGGGCGGCCCGGGTGAAGCTGAGCTCCTCGGCGACGGCGACGAAGTACTCCAGCTGACGCGTCTCCATACGAGCCAACTTATCGCTCGAAGCGATAACTGGCACCACGACTCTTCGTTGGACTTGTTGAGTCAGCAGGGTCATGGTGGGAAGCGGAAGATCCGTAGACCAGGAGGTCAGCATGTCCGCCACCATCACCCCGGCCCGGCCCGCCGCGCGCCTGCGGGTGAGCCACGGCCTGGGGTTCCGCATCATCGCCGTCGCCTTCGCGACCGCGCTCGCGTTCTCGACCGTCCCGACCCCGCTGTACGCGCTCTACCAGCAGCGGGATGGCTTCCCCACCTTCGTCGTCACTGTTGTCTTCGCCGCCTACGCGGTCGGGGTGATGCTGAGCCTCTACCTGGCCGGGCACGTCAGCGACTGGCTGGGCCGCCGCCGCGTCATCCTCGCCGGGCTGCTGGCCGAAGCCGTCGCCGCGGCCCTGTTCCTGCTCTGGCCGGACGTGCCGGGCCTGATCGTCGCCCGGCTGATCAGCGGCGCCGGGATCGGCGCGCTCACCGCGACCGCCACCGCGCACCTGTCCGAGCTGCGCGCCCAGGCGAACCCGGACGCCGACCCCGGCCGCTCCGGCCTGATCACGACCGTGGTGAACGCCGGCGGCCTCGCCATCGGCCCGCTCGTCGGCGGCTTCTTCGCCCGGTTCGCCGACCAGCCGCTGCGCACGCCGTTCACCGTCTTCCTGGTGGTGCTGCTCGTCGAGGCACTCGCGGTGAGCCTGGTGCCGGAAACCGTGGAACGCCGGGAAGAGCGGCCCGCCTACCGGCCGCAACGGCTCTCCCTGCCGCCGGCCGCCCGGTCCGAGTTCACCGGCGCCGCGATCGGCGTGTTCGGCGCGTTCGCCATCAGCGGCCTGTTCATGGCGCTCGCCCCCGCGCTGCTGGCGCAGGAACTGCACCAGACGTCGCGGCTGCTCGCCGGGATCGCGCCCTTCGTGATGCTCGGCAGCGCCGCGCTCGTCCAGATCGTGTTCGCCCGCGTCGGCACGCGGCCGCAGCTGCGGTCCGGGTACGTGCTGATGGGCGTCGGCCTGGTGCTGCTGGCGGTGTCGGCGTTCACCGCGTCGCTCCCGCTGTTCTTCGTCGCGGCCGTGCTCGGCGGGTCCGGGTTCGGCCTGGGCTTCCGGGCGGGCGTCGGTACCGTTGCCGCGCTCGCCGACCCGCTCACCCGCGGCGAAGTCCTGGCCGCGCTGTTCCTCGCCGCCTACGCGGGCCTGGTGCTGCCGGTGCTGACGACCGGGCTGGCGATGCTCTGGCTGCCCGGCTCGGTCGTGCTGGCCGGGTTCGCGGTGCTGGAGCTGGGATTGATCGGCTGGTCCGCGCGGCGCACGCTCGCCTGAGGCGGGCCTAGAGTCGGGGGACGCCAGCCGCGTCAGGAGCCGCCGATGACCACCCCGCCGATCGTCACGGGAGCCGACGGCTCGGCGGAGTCGCTCGACGCCGTCCGGTGGGCGGCGCGGGCGGCCCGGCTGCACGGCAAGCCCTTGGAAATCCGGCACGCGCTCGACTTCCCGGCCCTGCTCGCCGGCGGCGAGGTGCCGCCGCCCGAGGAGATGCTGGACGCCCTGCGCGCCCGCGGCCGCCGCGCCCTGCGGACCGCGCGAGAGCTCGCGGCCGCGCAGGGCGTGCCGGACGCGGTCACCCGGCTCGACCCCGACCGCGCCGCGCAGACCCTGATCGAGGTGTCGTGGACCGCCGCGCTGCTGGTGGTCGGCGCGTCCGGGCGCGGCCGGTGCGGCCGGGCCGCTCGCCGGGTCGGTCGCCGCGGCGGTCGGCACCCACGGGCACTGCGACACGGTGGTGGTCCGCGGCGACCGCTGGGACGAGCCGGGCACCGGCGGCCCGGTCGTCACGGGCATCGACGGCGGCGACGCCGGGACAGCTGTCCTCGCGACGGCGCTGGCCGAGGCCCGGGCCCGGCAGGTCCCGCTGGTGGTGCTGCACGCGTGGGCCGACGAGCCACCCGCGGAGCCGGCCCCCGAGGCCGTCGTCGAAGCCGGCCGCCGGCTGCTGGCGGAGCAGGTCCGGCCCGGCGACGTCGAGGATGTCCGGGTGGAGCGGGTGGTGGTCCCGGCGCACCCGCGGCGCGAGCTGGTCGAACGCAGCAGGTCGGCCCAGCTGATCGTGCTGGGCGACCGCGGCCGCGGCGGCTTCCCGGGGCTGCTGCTGGGCTCGACGGCCCAGGCGCTGCTGCACCACGCGGGCTGCCCGGTCCGCGTGGTCCGCACGGCGCGACCGCCGGTCCGGCCGTAGCTTGGGCAGGTGATCGCTCCTCTCGCCGACCTGGCCGACGTCGTCCTCGACCGAACGGCGGCCGGCTACACCCGGTTCGGCTACCTGCTGCGCCGGCCGCACTGGCGGCCCGGCGACCCCGCACCCGGTGCACTGCAAGGGAAAGTGGCCCTGGTGACCGGCGCGGGTTCCGGGCTGGGCCAGGCGTGCGCGACCGAGCTGGCCCGGCTCGGCGCGGCCGTGGTCATGCTCGTGCGCGACCTCGACCGCGGCGCCCCCGCGCGCGACGACGTCCTCGCCCGGGTCCCCGGCGCCGACGTCCGGCTCGCGCACTGCGACCTGTCGAGCCTGGCCTCCGTCCGCGCCTGCGCCGCCGAGCACCCGCGTGTCGACGTCCTGATCCACAACGCGGGCACGCTCCCGCGCGAACGCTCGGAAACCGAGGACGGGCACGAACTCACCCTCGCCACCCACGTCCTCGGCCCGCTGCTGCTCACCGAGCTGCTGCGACCGGCGCTGCGGGACGGCCGGGTGATCTTCATGTCGTCGGGCGGGATGTACACCCAGCCGCTCGCCGCGGACGACCCCGAGTACCGGACGGGCACCTACCGCGGCGCGGTCGCCTACGCCCGCACGAAACGGATGCAGGTCGAGCTGACGCCGGTGCTGGCGCAGCGCTGGGGCTTGGCCGTGCACAGCTGTCACCCGGGCTGGGCCGACACCCCCGGCCTGACCGGGTCGCTCCCGCTGTTCCGGCGCGTCACGCGGCCGTTCCTGCGCACGGCCGCGCAGGGCGCCGACACCGCCGTCTGGCTCGCCGCGACCGAGCCGGCCCCGGACGCGGGCCGCTTCTGGCACGACCGCCGCCCGCGTCCGGAGCACCTTTTCCCCCACACCCGCCCCGACGACGCACGAGTGCGGAAGCTGCTGGCCTACTGCCTCGAAGCCACCGGCCTCGACGGGTAGCCGCCGAAGCCGGTGGCCGCGCTCAGCAGCTGGAGTGCTGGATCGTCTTGAAGACGTCGACCGCGCTGAACAACGCGGCGTCGTACTTGAAGTGCGCGGTCCAGTTGTAGCGCGGCGGCGGGTTGCCGTCGTTCATCCGCGGGCTGTCGAACGTGCCCGCGGAGAACAGCTTCGTCCCGGCCGTCGTCTTGAAGTCGAAGCTGGAGTGCCAGATGTCCCCGCTGTGGGTCTGGAACGTCAGCGTGGTCGCGCTCCAGTCGCCGGTGCCGTCCGAGCGCAGGACGATGGTGCCGTTGTCCTGCTCGCAGTCGCCCGCGTGCAGCTGGCCCCAGGTCGCGCTCTTCACGTCGAGCACGGCGGCGGTGCCCGCGGGCGCCGCCTGCGCCGCCGGCGCGGCGGCCAGCAGGGCCGCCCCCGCGGCGGCCGTCGCCAGAACCGTGCTCAGACCTCGGATCGTGTGCCTCATCGAATTCCCTCCTGTGTGGTGATTCCCGCTGCTGGGCGGGACGTGGCCGAGCTTCACAGCGCCCATCGACAGTTCATCGACAATCCGCCGACAATCCGCCGACAGCCCGTCGACCACGACCTGGCGCCTGCGACGTATCCCGCGCGCCGCGTCCTGCTCCTGTAGACCAAGCGCGGACGCGTCCGTGCTTGGAGGGGCGGGAATGAGCACGCGTGGGGTGGAACTCGGGGTCCTGGGGCCGTTCGAGGCCGGGATCGGCGGCGAACCGGTGGACGTGGGCGGGCCGCGGCTGCGCACGCTGCTGGCCGTGCTGGCCGCGGACGCCGGCCGGGTCGTCAGCGTCGGTGCGCTCGGGCGGGCACTGTGGGGTGACCGGCCGCCCGATCAGGTCGACCGGACCGTGCGGACCTACCTTTCGCGGCTGCGCAGGACATTTGCGCCGCCGCTGCTCCTGACGAGGCCGCCGGGGTACGTGCTGCACGTGGCCCCGCAGGCCATCGACGCGGTGCGCTTCGAGCAGCTCGCCGGGGAGGGCCGGCGGGCGCTCGCCGCGGGCGACTACGGCACCGCCCGCACGCAGCTGACCACCGCGCTGGACCTGTGGCGCGGAGCCGCGTACGGCGAGTTCGACGGCGTCGAAGTGCTGGCCGCCGAAGGGGTGCGGCTGGAGCGGGTGCGGCACAACACCGTGCAGGACCGGATCGACGCCGACCTGGCCGCGGGCGAGGACACCGGGCTGATCGGCGAGCTCGAGGTGCTGACCGCCGCGTTCCCCGGCCACGAACGGCTCTGGGGGCAGCTGATGACCGCCCTCTACCGCGCCGGGCGCCAGGGCGACGCCCTGGAGGTGTTCCGCCGCGCCCGCCACGACCTGGTCAGCGCGTCCGGCCTGGAGCCGTCACCCGTCCTCACCGAGGTGCACCGGCGCGTCCTCGCCCACGACCCGGGCCTGCTCGCGGTGCGGCCGCGGGAGGTGATCACCGTCCCGGACGCCGGCTCGCTCGGCACCGGGGAGCACGCGCTGCTCGAAGAAGGCGACCTGCGGACGAGCCGGACGCACTTCGAGGACGCCTACCGCCGGGCCGAGCTCGACGGCGACGTCGACGCGCTCGGGCGCGCCGTGCTCGGGCTGGGCGGGGTGTGGGTGCACGAGCACCGGACGTCGGCCGCGTCGACGACGCTGCTGACCCGGCTGCGGCAGGTGCTCGACCGCGTCGACCCGGCGTCGCGGCTGGGTCTGCGGCTGCGGATCCGGCTGGCCGGCGAACAGGACTACGAGGACGGCGCGCACGAGCGGATCCTCGCCCTCGCCGCGGAAACCCGGGCGGGTGGCGATCCCGTCGCGCACGCCGAGGCGCTGAGCCTGGCCCACCACTGCCTGCTCGGCCCGGACCACGTCGCGCTGCGCCAGGCGCTCGCCACCGAGCTGATCGGCGTCAGCGGGCCTTCCGGGCGGCGCACCGACCTGGTCATGGGCGTGGTCTGGGACACCGTCGACCGGTTCCTGGCCGCGGACCCGCACGCCGAACGGCGGCTCGGCGAGCTCGAAGACCTCCTGGCCGCGCGGAAGCACCTGGCGGCCGGGTTCGTGGCCGCGTCGCTGAAGGTCATGCTGGCGATCCGGGCCGGCCGGTTCGCCGAGGCCGAAGCCGGCGCGCAGGCCTGCGCCGAGCTCGGGCAGGTGGCCGGCGACCCCGACGCGCTCGGCTGGTACGGCGCGCAGCTGGTGGCGATCCGCTGGTTCCAGGGCCGGCTGGCGGAGCTGGTGCCGGTGCTGGACCGGCTGATGCACTCCCCCACGCTCAGCCCGATCGACAACTCGTACTACGCGGCGCTGGCCGTGGCCGCCGCGTACGGGGGCGACCGCCGGACGGCGGTGGGCGCGCTGGCGCGGCTGTCCGGCGACGACCTGGGCGCGCTGCCCCGCTCCAGCACCTGGCTGCTCTCCCTCTGCGGCGTGGCGGAAACGGCGTACCTGGTGGACGACGCCGAGACGGCGGCGCGGGTCTACGACCTGCTCCGCCCGTTCGGCCACCTGCCGGTGATGGCGAGCCTCGCCGTCGCGTGCTTCGGGTCGGCCCACTCCCCGCTGGGCACCGCGGCGCTGGCCATGGGGGACGCCGACCTGGCCGTGACGCACCTGCGGGCCGCGGTCCGGCACAACCTCGCGCTGGCCCACTGGCCCGCGGTGGTGTTCTCCCGCCGCCGGCACGCGGAGGCCCTGACCCGCCGCGGCCGCCCGGGCGACGCCGCGGCCGCAGACCGAGAGCTGGCCGCGGCCGAGGAGGAGGCCCGGGCTTTAGACGAGCAGCTCACGTCGCCATGCCGGTGACCAGCGACGCGACCGCCAGCACCAGGTAGCCGCCCGGCGCACCGAGGGTGCTCAGGGCGTGGGCCCGGACGTGCGCCCCGATCGCGCCGACGAAGAACAGCACCAGGCCGATCGCCGCGGCCGTGCCCGCGGCCGGGAACCCGGCCAGGCCCGCGGCGAGCCCGGCCGCGCCGGCGAGCTTCAGGATCCCCAGTGCCGGCACCCAGCCGGCCGGGACGTCGACCGAGGCGGAACTGGCCAGCACGAAACGCGCGCGGAGCACGTCGGCGACGCCCATCCCGGCGTTCGCCGCGATGGTCACGAGGGTAATGACGAGATGAGTGGTGGTCATCGGCGGAGTCCTTGCCTGGGAAGCGGTTACGCCTCCTCGACGGCCGGGCCGCGCCGAAGGTGACTCACCGCTCGGCGGCCTGCGCGATCTCCCGGTCGCCGTTCACCCAGGGCCCCTCCAGCCGGAACCTCGAACTCAGCGCCGCGAGATCGAGCGCCCGCCGCACCACGCTCTAGGGCCGGACCACCAGCTCGATCCCCGCGTCGGCGCACCGGGTCCGCAGCCGGGAGAACGTCGCCATCCCCGTTACCCCGCAGAACCCCACGCCGGTCAGATCGGCGACCAGCCGGTGCGGCGCCTCGGCTACGGCCCGCTCCAGCTCGGCTTCGAGCATCGGCCGGGTGGACATGTCGACCTCACCCGTCACGGTGACGCGCAGGACCCGGGCGTGCGCCCGGAACTCGCCACGGCCAGCATCAGGCCCGTCGGGTCTGGGGCGGGTGTCTCGGTCAAGGTGGGGCTCCCTCCGGCTGCGGATGATCACCGCCTACCCGATCACCGGGGGTCCGAAACCTCGGACCGGGCCGTCACACCCGGCCAGGTCACCAGGTCCGAGCCGGTGACGACGTCGAGCAGGCCGTCGTGGACCTCGTACTCGCGCCCGGAGTACTCGACGGATCCGCCGGTACCGCCGTGGCGATCAGTCCGAAAAGGACAAGACCGGCCGTGAACCGCGTCATCGCTCCCCGGGTCGGTGTCCGGTGGCGCCGATTTCGTCGAGCAGGCCGCGGATCCCGACGGATTCGCCGGTGATCAGCGACCGGTTCGCGGCCAGCCCGGTGAGCAGGGCCCGCAGGCCGTCGTCGTGGTCGGCCGCGCAGCCGAGCGGGTCCGGGTCGGCGTCGCCGAGCAGTTCGGCGAGCATCCGTTCGTCGCCGCCGCCGTGGCCCTCCCCCAGCCGGACGTCGAGCACGACCTCGGGTGCCGCCCAGTGCCGTTGCACGGTCAGCCGCGCCCGGGCCGGGCGGTCCACCGCGCCCGGGTGGACGTTCTCCCGGACGTCGAGCTCGAGGCGGCCCTCGCTGCCGGCGAACGCGACGCGGTAGCCCTCGCGGGGCGAATAGGCGTGCAGGTGGTAATTCAGCACCACGCCGTTGCGGTGGCGGACGAGCACCGAGAGGTCGTCCTCGATCGTGACGCCCGGGGAGAACACGTTGCGGTCGCGCAGATAACCGTCTTCGGCCTCGGCGTCCCGGTACAGCGCGCGCAGCCGGGGCGAGCGCTCGAGGTCGAGGGCGAAGGGGTCGTCGCGCGCCGCCGGCTCGCCGGTGCCGCGGGCGTACCCGGTGGCGTGGCCGTGCCGGCGGCCGTTCTCCTCGCCGTAGAAGACGAGCCCGCCCAGCGCGAACACCGTCTCCGGGCCGCTGCCGAGCCACCAGTTGACCAGGTCGAAGTGATGGCCGGACTTGTGCACGAGCAGGCCGCCGGAGCGGTCCTTGTCGCGGTGCCAGCGACGGAAGTAGTCGGCGCCGTGCGCGGTGTCGAGCAGCCAGCTGAACTCGACCGACCCGACTTCCCCGATCGCGCCCGCGGCGAGCAGCTCGCGCACCCGGCGGTGCACCGGGTTGTAGCGGTAGTTGAAGGCGACCCGCACCGACCGCCCCGTCACCCGCCGCGCCGCCAGGATCAAGCGGGCGCCGTCGACGTCGGTCGTCATGGGCTTCTCGGTGACGACGTCGCAGCCCCCGCCGAGCGCGCCCGCGACGTAGTGGGCGTGCGTGTGGTCCGGCGTGCACACCACGACGACGTCCACCCGCTCCTTGACGAGCATCACGGCGAAGTCGTCCGGCCGGTAGCACGGCACGGACGTGCCGAGCCAGCCGTTGTGGACGCGCATCCGCGTCTCGTTGCGGTCGCAGAACGCGACCAGCTCCGCCCGGGGTGAGCTCGCCAGGGCCCGGGCGAACAGCTCGGCGCGCGAGCCGAGTCCGACGATCGCGTACCGCGTCATGCCGGGCACCCCCAGGGCGGGTCGAGTTCCGAGAACAGGGCGAGCCGGCCGGCCGCGTCGTCGACGGCGGCGTCGACACCCGGTACGACGAACCGGTCCCCGTCCCGCTCGGCGGGCAGCGGACGCGGTTCCGGGGCGCCGCGCACGGCTTCGACGAACGCGGTGAAGGCGCGGGTCACCGACAGCGGCGCGAGCAGCGGGACCTGGTCGCGGACGTGCCGGACGAGGTTGGTGAGCAGGTCCTCCGGCGGCCCCACCTCGATCGGCCGGTCGCCGAGGAGGACGAGATCGGTTTTGTAGTGCCAGCGGATCCGGCCCGCGGTCCCGTGGACGAGCACGTACGGGTCGTGGTCGGCCTCGGCGGCGAGCGTGGCCGCGACGACGACGTCCGGCGCGTTCTCGAAGGTGAGCCGGGCGCACGCGGTGTCGTCGCACTCGATGTCGCGCGCCCGGTACAGCTCGACGGTGATGCCCGCCGGGTCGACGCCGGCGGTGCCGTTCAGCAGCAGCGCCGAGGCGACGGCGTGGGCGAACGGGTTGGTCAGCGACCCGTCGCCGAGGTCGCGGCGGCCGGCCCACGCGGCCCGCTCGTAGTACTCGTCCCGCCGGATCCACGCCCCGGCCCCGCTGACGCCGGCGACGTCGCCGATCTCGCCGCGGGCGATCGCCGCGCGGATCACCGGGATCGCGGCGGACCCGAAGCTCTGGAACCCGGTCTGGACGGCCCGGCCCCGCCGCGCGAGTTCGTCGAAGGCGGCCAGATCGAGCACCGGCGGTTTCTCGACGAGGACGTCGCAGCCGGCGTCGAGGGCGAGGCGCGCGAGCAGCAGGTGCGTGCGGGGCGGCGTGGCCACCACCGCGATCCCGGCGCCGGTGCGGGAGAGCAGCTCGGCGGGGTCGTAGGTGACGATCGCGTCGTCCGGCAGCAGGTCGAGGGCTGCCGCCGGCGGGTCCCGGACGTCGCACGCGCCGGCGAGCACGATCTCGCCGCGGTCGTGCAGCTCCCGGGCCCGGCGCAGGTGGGTGCCGGCGTACCCGGCGGTGCCGAAGACGACCAGGCTGGGCGGGTGGTTCATCGACGCGCGCCGGTCGCCACCGCGGCCAGGCCCAGCGGGCCCGCCACCACGAGGGCCAGCACCGGCAGCATCCACAACAGCACGGCCGACAGCGCCACCGCCACCGCGACGAGCAGCGCTTTCCCCGGCGCCCCCACGGTCTCACGAGCGGCCGCCGGTACCGCCCGGCGCCAGGTCGGCTCGGAAGACGCGACCACCGCGCACGTCCGCACCGCGACCACCACTCCCGCCGCGGCGAGCACGAACAGCACCGGCCGGAGCACGCCCGCGCCCGGCATCGAGCGCGCCACTTCGAGGTCGAGGGCGGCCAGCACGACCGCGGCACCACAAGCCACCGCGAACGCCACCCCACCACGAGCGGTGCGGCGGAAGTCCGCCCAGAACGTCGTCCACAGTGGACGTACGATCCCGTGCCGGGCCCGGTCCAGGGCCCGGCAACCCGCGACGAACGCGGGCGGCGCGGTCAAGACCGGCACCGAAGCCAGCGCGACCAGCAACCCCACCAGCAGGCAGTCGGAGAACTCGCCCAACCCGGTGCGCCAGTCCACCCGCCGCACGGCCACTTTCGACACGAGGTCATCCCTTCAAACCGCTGGTGCTGACGCCTTCGACCAGCAGCCGCTGGAAGGCGAGGAAGAACAGCACGATCGGGACCAGCGCGAGCGCGGACATCGCGAACATCGCGCCGAAGTCGGACTGGCTGCTGGTGTCCACGAACAGCCGCAGGCCGAGCGGCACGGTGAACTTCTCCGTGTCGTTCAGGTACACCATCTGTGTGAAGAAGTCGTTCCACGTCCAGATGAACGTGAAGATCGACGTCGTGACCAGCGCCGGTTTCGACAACGGCAGCACGACGTGCCAGAACGTCCGGTAGACCGAGCAGCCGTCGATGGTCGCCGCCTCGTCCAGCTCACGCGGGATGCCGCGCATGAACTGGACGATGAGGAACACGAAGAACGCCTCGGTGGCCAGCAGCTTCGGCAGGATCAGCGGGACGAACGTGTTGACCAGCCCGGCTTGCTGGAAGATCACGTACTGCGGGATCAGGGTGACGTGGTAGGGCAGCATCAACGTCGTGATCATGAACGCGAACAGCGCGCCGCGGAAGCGGAACCGCAGCCGGGCGAAGGCGAACGCGGCCAGCGAGCACGAGACGACGTTGGCCACCACCGAAAGGCCGGCAACGAGGAACGAGTTGAGGAAGAACCGGCCGAAGCCGACGCCCGCGGCGCCTTCCCAGCCCTTCGAGTAGCCGTCGAAGACGTACCGGCTGGGCAGCAGCGCGAGCCGCGAGAGGATCTCGTCCGGCGGCTTGACCGACGCGAAGGCCAGCCACGCCAGCGGGTACAGCACCACCGCCACCCCGCACAGGCACAGCACGTGCCAGCCGATCGACCGCGCGGTGCGGGGCACCCGGAGCGCGGTCACGGGCGGTCCTCGTAGAACACCCAGAGCTTCGCGGTGCGGAACACGATCGCCGTCACGATCGCGATCACCACCAGCAGCACCCACGCCATCGCGGACGCGTACCCCATGCGGAAGTCCTGGAAGCCGACCTCGAACAGGTAGAGCGTGTAGAACAGGTCCGCGTCGGCGGGCCCGCCGCGGCCGCCGCCGATGACGAACGCCGGGGTGAACGCCTGGAACGCGTGGATGGCCTCCATCACGAGGTTGAAGAAGATCACCGGGGACAGCATCGGCAGCGTGATGTGCCGGAACCGGCGCAACGCGCCCGCGCCGTCGATGGCCGCCGCTTCGTGCAGCTCGGCCGGGACCTGCTTGAGGCCGGCCAGGAAGATCACCATCGGCGCGCCGAACTGCCACACCCCGAGCAGCACGATCGAGGCGAGGCTGAAGTTCGGGTCGTCGACCCAGCTCGGCGTGTGCCAGCCGAACCGGGCGAGGACGTCGTTCACCGGGCCGCCGCCGGTGAACAGCGCCCGCCAGACCAGCGCGGCCGCGACGCTCGCGCCGAGCAGCGACGGCGCGTAGAACGCGGCGCGGTAGAAGCCACCTCCGCCGCGGCGGGTGTTGAGCAGCAATGCCACCCCCAGCGAGACGGCGAGCTTGACCGGCACCGACACGAGGACGTAGATCAGCGTGACCTCGACCGAGCGCAGGTAGCGGTCGTCGTCGGTGAACATGTGCGTGAAGTTGCCGAAACCCACCCAGTGCGGCGTGGTGAACAGGTCGTAGTCGGTGAACGACAGGTAGAGCGAGACGACCATCGGGCCGACGGTCAGCGCCACCGCCCCGAGCAGCCACGGCATGAGGAACGCGAACGCCTCCGGCTGGTTCTCGCGGCGGTACCCGCGGCCCGGCGCCCGCGGCTCCACCGGCCGGGCCGGCGCCGGGGTGCGCAGCGACGTCATCGGCTACGCCAGGGTCTTGTCGGCTTCGGACATGAACCGGGTGACGGCGTCGTCGACGCCCAGCCGCCCGAACGCGATCTCCTCGTAGGTGCGCTGGAGGAGCTTCTGGATCGCGCCGGCGCCCTTCGGCGGGACCGGCGGCGCGGCCCCGAGCTTCGGTTCGAGCGCGGCTTCGTAGGCGTAGAGCGTCTTGTCGTCGCCGGTCGCGCCGGTCGCGAGCTGCGCGCGGATCTTCAGGTTGGGTGCGAGGCCGCGGTCCGTGCCGAGGATCTTGGCCGCGTCGGCGTCGTTGACGAAGAAGTCGACGAGCTTCGCGGCGGCCTCCTGCTGCTGGCTGCGCGCGGAGACCGACAGGAACATCGACGGCCGCCGGTACTGCCCGAGGTCGCCGTTCGCGCCGGTCGGGTACGGCGCCACGTTCAGGTTCTTGCCGTTCGCCTTGCGGTAGGCGGGCAGCAGGTTGTCGTAGGCGAACTCCGAGCTGGTCAGCTTCTTGCCGAGCGGCGACTGCTCGGGCGAAGTGTTGTAGGACGCCGTGACGTCGGCGGGCGACGCGGCCTTGGTGTCGCGGAAGCGGCTCGCGAGCTGCCAGTAGCCGCGGAGGTCGGCGGCGGTGAAGCCGAGCTTGCCGTCGGGGGTGTAGAACTGCTTGCCCTGCTGGCGCAGCCAGATCTCCAGCGGCGTGTCGAGGATCCCGAAGTCGGTCACGCCGCGCGCGGCGAACCCGCTGGCGGCGCCGACCTTCGCGGTCGCTTCGGCGTACTGGTCCCAGGTCAGGCCCTTCGCCGGGTCCGCGCCGGCCGCAGTGAAGGCGGCGGGGTCGTACAGCATCGCCGGGGTGTTCTGCGCCCACGGCACGGCGTACCGCTTGCCCTGGTAGACGCCGGTGGCGGCCAGCTCCGGGTTGACCTCGGCCAGCGAGACGGCCTTGCCCGCGCCCTGGTTCAGGTCGGCCAGCACACTGCGCCCGCCGTACTCGGCGAGGTAGCGGGTGTCGACGTTCATCACGTCCGGCGGCTTGCCCCCGGCCGTCTGCGTCGCCAGTTTCTCCCAGTACGCCGCGTACGCCGCGAACGACGTCTGCACCTTGATCGTGGGGTTCTTCTTCTGGAACAGCTCGACGGCCTGCTTGGTCAGGTTCGCCCGGCCGTCACTGCCCCACCAGGCGAAGGTGATGCTCACGTCACCGCCGCCACCCGAGTCCGACCCGCACGCAGCCGTTCCGGACAGCAGCAGGGCGATCGCGGCGACCGCCCCGAACCCGCGCACACGCGTCCGACGCATCGACATCTCCGTCCGGTCGGAATGATCTGCGAGCGCTCCCACGACACCGCGAGAAAGCGCTTACAGGAACTCGGCGGTCCACCGTAGGACGTGCGCGACAAAGGTGTCAATACGCGGATCGTGCCTTCGAAATCATCGAAGAATGGTTACTCCGAAAGCATTCACACGCCGGTTTCGCCGAAGACGTTCCGCCGGATGAACGGCGTCCGGAACACGCCGCCGGGATCGAGAGTTCCCGCCAGGGAACGGAAATCGGCCAGCCGCGGGTACACGGTGTCCAGCTCGCCGCCGTAGAAGAGCTTGCCCCAGTGCGGCCGGGCGCCGAACGGGGCGAGGCGTTCCTCGATCAGCGGCAGCAGCGTTTCGACCTCGGGCTGCCGCGGCTGCCACGTGAAGTGCAGCGCGACGCGATCGCCGCCGTGGGCCGGGCTCAGCCACAGGTCGTCGCCCGCGACCGTGCGGATCTCGGACACCAGCAGCACCGGCGCCAGCCGGTCGCCGATCCCGCGCACGGCCTCCATCGCGGCCGCCGCGTCCCGGTAGGGCACGAAGTACTCCGTCTGCAGCTCGTCCCCGACGCTCGGGGTGAACTCGAGGGCGAAGTGCGGGAGCCGCTGGTGCCACGGCCCGGGCACACCCAGCTGCGGGGTGACGTTGCCGGCCGGGACGCCGGCCGCGTGCGCCGGGTGCCGCGGGGCGCCGGCCGGGAGGGCGCCGAACAGCCCGGCGCGCTCGGTGAAGGCGTCCACCCGGCTCTTGACCCAGGCCAGGTCGACGACGTCGTTCACCCAGTTCGTGAACAGGCTGACGCTGTACCCGGCGTCCTCGATCTCGTCGAAGTGCTCGTAGGCGGCCTCCCACGGCAGGCCTTCGAAGACGTCCTGCCGGACGTCGAACGCGGGCACGATGTCGAGGGTGAGCCGGGTGACGACGCCGAGCGCGCCGAGGCTCACGACGAGCCCGGGAAACACGTCCGGGTCGGCGGCCCGCGAGAACGTGCGGACCTCGCCGCCCGCGGTGACCAGCTCCAGCGCCGAGACGGCCGCGGCGAGCCCTTGGCGACGCCGGCCGGAGCCGTGGGTGCCGGTCGCGACGCTGCCCGCGACCGTGATGTGCGGCAGCGAGGCGAGGTTGGCCAGCGCGAACCCGGCGTCGTGCAGCTGCTGCGCGAAGTCGCCGTACCGCGCCGAGCCGCCGACGGTCACCGTGGCGGCGCCGGCGTCGATCTCCACCGGGCTCTCGAGCTCGCTCAGGTCGAGGAGCACCCCGCCGGGCGCGTCGGCGATGTCGTTGAAGCAGTGCCGGCTGCCGAGCGCCTTGACGCTCGTCGCGGCCGCGACCGCCTCGCGCACTTCGTCGCGCGTGTGCGGCGTCACCACGGTTTCGGCGGCGTACTGATGGTTGCCGGCCCAGTTCGACTCGCCCATGCGTCCGACCCTACTCAAGCCCCGCTCACCCGGCCGACGCGTACCGCCAGAAGTCCCGCATCCACCGCGGCGGGACCGGGTTGTCCTCGCCGACCTGGGTGAGCAGCACGCTGACCGTGCCGGTGGCCGGGACGACGTAGGCGGTGGTGCCGGTGCCGCCGACCCAGCCGTAGCGGCCCGGGACGTTCCACGGGTCGAGGACGGCGACGTCGACCGCTCCGCCCATCCCCCAGCCCTGGCCCTCCAGGAAGAGCGCGCCGATCTCGCGGTGCGCCGCGGTGGTGTGGTCGGTGGTCATCAGCCGGACCGACTCGGGGGTCAGGACGGCCTTGCCGTCCGCCGCGGCGCCTTCGGCGAGCAGCATCCGGCCGAACGCCAGCCAGTCCCCCGCCGTCCCGGCCAGGCCGCCGGAGCCGAGCGGCAGCGCGGGCATCGTGCTCCACTGGCCGTCCGGCGCGTCGGCGAGCGCCAGGCCGTCCGGGCCGGCCTTGTAGAAGCTGGTGAACCGGTCGCGGCGGTCCGCGCCGACGACGAACCCGGTGTCGGCCATACCCAGCGGGCCGAGGATCCGCCCGTCGAGGAACTCCGGCAGCGACGACCCGGCCACGCGGGCGACGAGCACGCCCTGGATGGCCGAGCATGTGTCGTAGAGCCAGGACTCGCCGGGCTGGTACAGCAGCGGGACGTCGGCCAGCCGCGCGAGCCAGACGTCGGCCTCGGGGAAGTGCTGGACCTCCCGGCCGTCGAGCTGGACGGGGAACAGCGCCTGCACCGCCGGGAGCGAGAAGTCGGACGCGAACCCCCAGCCGGCCTGGCTGGTGAGCACGTCGAAGACGGTGATCGGCCGGTTCGCCGGCACGAGGTCGTCGACGGGACCCGCCGGGGTGCGCACGACCTTCGGGTCGGCCAGCTCGGGCAGCCACCGGCCGATCGGGTCGTCGAGGGCGAGCCGGCCGTCGTCGACCAGGGCCAGGACGGCGGCGGCGGTGACGGGCTTGGTGAGCGAGGCGAACCGGAACAGGCTGTCCTCGGACATCGGCTTGCTGCCCTCGACGTCGACCGAGCCGACGGCCGCGACCTCGACGTGGCCGGGCCGGGCCACGACGCCGACCGCGCCGGGCAGCGCGCCGTCGTCGACGTGCCGCTGCAGGATCTCGCGCAGGCTCATGGTGCTCCCCGGGTCGGCGGTCGCCCGAGGCTAGCCCAGCGGTCCGGGGAGCCCACCCGAGCGCCGGCGGGGGTCGTGAGTGGTAATGAGGGTTCTAACCCGCATTGCCACTCACGACCGGGCCGGGCTGCGCCGGTGCCGGGCCTGGTCCAGCAGGGCCAGGCCCGTCGTCTCGCCATGGCGGTTGCCGGACTCGCGGAAGACGCGCAGCGCGCGGTCGCACACCCCGCGCGCCTGCACCGGCTCGCCCACCGCGAGGAGCGTCTGGGCGATGCCGAGGAGCGCGTACGCGACGCAGCGTTCGTCGTCGAGGTCCTCGAAGACGCCCAGCGCGAGCCGCAGGCAGGCCAGCGACTCCGGCAGCCGTCCGGTGTCGCGGTGCAGGGTGCCGAACTCGGTGAGGACCCTGGCCTCGCGGTGCGCGTCGCCCATCTCGCGGGCCAGGTCGCGGGCGCGGCCCAGCCAGCCGGCCGCTTCGGTGAACTCGGCCAGCCGCACGTGGGCCGCGCCGATCGAGTTGCGCATCTGGGCCACGCCGCTGCGGTCGCCCGCCCGCTCGAGGCCGGCCAGCGCCCGGCCGTAGCAGTCCAGCGCGTCCCGCGGCCGGTCACGGATGCGCGCCACGGTGCCGAGCCCCGCCACCGCCAGCGCCTCGCCGCGGACGTCGCCGAGCTCGGCGAACAGGGCCGCGGACCGCTCCAGGTCCCTGACGGCGGCGGGGTATTCGTCGTTGTAGACGCCGATCTGGCCGAGCCCGCGGGCCAGCACCGCCTCGCCCGCCCGGTTGCCGGCGGCCCGCGCCGCGGCCTGGGCGGTCAGGTGGCTGCGCCGCCAGTCGTCGTAGGCGCCGCGCAGGTCGTAGAACGGGACGGCGGTCGCGGTCAGCTGCCACGCGAGCTCGTCCAGCCCGGCGTCGGCGGCGAGCTGGACCGCGGCGGCCAGCAGCTTGCGTTCGGCGGTGAACCAGGCCAGCGGGTCGGCCACCAGCCGGGCCGCGTCCGGGGGCAGCGGGCCGAGCGACGGCCCGGTCATCGCGCCGAACGCGGGTGGCAGCGCCGCAGCCGCGGTCTTCGCCAGCGCCAGCAGTCCACACAGGACGCGGGCGAGCGCGTCCCGGCGCACCGCGGCGGGCTCGGCGTCCAGCAGTTCCGCCGCGTAGCAGCGAAGCAGGTCGTGCAGCCGGTAGCGCGGCTGCCCGCTGGCGTCCAGCCCGGCCAGCGAGACGAGGTTGGCGTCGACGAGCACGTCGAGCACCTCGTGCGTGCCGCGGCGGTCCAAGAGCGCGTCGAACACCCAGCTCGGGAAGTCCTGCGCGCCCAGCACGGCCGTGCGGCAGAACGCCGTCCGCGCGGCCGGGTCGAGCTGGCGCAGGCTCAGCTCGAAGCTGGAGCGGACGCCGAGGTCGCCGACGCGCAGCTCGCTGAGCCGGCCCGCTTCGCCGGCCAGCCGGTCGTGCAGCGTCCGCAGGCTCCACGCCTGCCGCCCGGCCAGCCGCGCGCCGGCGATCCGGATGGCCAGCGGCAGGTACCCGCAGCAGGCCACGATCGCCGCGGCTTCGGCGGGTTCGCCGTCGATGCGGTCGACGCCGGCGACCCCGGCCAGCAGCCGCTGCGCCTCCCGCTCGCCGAACACGCTCAGCTCGACGTGCTTCGCGCCGGCCAGCTCCGGCAGCCGGCCGCGGGTCGTCACCAGCACGGCGCACCCGGCGTCGCCGGGCAGCAGCGGGCGGACCTGGGCGGCGGTGGCGGTGTCGTCGAGCACGAGCAGCACCCGGCGCCCGGCCAGCCGGGAGCGGAACACCGCGGCCCGCTGGCCGAGCCCGGCCGGGACGGCGGTGCCGGTGACGCCCAGGGCGTGCAGGAAGTCGGCGAGCACCTCGGCCGGGTCGCGCGGCGCGCCGGTGCCGGCGAGGTCGACGTAGAGCTGGCCGTCGGGGAACCGGTCCGCGATACGGTGGGCGACGTGCATGGCCAGCGCCGTCTTGCCGGTGCCGGGCGCGCCGGTCAGCACCACCGGCGCCGGACCCGCGCCCAGCGCGGCTTCCAGGTCGCGGACGTAGTCGTCGCGGCCGGTGAAGTCGGGCAGGTCCGCCGGGAGCTGGCGCAAGGGGGCAGAGCCGTCGGCGCCGGCCGCCACCACGGGCCGGCCGGCCAGGATCGCGGCCTGCAGGGCCCGCAGTTCCGGCCCCGGTTCGACACCGAGCTCGGTGACCAGCCGCTCCCGCGCCGTCGTGTACGCCCGCAGTGCGTCGGCGCGGCGGCCCACGCCCGTCAGCGCGAGCAGGTACTGCTGCCACAGGCGTTCCCGGTACGGGTGCTCGGCGAGCAGCACGGTCAGCTCGGCGATCGCCGGGTCGTAGCGGCCCAGCAGCACCTGCAGCGAAAGCCGTTCCTCGACGGCGGCGAAGCGGTTCTCGGTGAGCCGGCCGAGCTCGGCGTCCCAGGCGGGCGCGGTCGGCAGGTCGGACAGCGGATCGCCCCGCCACAACGCTTCCGCCTCGGCCAGCAGCGTCAGCGCGGTCTCCGGGGCGCCGTCCTTGGCCGCGCGGGCGGCGTCGGCGACGAGCCGGGCGAAGTCGTGCGCGTCGACGTCGCCGGGCTCGACGGCCAGCGAGTAGCCCGGGCCGTGGGTGCGCAGGGTGGTCTCCGGCAGCAGCCGGCGCAGCCGCCACACGTAGGTCTGCAGGTTGGCCGTGGCCGACGTCGGCGGGTCGCTCGGCCAGATTGTGTCGATGAGCCGGCCGGGCGGGACCAGCCGGTTCGCGTTGAGCAGCAGGTGGGCCAGCAGGGCCCGTTGCTTCGCCCCGCCGAGCGGCAGCGCGCGGCCGCCGACCGTCACGGTGAGCGGCCCGAGCAGGTGGAACCGCACTTCAGCGCCCATGTCGTACCCCATCACGACGACCGCCCCCACGACGGCGGACTTTAGCCAGGCGATGCGGGGCCGGTGGGCGAATCGCCGACATCGCGGGCACACCGCGCGGATGTCACTCGATTGCCGATCCCGGGCTGCGCCGTCCGGCCCACGACGAAAGTCGCGTATTTCCCTTACCGACCATCGTCGGGTTCCGAGATTCACTCACAACAGTGACGGTAGGTGCGTCCTTGACCGCCCGTCACCGCGAGGTCTCCGCCCGCGGATGGAGGTTGATCCCCAAGTGCGTATTGCGCGAACCGGCGTGCTCGTCTCCGGCATCCTGTTGTCGGCCCTGGCGACCGCCGCCCCGTCCCTGGCCGCCCAGCCGGCCATCATCGACGGCGGCAACGCCGACTCGCTCCACGCGGCGGCCCGGATGTTCGCGGGTGGCCAGGAGATCTGCTCCGCGGCGATCATCGCGCCGGACTGGATCCTGACCGCGCGCCACTGCACCCAGGGCGCGAACGGCCAGCAGATCAGCTTCCACGTCGGGGACCTGGACCAGACGAAGGGCACCACCGTCAACGCGACGTCAGTGCACGAGGCGCCGGACTCGGACATCGCGCTGGTGCAGATCGACCAGCAGGTGCAGACGGACTACGCGCCGCTCGGCTCCGAGGGCGACGTCTCTGTCGGCGACCAGGCCGAGGTCTACGGCTGGGGCGCGACCTGCACCGACAAGCCCGAGATCGAGTGCCAGTCGCAGCTGCTGAAGGTGGCGAAGGTCAGCGTCACCTCGATCGACTGCCCGGACGGCGCGGCCGGCGTCTCGGTCTGCGCGAACCGCGGCGACGGCATCACCGCGGGCGGCGACTCCGGCGGCCCGATGTACGCCGGTGGCAAGCAGGTCGGCGTCGCCTCGACCAGTGACCGCCAGTCGTACACCGCCTACATCAACATCACGAAGTACCGCGACTGGATCTCCGCGACCGCGGGCGTCTGAGCCACCACGCACAAGCGGCACCTCTCCGGAGAGGTGCCGCTTGTGCGTGGTTCGGCTGGCGAACACACCGGTACACGGGGAACTTCGGGCAAACCTGCTACACAACTCGTGTTCACCCGATGGTGTGGTGTTAACTATCCGGACAGCCAGACAGCGTTTTCCGGCCACGGATGCAGCGGCGCACGCGCGGGCCCGGTGCGCACCGTCCCGTCCGGAAAGGCCGCACCTCCATGCAGGTTCCCGCCCCGCTGTCGTCCGCGCAGCAGCGGATCTGGACGTTGTCCCAGCTCGACGGCGCCGGCCCGGCCTACAACGAGGCCATGGCGTTCGCCCTCCGGGGCCCGCTCGACCGCGACGTGCTCGCCCAGGCCCTCGACGCGCTCGCCGCCCGGCACGAGTCGCTGCGGACCCGGATCGTCGTCGACGCGGGCCGACCCGGACAGGTGGTCGAGCCCCTCGATGCCGGGCTGCCGCTCACCGTGACCGACGTCACCGGCCGGCCGGAGGAACTCGACGCGCTGCGGCGCACCGACCCGCTCACGCCGTTCGACCTGGGCCGCGCCCCGCTGGCCCGGGCCCGGCTGCTCGTCGCAGGACCTGAGCACCACGTCCTGCTGATGACCGTCCACCACGTCGTCTTCGACGGCGCGTCGCGCACGACCCTGTTGCGGGAGCTGGGTGTGCTCTACACCGCGCTCCTGCGCGGCGAACCCACCGAGCTGCCCGAGCCGCGCCAGTACCGCGACTACGCCCGGGAGCAGCAGAACTGGCTGGCCGGGCCGGCGCCGGCGCCGCACGAGACGTACTGGCGCGACCGGCTCGACGGCGTGCCGCCCCTGCTGGAGCTGCCCACCGATCGGCCGCGCCCGGCGATGCAGGACCACCGCGGCGCCCGGGTGCCGATCAGCCTCGGCGAGGACCTGACGAAGGCGTTGAAAGCGGTGGCCCGCGCCCACGGCGTCACCTTGTTCTCCACCATCCTGACCGGCTGGTCGCTGCTGCTTTCGCGGCTTTCCGCCCAGGCTGACATCGTTGTCGGAGTGCCGGCCTTGAACCGCGGCGACGGCGACGTCAACGCCGGTGTGCTCGGCTTCTTCGTCAACACCCTCCCGGTGCGGACCGACTTCGCCGGCTCCCCCACCGGCGCCGGCCTGCTCAAGCAGGTCCGCGCAACTCTGCGGGGCGCGCTCGACCACGCCGAGCTGCCGCTGGAACGGGTGGTCGAGCTGGTGAACCCGCCGCGCAGCCCGGCGCACACGCCGTTGTTCCAGAACGGGTTCGCCTGGGTGCCGACGCAGCACGGCGTCCTGGACTTGCCCGACGTCGACGTCGAACCCATCGACGACCGGTACGCCCCGGCGAAGTTCGACCTGACCCTGGCCCTGGCCGACGAGGCCGGCGGCGTCGCCGGGCAGCTCGACTACGCCGTCGCCCTATTCGACCACGAAACGGCCGAGCGGTACGCCCGCTACCTCGTCCGGCTGCTGACGCAGCTGGCCGAGCGGCCCGGCGACGAGGTCGCGAGCTACGAGCTGCTCGACGACGCCGAGCGCCACGAGATCCTGACGCGCTGGAGCACCGGCCCGGCTCCGCGGCGGCTGCCCGGCGGGCTCGTCGAGCGGTTCGAGCGCGAGGCCGACGCCCACCCGGACACGCCCGCGCTGGTCTGCGACGGGAAGACGGTCACTTACGCCGAGCTGGACCGGCGGGCCACCCGGCTGGCGAACGCGCTGCACGCCCGCGGCGTGCGGCCCGGGCAGGTCGTCGGCGTCCACAGTGGACGTTCGGCCGAGCTGGTGGTGGCCGTGCTGGGGATCCTCGAAGCCGGCGCGGCCTACCTGCCCCTCGACCCCGCCCAGCCGGCCGCGCGGCTGGCGGCGATGGTCGAGGACGCCCGCCCGGCGTTCGTGCTCAGTGACGCGCTCGACCGGCCCGACGGCTGGCTGTCCGTCACCGCCGTCGAGGCCGAAGGTCACGCCACGACCCGGCCCGTCGTCCGGACCGGGCGCGCGGACCTGGCCTACGTCATCTACACGTCCGGCTCGACCGGCCGGCCGAAGGGCGTCGCCGTCACCCACGGCAGCGTGCTGGCCCTGTTCGACCAGTGGCTCGGCCGGTTCGGCGCGACGCCGGGCGAGCCGACGTCGGCGTGGTCCAGCATCGGCTTCGACGCGTCCGTGCACGAACTGCTCCTCCCGCTGACGACCGGCGCGGTGCTGCACGTGGTGCCCGAAGAGGTCCGGCCCGACCCAGCGGCATTGCTGGGGTGGTTGCGTGAACACCGCGTCGTCCAGGCGTTCCTGCCGCCCGCCTACGTCCGCTGGATCGACGAAGATCTGTCACGGCTCGCCGGGCTCGCGCTGCGGCAGCTGCTGACCGGCGTCGAGTCGCTGTCGGAGGCGGCGTTGGCCCGCTTCGAGGAAACCCGGCCCGGCCTGCGGATCTGCTTCGGGTACGGGCCGACCGAAGCGACGCTGTACGCCACCGCCCACTTCGACCCGCGGCCCCTGGACCGGCCGGCCCCGATCGGCCGGCCACTGCCCGGTTCGCGGCTGTACCTGCTGGACGAGCGGCTGCGGCCGGTCCCGCCGGGCGTCGCGGGTGAGGTCTTCCTCGCCGGCGACTGCCTCGCACGCGGCTACCTGAACCGGCCCGGCCTGACCGCGGCGCAATTCGTGCCCGACCCGTTCGTGCCCGGCGAGCGGATGTACCGCACCGGCGACCTGGCCCGCTGGCTGCCCGGCGGCGAAGCCGAGTACGCGGGCCGCCGCGACGACCAGATCAAGCTGCGCGGGTTCCGCATCGAACCGGGCGAGGTGACGGCCGCGCTGCTGGCCGTCCCCGGCGTCCGGGAGGCCGCGGTCCTGGTCGACCGCACCGGCGAACCCCGGCTGGTCGCGGGGATCGCGGGCGGCGGCGGCCGGACCCCGCACGAGTGGCGGGCCGCGCTGGCCGACCGGCTGCCGGACTACATGCTCCCGTCCGTCTTCGCCGAGTTCGACCGGCTTCCCCTGAGCCGCAGCGGAAAGCTGGACCGCGACGCCTTACTCGCGCACGCCCGCTCGATGGCTCCCGCGGTCGTGAACACGGCCGCCCCGCGCGACCACGTCGAACTCGCGCTGCTGCGGATCTGGCGCTCGCTGCTGCTGCACCCGGCGATCGGGATCTCGGACGACTTCTTCGACGTCGGCGGCACGTCGATCTCGGCCATCAAGCTGGCCCACGCGGTCGGCGAGGAGTTCGGCCGCGAGCTGCCGATCCGCGACGTCATCGTGCACCCGACCATCGAGGCCCAGGCCGCCCTGCTGCGCGCGGACAGCCCGGCAGGCGGCGGCAGCCTGATCGAGTTCCGCCGCGGCGCCGGGCGGCAACGCGTCGTCTGCGTGCACCCCGCCGGCGGGACGGCGTTCTGCTACCTGCCGCTGAGCGCCCTGCTCCCGGACGACGCCGGCGTCCTCGGCATCCAGTCCCCCGGCCTCAACCCCGGCGAAGAGGCGCTGCCGACCGTCGAGGCGATGGCCGCGGAGTACCTGCGGCTCGTCGATCCCCGGCCGGACGAGTCGCTGGTCCTCTGTGGACTGTCCTACGGCGGCCTGATCGCCCACGAGATGGGCCGGCAGCTGGCGGACCACCCGCGGGTGAGCGTCGTGCTGCTCGACACCAACGCCACCGACGACCCGGCCGCGCGCGCCGCGATCGAGCCCGTGCCCGCGTCCGAGTTCCGGGAGAAACTGGTGCGCTTCAACGGGATGTACCCCGGCATCGACGACGCCCAGATCGACCGCTACCACCGCACGTACAACCACAACCGGCTGACCGCACGCGACCACGAGCCCGGCGAGTCGGCCGCGCGGCTGGTGTTCGTCCAAGCCGTGGGCGAGGACACGATCCCCGGTTCGGACGAGTTCTGGCGCCGCCGCGCGACCGGCGAGTACCGGATCGAACCGGCCGACTGCGGGCACTGGGACATGCTGGAGAGCGACGCGCTCCCGCACGTGGCCGGGCTGATCACCGCCGAGCTGACCGAGCTGGCGGCCCGATGATCGCCCGTCGCGTCCACGAACAGGCCCAGCGGACGCCAGACGCCGTCGCGGTGTCCGACGGCGCCCGCGAGCTGACCTACGCCGAGCTGGACGCCGGCGCAGCGGCCGTCGCGAAGTCCTTGTCCCGTCGCGGTGTCCGCCCCGGCGACGCCGTCGCGGTGAGCCTGCCGCGCTCGGCGGACCTGGTCCTCGTCATGCTCGGCGTGCTGCGCCTCGGCGGGCAGGTCGTGCCGCTCGACCGGCAGAGCCCGCCGGAGCGCCGGGACCACATGATCGCCGACTCGGGCGCGGTCGCCGTCGTCCACGACGGCCTGCCCGGCCTGCCGCCGCTCACCCCGGCCGAGCTGCTGGCCGTCCCCGCCGTCGCGGGCGAACCGGCCGGGGCCGCCACGACGTCGTTCCTCTTCTACACCTCCGGCACGACCGGGCGGCCCAAGGGCGTCGAGGTCCGCGACGCCGGCATCCTGCGGCTGGCCGACCCGGCCTGGCTCGAACCCGGCGCCCGGTACGCGTGCCTGGCCAACCCGGCCTTCGACGCGATCAGCTTCGAGGTCTGGCCGCCGCTGCTGACCGGCGGCACCTGCGTGGTGCTCGACGACGAGACCGTCCGCGACCCGCGCGCGTTCGCCGCCGCGCTGGTCCGGGAGCGCGTCGACACGATGTTCGTCACGGCGTCGCTGTTCAACGCCGTCGCCGAGACGGTGCCGGACTGCTTCGCCACCGTGGCCCGGGTCCTGATCGGCGGCGAGCAGCTCAACGCGCCGCTGATCCGCCGCTGGTACGCCGCCAACCCGGACTCGGCCACGCGGCTGCACAACGGCTACGGGCCGACCGAGACGACGACGTTCGCGCTGAGCCACCCGATCCCGCGCGGCTTCGACGGCGACATCGTGCCGATCGGGCGGCCGCTGCCGGACACCGGCGCGATCGTGGTGGACGGCGAGCTGTACCTCTCGGGCGCCGGGGTCGCCGCGGGCTACCGCAACCGGCCGGACGAGACCGCGCAGCGGTTCGTCGAGCGCGACGGCGAGCGGTTCTACCGCACCGGTGACCTGGTCGACGAACTGCCGGACGGCACCTTCGCCTACGTCGGACGCACGGACCGGCAGGTGAAGGTGCGCGGCTTCCGGATCGAGCCGGGCGAGCTGGAACGCCGGATCCTCGCCCACCCGGCGGTCCGGCAGGCCCACGTCGCCGCGCACCGCGGGGCCGGGCCGGTCGAGCTGTTCGCGTTCGTCGTGGCCGGGGACCTGGCGTACGCGGACTTCGACGCGCACCTCACCGCGTCGGTGCCGGCCTACATGCGCCCGCACCACGTCTTCCGCGTCGACGCCCTGCCCCGCACCGCGAACGACAAGGTCGACGAGGCCACGCTGCTGGCGCTCGGCCTCGCGCCGTGGCGGCGGTCGGGTACCGGCGAACCCGCGACGCCGTGGCAGCAGGAGGTCCTCGACGTCGTGGCGGACGTCCTCGGGACCCGCGACCCGCGGCCCGGCGACACGTGGCTCACCTCCGGCGGCGACTCGCTCAAGGCGTTGCGGCTGCGGTTCGCCGTCCAGGAGCGGTGGGGCACCGAACTCCCGCACTCCGCGATGCGGCAAGGGACGTTCGCCGACCTCGCGGCGGCGATCGCCGGGGCCGGGACGGCGCAGTATCCGGTACCCGCGCCTCCCGCGGGCTTGACGTCCGCCCCCGCGACGAGCGAGCAGCAACGGCTGTGGCTGCTGCAGCAGCGGAATCCGGCGTCCACGGCGTACCACGTGCCGCTGGCCTTCCGGATCACCGGACCGGTCGACGTCGAGGCGCTTCGCCGGGGACTGCGCGGCCTGGTCGAGCGGCACGTCGCGCTGCGGACGGCGTTCGAGGCGACGCCCGAGGGCCTGCGTCAGGTGGTCGGCCCGGCGTACGACCCGTGGACCGAAGCCGGTGACGGCTTCTTCACCGCGCCCTTCGACCTGGCCGTGCCCCGGCTCTTCCGGGCCGCCTGGGACGGCGAGCGGCTCCTGCTCTCCCTGCACCACATCGCGGTCGACGGCTGGTCGCTGAACGTGCTGTTCCGCGAGCTGTCCGGCGCGGCTCCGGCGACTTCGCGGACGCCGCTGGATTTCGCTCTTTGGCAGACGGAGTGGTTCTCCTCCCCCGCCTACCTCGCCCAGCGCGACGAGCTACTGTCGCTCCACAGTGGACTCGACGACCAGCCGTCGCCCACCGCGTCGATGGCCGGCCGGCTGCGGCGGACCACCCTCGACACCGAGCGCGTCGACCGGTGGTGCGCCGACCTGGGCCTGACGCGGTTCCAGCTGCTGCTCGGCGTCTTCGCCTCGAGCCTCTACGGCGTCACCGGGCAGACCGGGCCGCGGATCGCCGCGCCGGTGGCGAACCGGCCGGTCCGGGAGTTCGAAGACAGCGTCGGCATGTTCGCCAACACCGTGCTGCTCCCCCTGTCCGTCGAGCCGGACGAAGACCTGCGCACCCAGCTGCGGCGGCTCGGCACGGCGTCGAGCGCGGTGCTCGACCGGCAGGACGTCGCCTTCGCCGACGTCGCCACGGCGTTCGACTACCTGTTCGTGCTGGAGAACACCGACTTCGGCGCGTTGAGCCTGCCGGGCTGCACGGTGAGTCCACAGTGGATCGAGGCGGCCGAGGCGAAGTGCGCGCTGACGATGTCGGTGGTCGAGCGTCCGGACGGCTTCGACTGCCTCTGGGAGTACGCCGAAGGCCACTTCACCGAGGCGGAGGCCGAAGCGCTCGGCGAGCTGTTCTTCCGCGCGTTCGACCTGCTCGACGCGACCCCGGCCGAGCTGGCCGAGCCGTACCGGCGGAGCCTGCCCGACCACGGCCGCGGCGAACCGGCCGAGCTGGACTGGGAAACGATGGCCGAGGGCTTCGCGCGCCAGGTCGCGCTGACCCCCGACGCCCCGGCGCTGGGCGCCATGACCTACGCCGAGCTGGACGCGCACGCAGCCCGGCTCGCCGCCGTGCTGCCCGCGGACGCCACCGACGTCGCACTGTACTTCGAGCCGTCCGCCGAGCACGTCGTGGCGCTGCTCGCGCTGGCCCGGCTCAACATCACCGCCGTGCCGCTGGACCCGGCCTACCCGCCGGCGTTGCTGCGCCAGGTCCTCGACCAGGTCCGGCCGCGTTGTGTGCTGCTCGCCCCGGGTACCGCGTTCGACGAGATCGACACCGGGATCGAGCGGCAGTTCGTCACGCTCTCCGACGGCCCGGTGCCCGACGTCCCGGCCCGGCACGCCGGCCGGCCGCTCTACACGCTGTTCACGTCCGGCTCGACCGGCGTGCCCAAGGGCGTGCGCGTCCCGGACCGCACCCTGGCGAACCTCGTGCAGTGGCAGGCGGCGCCGCCCGCGGTGACCCAGCAGTTCTCGATGCTGTCGTTCGACGTGTCGTTCCAGGAGATCTTCACGACCCTGTGCGGTGGCGGGTGCCTGCAGCCGGTCCGCCCGGGATGGCGGCACGACGTCCCGGCGTTGCTGGCGCAGCTGGAGTCCGCGGGCATCGAGCGGATCTTCCTGCCGTACGTCGCGTTGCAGCTGCTGGCCGAACACGGCGTGCGGCTCGGCGTCTATCCGTCGCGGCTGCGGGACGTGATCACGGCGGGCGAGCAGCTCGTGTGCACCGGCGCGATCCGCCGCTGGTTCGCCGGCCTGCCCGGCGCGCGGCTGCACAACCACTACGGCCCGACCGAGACGCACGTGGTCAGCGCGCTGACGCTCGACGGCGACCCGATGACCTGGCCCGAGCGCCCGGCGATCGGCCGCCCGGTGGCGGGCGCGGTGCTGCGGATCGCCGGCACGGCGGGCGCACCCGGCCGGATCGGCGAGCTGCTCATCGGCGGGCTGATGACGACCCGCTGCTACCTCGGGGACATCCCCGGGAAGTTCGCCGAGACGCCGGAGCTGTTCTACCGCAGCGGCGACCTCGCGCACTTCGGCCGCGACGGGCTCCTGCACTTCGACGGCCGGGCCGACCACCAGCTCAAGATCAGCGGGTACCGCCTCGAACCGGGGCAGGTCGAAGCCGCGCTGCTGCGGCACCCCGACGTCGTCAACGCGGTCGTGGCGCACGACGGCGAAAGCCTGCTGGCCTGCCTCGAATGCCACCGGACGCCGTCGGCCGCGGAGCTGTCCGCGCACCTCGAGCCGTTGCTGCCGCCGCACGCGCGCGTCGACCGCTTCCGCGTCGTCCCGGCCCTGCCGCGGACGCCGAGCGGCAAGCTCGACCGGGAAGCCGCACTGCGGACGCCCGGCGAGGAGCTGCGCCGCGGACGCCGGTCCGGGCTTTCGGGCGTCTCGCGGCAGCTGGCCGAGTTGTTCGAGGAGGTGACGGGCGCGTCGATCGGGGCGGACGAGACCTTCTTCGCGGCGGGCGCGTCCAGCCTCGGGCTGATGCGGTTCCACCTGCGCTGCGCCGAGGAAGGTCTCCGGTTCACCGCGGCGGACCTGTTCGAGCACGTCACGGTCCGCGACCTGGCGCGGCTGCTGTCCGATGCGGCCGTTCCGGCGGCCATGTCTTCCGGTGACGAGGCCGCCGACGAGCCGATCGCCGTGATCGGCATGGCGCTCCGGGTGCCGGGTGCGCCGGATCTGGCCGCGTTCTGGGACCTCGTGCGGTCCGGCGGCCGCGGCATCGAGCACTTCGCCGCCGATGACGGCCTGGTCGGCGCGCGCAGCATCCTCGACGGGCCCTTGGCGTTCGACCCGGAGCACTTCGGGATCAGCCGCCGCGACGCCGCGCTGATGGACCCGCAGCAGCGGCACCTGCTGATGAGCTGCGTCGAGGCGCTGGCTCACGCGGGGGTCACGTCGGGCGAGGGCGTCGGGCTGGTCGCCGGGTGCGGCGAGGACACGTACTTCCAGTCGCTGCTGCGCGAGGGCGACCCGGCCGCGCTGCCGGACGGTTTCCAGCTGGCGCTGCACCACGAGAAGGACTTCCTCGCGACGAAGGCCGCGTACCACCTGAACCTGACCGGGCCGGCGCTGACCACGCAGACGGCGTGTTCGAGTTCGCTGGTCGCGGTCCACCAGGCGGCCGGGCTGCTGCGCACCGGCGAGGCGGACGTCATGCTGGCGGGCGGCGTCCTGGTCGACGTCACCCTTTCCGGGGGCTACCGGTACCGGCCGCAGCACATCTTCTCGGCGGACGGCCATTGCCGTCCGTTCAGCGACGACGCGGGCGGCACGGTCGGCGCGAGCGGCGTCGGCGTCGTGGTGCTGAAGCCGCTGAGCCACGCGCGTCGCGACGGCGACACGGTGTACGCGGTGATCACGGGCTCGGCGATCAACAACGACGGCGCGGTGAAGCAGGGCTACACCGCGCCGTCGCCGGCCGGTCAGCGCGAAGTGATCCGCGCGGCCCTGCGGCGCGCCGGGCGCTCTTCCCTCGGCTACGTGGAAACCCACGGGACGGGTACCCGGCTGGGCGACCCGATCGAGGTCGCGGCGCTGCGGCAGGCGCTGGATCCGTCGGCGGAATGCGCGTTGTCGTCGGTGAAGAGCCAGATCGGCCACCTGGGCGCGGCAGCGGGGGTCGTCGGCCTGATCCGCGCGACGTTGTCCGTCCACCATGGACTGATCCCGCCGACGGCGGACTTCCACGCGCCGAACCCGGCACTGGAGCTGGGCCCGTTCCGGGTGCCGACGGCCGCGGAGCCCTGGCCCGACGGTCCGAGGGTGGCGGGAGTGAGCAGCTTCGGCATCGGCGGCACGAACGCCCACGTGGTCCTGGAGGCGGACTCGGCCGTCGTGTCGCGTCCAGCCCCCGCGCCGGTGGTCGTGCTGTCGGCGAGCAGCGCGTCGGCTCTGCGCGAAGACGCCCGGCGGGTGGCCGAGTACCTGGAGGCGCACCCGGAGTCCTTTGTGGACGTCGTCCGCCACCTGCAGACGGGCCGCAAGGAGTACCGCTGGCGGGTCGCCGCGGTGTGCGCCGACGCGTCGGCGGCGGTGGATGTGTTGCGCACGGCCGAGCCACGCGAAGCAGAGCCCACGGGCCCGAGCACACCACGCGATCACCCGGCGGAACTCGCGGCGGCCTGGCTGCGCGGCGAGCCCGTCGACTGGGGCATCCATGCCTCCCCCGCGCCCTGGGACTTCCCGCCGCCCTCCTTCGCCCGTGAGGACTTCGACTTCCCGCGGAAGCCCGCCGTCCAGCGGCTTCCCGAAGCCGAGTGGCTCCACCAGCCCACCTGGGTGCGGCTCCGGCGGGCCGCCCCCGCACAGGCCCCCGTAGACCGCGTACTCGTCATCTCCAGCGACGGCCCCCTGCCGGCCCCGGCCCTCGACGCCGCCTACACCCGGGTCGTACGCGTGCACGCCGCCACGTCGTTCGCCCGCCCAGGGCCGGACCTCTTCGAAGCCGACCCGGCCGACGCACACCAGCTCGGCCAGGTGCTCGCCGCCCTCGACGGGGACGTCGACTGGCTGCACACCCTCCCCCTCGGCATCAGCGGCCCGGTCGGCGAAATCGCCCTCGCCCACGCGCGCTGGGCCTGCGTCGACACCCCCGCCGCCCTCCTGCGCGCCGCCGGGACCCGCAAGCTGCGCACCTGGTGGCTCTCCGCCGGCGCCGCGCCGGCGAACAGCGACGTCACCCGCCCCGAAGCGGGGCTGCTCGCCGGGGTCACCGCCGTCGGACCGCAGGAAACCGGCGTCCCCGGGCACTGGGTCGACGTCGCGGGCCACTGGGACACCGCGGTCGCGGGCCTCCTCACCGGCCCCACCCCGCCCGCGCGGGTCGCCCTCCGGCACGGCTTCTGGTGGGAACAAAGCACCTCCCCGGTCACGCCCGGCGGCAGCCGGACCGCAGACGGCACGTACCTCGTCCTCGGCGGCACCGGCGGCATCGGCACCGCCGTCGCCGAGGTCCTGCTGACCAGGACCACCGGCCGGGTCGTGCTCGCCGCCCGCAACCCGCGCCTGCCCGCACCGCTCGAGCCGTGGGCCGACCGCGTCGACCTCCTCGAAGCCGACCTCACCACCGACGACATCCGGATCGACACGCCGCTGGCCGGGATCGTCCACGCCGCCGGGGTCGCGGCGGGCGGCCTCATCGCGACCCGAGGCGACACCACCGGCCAGGGAGCCAAGCTCGCCGGCGCGCTGCTGGTGGAACGGCTCATCGAACGCCACCGGCCCGCCCTCGCCGTCTACTGCTCGTCGCTCTCCGCGCAGTTCGGCGGCACCGGCCAGCTCGACTACGCCGCCGCCAACGGCTTCCTCGACGCCCTCGCCCACCACGCCCCGGACGCACCGACCGTCCGGCTGAGCCTCGGCTGGGACGTCTGGCGCGACACCGGCATGGCCGTCACCGCGCTGCGGACCGACGCCCGCCACCAGGCCCACCTCGCCGTCGGCATGACCGCCGAAGAGGGCAAACGCGTCTTCGCCAGTGCCCTCGACGCCGGGCTCCCGCAGCTCCTGGTGTCGACGACCGACCTCGCCGACGCCCGCAGCTTCCACGAGCGCGAACCGGTCGCCGTCACCGCGCCGAAGGAAGACCCCGCCGCGGAACTGGCGGAGGAGGTGCGCGCGCTGCTCGGCGTCGACGCGCTGGACCCGGACGTCCCGCTCTACGACCTCGGCGCCGATTCGCTGATGCTGCTCGACGTCGTCGACTCGGTGAAACGGCTCTTCGGCGTCGACCTCGAGCTGGCCTGGCTGGGCCCGGAAGTGACGCTCACCGGCCTGCTGGCCCGGCTGTCGGAGGCCGCCGGCCCCGAGGACGTCGCCGTCCAGGTGTGGCGGGAGGGCACCGGCCGTGACGTCGTGTGCCTGGTCCACCCGGTCGGCGGGGACGTCCACGCGTACCGCCCGCTGGTGCGGGCACTCGGGCCGGAGCTGACCGTCTGCGTCATCGCCGACCCGGCGCTGAGCCGGCCCGAGCCGCCGGGCTGGCCGGTCGCCGAGCGCGCCCGCCGCTACCACGCCGCGTTGCAGGCGCGCTTCCCCGACGACGAGTGGCGCTGGCAGCTGGCGGGCTGGTCGTTCGGCGCGTGGGTCGCGACCGGCATGGCCGCCGAGGCCGAGCTGGGCGGGCGGCCGGTGCGGGCACTGCACCTGATCGACCCGCCCGCCCCGGGCGCGAGCTTCGCGGACTACGACGAATCCCGCCTGGAAGCCGTGTTCGAGCGCGAGCTCGGCGCGTCCGGTGGCACGGCGGGCGAGCACGCGCGCCGCCTCGCCCGCGCCTGCCGTGCGAACCTGCGCAGCATGACCGGCCACGAACTGCCGAAGCTCGCGACGACCCCCAGCCACGTCTGGATCGCCGCCGACGTCGAACCTGGCCTGCCGCCCGCCGCCGACCCGGACGGCTGGCACACGATCCTGCCCGAACCGAGCGACTGGCGGCAGCTGCCCGCCACCCACTACGGCATCGTGCGGGCCCCGCACGTCAGCGCCGTGGCCGACGCGATCACGATCGGAGCCGAGTGAACCCGTACGAGTCCCAGCCGGCCCGCGCGTTCTGGCGGACCGCCGTCGCCGAACCGGAGCCCGGCGCGATCAGCGACGTCTGGACGCCCAAGTTCGCGATCGGCCAGGACGACCCGGTGCTCACCGCGGGCTCCTGCTTCGCCGCCCGGCTCGGGCGCGCGCTGATCGACCACGGCATGAACTTCTTCGACGCCGAACCGCCGCCGCCGGGCCTGACCCGCGACGAGCGCCGCGCCCGTCACTTCGGCGAGTTCTCCTTCCGCACCGGCACCATCTACACCGCCGCCGTGCTGCGGCAGTGGCTCGCCTGGGCCTTCGGCCACGAGAAGGCTCCGGACACGGTGTGGACCGGGGACGGCCGGTGCTTCGACCCGTACCGCCCATCCGTCGAGCCCACTGGATACGCGTCCGCCGACGACGTGTTCGCCGCTCGCGAGGAAACCCTCGCCGCGATCCGCCGCGGGGTCGCCCGGGCCCGCTGCCTGATCTTCACCCTCGGCCTGACCGAGGCCTGGGGCGACGCCGGCGGCACCGTCTACCCGTCCTGCCCGGGCACGGTCCGCGGCACGTTCGACGACACCCGCCACACCCTGCGCACCTTCACCTTCGCCGACGTGCACCGGGACCTGCTCGACGTCTTCGCCCTGGCCCGCGCGGCGAACCCGGACATCCGGTTCGTGCTCACGGTCTCGCCCGTGCCGCTCACCGCCACCGCGGGCGCGCAGCACGCGCTCGTCGCGAACACCCACGCGAAGTCCGTGCTCCGCGGCGTCGCCGGGCAGCTGGCCCAGGAGCACGACCACGTCGACTACTTCCCGGCGTACGAGCTGATCACCGGGCAGCCGTTCCGCAGCGGCTTCTACGAGCCCAACCTGCGCGAAGTCACCGCCGAGGGCGTCGAGTTCGTGATGGGGCACTTCACGTCCGCGCTGCGGGGCACGGCGACCGCGCCGGCCCGGGAGCGCCGCGAGCCACGGGTGAAGGGAGGAGATGTCTGTGACGACGCCGTCCTCGACTATTACGGCCCCCGCTAGGTTCCTGCTGCTCGGCGACTCCCACGCGGGCCCGATCGGCCGCGCGGCGCGGGCGGCCGGGTTGCCGTTCCTGGGTGGCCCGATCGGTGCCGGCCGCGAGTTCACCGACCGCTTCTTCACCGCGCGCGACGCCGACGTCGAGTTCCACCGGCCCGAGGCGCAGAAGCACTACCGCGGCTTCCTCGACGAACTCGGCGTCGCCGGGCTCGGCGAGCTGGGCGTCCCGCTGGTGACGACGTTCGGGTTCGCCGCGCACTTCGTGGCCACCAAGGAGAACTGGCACCTCTACCGGACCGGCGACGGCTTCCCGCCCGGCTTCCTGGGCAGCGCGCTGTTCGACGCGATCGTCCTCGCGACGGTCCGCGACGCGCTCGCCTTCTACCGCCACGCGCGCGACCTCGGCGTGCGGGTGATCGCCGTGCTGCCGCCGCAGCGGGTGCCCGGTCAGTCGGACGCCGCGGTGTTCCTGGCCGCGCAGGAGACCGTCCGCCGCGCGGTCGAGGGCCTCGGTGTCGAGGTGGCCGACCTGCGCGGGAGGATCACCGGCACGAACGGGTTCCAGCGGCCCGAACTGTGCGAAGCGGATGACGAAATCCACGGAAACCTGGCCTGGGGACGGATCGTCCTGGCCGAACTGCTCGATCTGGGACTCTGAGACCCGGGAGGAAAGGAAACCATGGAGCAGTACGAACTCGACGCCGTCAAGGCGATCACGACGCGCCCGGCGCGGGAGTACCGGACGCTGGCGGTGCGGGGGCTGACCCCCGTGATCGGAGCCGAGGTCACCGGCCTCGACCTCGGGACGGAGCTGACCGACGAGCAGCTCACCGAGCTGAAGACCGCGTTCCTGGACCACCACGTACTGGTGTTCCGCGACCAGGTCATCACCGCCGAGGACCACAAGCGGCTGGCCGCGAGCTTCGGCGAGCTGCGCCCGGTGAACCCGCCGCCGAAGCACGGCGACCCGTACATCCTCGAGGTCGCGACCAGCCCCGAGGCGGCGAACGTGTTCGGCAACGGCTGGCACGCCGACGGCACCGCGGACGCCGAGCCGTCACTCGGTTCGATGCTGCACATCACGGAGATCCCGGAGCCCGGCAGCGGCGGCGACACGCTGTTCGCCAACATGTACCTGGCCTACGACATGCTGTCGCCGGCGATGAAGTCGCTGCTGGACGGGCTCACCGCGGTCCACGACGGCGCACTCGCCTTCCGCGGCCACCCGATCCCGCCGGGCTACGAGCCGCCGTGCAGCGAGCACCCGCTGGTCGTGCGGCACCCGGAGACCGACCGCAAGCTGCTCTACGTCAACCCGGCCTACACCTCGCACATCCCGCAGCTGTCGGCCGACGAGAGCCGCGCGGTGCTCGACATGCTGTTCGCGCTCGTGCCGAACCGGCCGATGCTGGCCTGCCGGGTGCGCTGGGAGCCGAACACGCTGGTGTTCTGGGACAACCGCTGCGCCCAGCACCACGCGGTGTACGACTACTTCCCGCACACCCGCTACGGGCAGCGCATCGCGATCAACGGCGGCCCGCTCAAGGGGTGAGGATCGCCCGGAGCCCGTCGGCCAGCCGCTGCCGGGCTCCGGGACCGCCGGCGAGCACGCACGCCCGCACGAACGCGGCCGGGTAGGTCGCGGCGTAGGCCGTGACGTCGGCCGCGGCGAACGCGGCGGCCAGCGCGGCCGCGTTCGCCGCCGCGTTGGCGTCGGCGTGCGCTGTCACGTTGGCGTCGGTGTTCGTCGCGGCGTAGGTCTCGCCGTACTCGGTGGCCTCGGCTTCGCTGTAGCCGTGGGCCAGGGCGAACCCGCCGGCCGCCGCGGCCGCCGTCGCGTACGCGTCGTCGTACGGGTAGGCGCGGCGGTAGACGTCACGCAGCGCGGGCTCCAGGGTCTCGCGCCAGGTCTCCGCCGGCACCGGCGTCCCGCGCAGGTGGAGCGCGGCGACGTCGGCGTGCCCCAGCAGCGGCCAGACCGTGCGCCCGTACCAGTGGTGGACGACGGCGAGGCCGCCGTCGAGGAGTTCGCTCACCACGTGCTCCGGCCAGGCCACCGGCTCCGGCCCTTCGGTGTCCACAGTAGACATTTGGTCAGGCACGCCGCGGTTCCGGGACGGTCGCGCTCCCGTCAGTGGTCCTCATGGCCTCGATCCTGCCGTGCCCGCGGACGCGACGCACTCCGCGCCACTGTGTTCCGGGGCACCCGCCTTGCCTGCCCGAGAGCGGCAAGCGAAACCTCGCGAAGTTCCGCGGCCGCCTGGCGGAGGACCTCACGGCGGTGTTCGACCTGGCCGCGACGGGCACCCTGAAGGCCCAGGTGGCTCGCGGAGTACGGCAAGCCACCGGCGGCCGGCCAGGCCGCGGCGGCGGACGGTGCGCGGAACCGGATCGGCTCCGCGCACCGTTTGCCGCAGCACGCCTGGCGCCATGCGAAGGATCAGGAGAACCTGCCACCGTCACCCGGTCGTGACCAGTCAGGCACCCCGCGTGCGAAAAGAGACCCGACCGATGCGGCCGGGCCTCTTCTCTCGCCAGCAGGTCAGTGGGTCAGTCGGTGCCGGACTCCATGGCGGCCTGGTCCAGCAGCTCGTCGCCGCCCGAAGCCTTGCCGCGGGACGCGATCACCTCCGCGCCGCCCTCGGCCATCGCGCCGATCAGGCCCGTCGAGGCCGCCTGGGCGGCGCCGATCAGCTTGGGGTGCGTGCCGCCGACCATGCCGAGGCTGGCGTACTGCTCCAGCTTGGCGCGCGAGTCGGCGATGTCGAGGTTGCGCATGGTCAGCTGGCCGATGCGGTCCACCGGGCCGAACGCCGAGTCCGTGGTCCGCTCCATCGACAGCTTGTCGGGGTGGTAGCTGAACGCCGGGCCCGTCGTGTCGACGATCGAGTAGTCCTCGCCGCGGCGCAGGCGCAGCGTCACCTCGCCGGTGATCGCGGTACCGACCCAGCGCTGCAGCGACTCGCGCAGCATCATGGCCTGCGGGTCGAGCCAGCGGCCTTCGTACATCAGCCGGCCGAGGCGGCGGCCCTCGTTGTGGTAGCTGGCGACGGTGTCCTCGTTGTGGACCGCGTTGACCAGCCGCTCGTAGGCCGCGTGCAGCAGCGCCATGCCCGGCGCCTCGTAGATGCCGCGGCTCTTGGCCTCGATGATCCGGTTCTCGATCTGGTCGGACATGCCCAGGCCGTGCCGGCCGCCGACGGCGTTGGCCTCCAGCACCAGGTCGACGGCGGAAGCGAACTCCTTGCCGTTGATCGTCACCGGCCGGCCCTGCTCGAAGCCGATCGTGACGTCTTCGGCCGCGATCTCGACCTCGGGGTCCCAGAACTTCACGCCCATGATGGGCTGGACGATCTCGAGACCGGTGTCGAGGTGCTCCAGCGACTTCGCCTCGTGGGTCGCGCCCCAGATGTTGGCGTCGGTCGAGTACGCCTTCTCCGTGCTGTCGCGGTAGGGCAGGTCGTGCGCCAGCAGCCACTCCGACATCTCCTTGCGGCCACCGAGCTCGGTGACGAAGGCGGCGTCCAGCCACGGCTTGTAGATCCGCAGGGACGGGTTGGCGAGCAGGCCGTAGCGGTAGAACCGCTCGATGTCGTTGCCCTTGAAGGTGGAGCCGTCGCCCCAGATCTGGACGTCGTCCTCGAGCATGGCCCGCACCAGCAGGGTGCCGGTGACGGCGCGCCCCAGCGGGGTGGTGTTGAAGTAGCTGCGGCCGCCGGAGCGGATGTGGAACGCGCCGCACGTCAGCGCCGCGAGCCCCTCTTCGACGAGGGCTTCGCGGCAGTCGACCAGCCGCGCGACCTCCGCGCCGTAGGCGTGGGCCCGCCCGGGCACCGACCCGATGTCGGGCTCGTCGGCCTGGCCGATGTCGGCGGTGTAGGTGCAGGGGACAGCGCCTTTGTCGCGCATCCACGCGACGGCCACGGAAGTGTCGAGGCCACCGGAGAAGGCGATACCGACACGTTCGCCGACGGGCAGGGAAGTGAGCACCTTGGACATGCGAATGATTATGCACGGCGATGCATCATCGTGCAATTCGGGGTCTCGGAAACCCGTTGACCCCGGCCTGACCTGCTGATTCGGTAGCGGCATGCACCCCGACGAGCCCGCCATCAGCACCACCCTCGTCCGGCGGCTGGTGCGCGCGCAGTTCCCCCGCTGGGCTTCACTCCCGGTCGCACCGCTCGCTTCGGGCGGCACGGTCAACGCCGTCCACCGCCTCGGTGACCACCTGACCGTCCGGCTCCCCCGGACCACCGGGGGCGCCGCGGACGTCGCGAAGGAGGAGCGGCTGCTGGCGGCGCTCGACGGCCTGCCGGTGGCGGTCCCGGTCGTCGCCGGACTCGGCGAACCCGGCGAGGGCTACCCGTGGCCGTGGGCGGTGCACGAGTGGCTCGACGGCGAGCCCGCGGTCGAAGGCCACCCATTCGCCCCGGAGGCGCTGGCGGCCTTCGTCCTCGCGGTGCGACGGACGAAGGCGGACGGTCCCCCGGCCTACCGCGGCGGTCCCCTGGCGCTCCTCGACCGCGCGACCCGCAACGCCGTCGAGGCCTTGCGCCACACCGACGAGCCGTTCGACGCTTCAGCCGCCCTCGCGGTCTGGACCGAGGCCCTGGACGCACCCTCCGACACGAACTGCTGGGTCCACGGTGATCTCATGCCCAGCAACCTGCTGGTCCACAATGGACACCTCACGGCCGTCCTCGACTGGGCCACCGCGGGCGTCGGCGACCCGGCCTGCGACCTGATCCCGGCGTGGAACCTGCTCACCGCGGCCACCCGCCCGGCTTTCCACGACGCCGTCGGCGCCGACGACGCGGCCTGGGCACGCGGCCGCGGCCGGGCGCTGTCGATGGCCGTGATCCAGCTCCCCTACTACCGCCGCACGAACCCCGTCATCTCCGCCAACGCCCGCTACGTCCTCGCCGAACTCGGCTGCGGTCCAAAGCCGTGAAGGCCTCCTTACCGGCCATAAGAGCCGGTAAGGAGGCCTTCACGGCTTTCCGGGAGTGCGGGAGTGCGGGAGTGCCGGTCAGCTCGGGAGGAGGGCTGGGGCCGTGAGGCGGCTGGCGTTCGCCGCCTCGTCGTCCGGGGCCTCCTGTGCCGTGCGCTCCGCCTCGACGCGGGCGAGGTAGTTCGTCACCTCGCGGGACTGGCGGTGCGCGTCCCAGCCCAGCAGCGGGGCCATCAGCTCCGCGACCCACGGGGCCGCCGTGACGCCGCGGTCGCGTTCCTCGATGGAGATCCGCGTCCGGCGGGTGAGGACGTCCTCCAGGTGCAGCGCGCCCTCGTGCGAGACCGCGTACACCACCTCCGCCTTCAGGTACTCCGCGGCGCCCGGCAGCGGCGCACCCAGCTCCGGGCGCTCCGCGATCGACGCCAGGACGTCCTCGATCGCCGAGCCGTAGCGCCCCAGCAGGTGCTCGATCCGCGCCACCGGCAGGCCCGCCCGCGACGCCAGCGCGAACCGGCCGTCCCACAACTCGTGGTAGCCCGCCGCACCGACGATCGGCAGCCGGTCGGTCCACGACGGCGGCGTCGGCCGGCCGACCTCCTCGACCGCGACGTCGACCGCGTCGGCGGCCATCACCCGGTAGGTCGTGTACTTGCCGCCGGCCACGATCACCAGGCCCGGCACGGGGTGGGCCACCGCGTGCTCCCGCGACAGCTTCGTCGTCGCGGCCGCCTTCGCCGCCAGCAGCGGGCGAAGGCCAGCGTAGACGCCTTCGATGTCGTCGTGCGTGACCGGCGTGCGCAGCACGGCGTTGAGGTGCTCCAGCACGTAGTCGACGTCCGCGCGGCTCGCCGCCGGGTGCTCGCGGTCGAGGTCCCACTCGGTGTCCGTGGTGCCGACGAGCCAGTGCTTGCCCCACGGGATCACGAACAGCACGCTCTTCTCGGTCCGCAGGATCAACCCGGTGTCGAGGTCGATCTTCTCCCGCGGCACCACGAGGTGGACGCCCTTCGACGCGCGCACCGTGAACGGCGCGGGGATCCCGGCCGCCTCGGACATGTCGTCGCTCCACACGCCGGTGGCGGCGATGACGGTCCGAGCGCGCACCTCGATCTCGGCGCCGCTCTCGCGGTCCACGACCTTCGCGCCGACGACCCGCTCGCCGTCACGCAGCAACGACGTCACCCGCGCCCGCGTCAGCACCGAAGCGCCCTGCTCGGCGGCGGTCCGCGCGATGGTCATCGTGTGGCGCGCGTCGTCGACCTGGGCGTCGTAGTACTGGATCGCGCCGACCAGCGCGTCGTCGGCCAGGGCCGGTGCCACCTTGAACGCGCCGCGCTTGGACAGGTGCCGGTGCTGCGGCAGCGCGCGGGCCCCGCCGAGCGTGTCGTACAGCGTGACGCCGGCGCCGATGTACCCGCGCTCCCACACCCGGTGCGTCAGCGGCACCAGGAACTTCACCGGCCGGACCAGGTGCGGGGCGAGGGTCTGCAGCAGCAGGCCGCGTTCCTTGAGCGCCTCGCGCACCAGCTTGAAGTCCAGCTGCTCCAGGTAGCGCAGCCCGCCGTGGATCAGCTTGGACGACCGGCTGGACGTCCCGGCGGCGAAGTCCCGCGCCTCGACCAGCGCGACGGACAGCCCGCGCGACGCCGCGTCGAGCGCGACACCCGCGCCGGTCACGCCCCCGCCGACGACGAGCACGTCGACCTCTTCACGGGCGAGCTTGCGCAGCGTCTCCGCGCGGTACACCGGGGAAAGCGGTGTCGTGGTGTTCCTCTTCATCTTGTCCTCACTCCACATCTACCCAGTCGAGCGTCCGGCCGACGGCCTTCTGCCAGCCCGCGTAGCCCTCCGCGCGCTGCTCGTCCGTCCACGACGGCTCCCAGCGCTTGTCCTCGTTCCAGTTCTGCTCCAGCTCGTCGGTCGACCGCCAGAAGCCGACGGCCAGCCCGGCCGCGTAGGCGGCGCCGAGCGCGGTGGTCTCGGCGACGACCGGCTTCGACACCGGCACGCCGAGGATGTCCGCCTGCAGCTGCATGCACAGTTCGTTCGCGGTGACGCCACCGTCCACTCGCAACACGTCGAGCGTGACGCCGGAGTCGTTCTGCATCGCGTCGACGACGTCGCGGGTCTGGTAGCAGATCGCTTCCAGCGTCGCCCGGGCGATGTGCGCGTTGGTCGTCGCGCGGGTCAGGCCGACGATCGCGCCGCGCGCGTCGGACCGCCAGTAGGGGGCGAAGAGGCCGGAGAACGCCGGGACGAAGTAGACGCCGCCGTTGTCCTCGACCTGGCGGGCCAGGCTTTCGCTCTGCGCCGCGCCGCTGATGATGCCCAGCTGGTCGCGCAGCCACTGCACGGCCGAGCCGGTGACGGCGATCGAGCCCTCCAGCGCGTAGACCGGCTTCTCGTCGCCGAACTGGTAGCACAGCGTCGTGAGCAGGCCGTGCTTCGAGCGGACCAGCTCGTGACCGGTGTTGAGCAGCAGGAAGTTGCCGGTGCCGTAGGTGTTCTTGGCCTCGCCGGGCCGGAAGCAGACCTGCCCGACGGTGGCCGCCTGCTGGTCGCCGAGCACGCCGGCGATCGGGATCTCGCCGCCGAACGGGCCGTCCGCGCGGGTCGTGCCGAAGAAGCCGGGGTTCGACGACGGCCGGATCTTCGGCAGCATCCGGCGCGGGACGTCGAAGAACGACAGCAGTTCGTCGTCCCAGTCGAGGGTTTCGAGGTCCATCAGCATGGTGCGCGACGCGTTGGTCGGGTCGGTGACGTGGACCCCGCCGTCCGGGCCGCCGGTGAGGTTCCAGATGAGCCACGAGTCGGTGGTGCCGAACAGCGCGTCGCCCGCTTCGGCGGCTTCGCGGACGCCGTCGACGTTTTCGAGGATCCACTGCAGCTTGCCGCCGGAGAAGTACGTCGCGGGCGGGAGGCCGGCCTTGCGGCGGATGACGTCGCCCTTGCCGGAGCGTTCCAGCGCCGAGGCGATCCGGTCGGTGCGGGTGTCCTGCCAGACGATGGCGTGGCCGTACGGGCGGCCGGTGCGGCGGTTCCACACGACGGTGGTCTCGCGCTGGTTGGTGATGCCGAGCGAGGCCAGGTCGCCCGCGGTGAGGTTGGCCTTGTTGAGCGCGGTGGCGATGACCGAGCGGGTGCGTTCCCAGATCTCGGTGGCGTCGTGCTCGACCCAGCCGGGCTTGGGCAGGATCTGCTCGTGCTCCAGCTGGTGGCGGGCGATCTCGTTGCCGCCGTGGTCGAAGATCATGAAACGGGTGCTGGTGGTGCCCTGGTCTACGGCGCCGACGAAGTCAGGCATGGGTGTTCCCCTTCTCAGGCAGCGGGCTCGAGGTCCTTGGCAGACACGGTGTCGAACTGGTCCGTCGGAAGGAACCGCTCGATCAGGTACTTGTAGATCGCGCCGCCGATGACCGCGCCGATCACCGGTGCCACGATCGGGATCCACCAATAGGGGAAGCCGTACTGGTCGGTGAACGCTGTGTCGTAACCGGTGAGCCAGGACGCGAGCCGCGGACCGAAGTCGCGGGCGGGGTTGATCGCGTAGCCGGCGTCGGTGCCCCAGGCCATGCCGATGGCCACGACCAGGAAGCCGATGACGACCGGGGCCAGGTTGGCGCCGGGCGAGGTGTTGCGCAGGTCGGTGATGGCGAAGATGACCAGGGCGAGGATCGCGGTGCCGATGATCTGGTCGCGGAAGGCTCCCCAGTCACCCACCGGGAGCGTGCCGTTGCCCGGCAGGGTGGAGAACACCCCCTGGGTCTTGATCGTCAGGCCGGGGTCCTTGGCGGTCAGGACCTCGGTGTAGTTCCAGCGCACCAGCATGGCGGCGACGAACGCGCCGGCGGTCTGCGCGAGGGCGTAGGGGGCGACCTTGCGCCAGGAGAACCCCTTGAACACGGCGAGCGCGACGGTGATGGCCGGGTTGAGGTGCGCGCCACTCACCCGTGAAGCGACGTAGACACCGAGCGTGACGCCGATGCCCCACGCCCAGGCGATGCTGTCGTGGTCCCCGATGCCCGCGGCGGCGACCTGCGCCACCACCCCGCACCCGAACAGGATGAGGATCATCGTCCCCACGAACTCCGCGGCCATTTCGCCGCCGAGTCCGTGGGCCTTGAGGTTTCGCACCATTGCTTCCTCCACAAAGGACCAGTTCCCCCTGGTTCGTCCAGCCAAGCCCGCCCGTCACAGCGGGTCAACGGAGGCCGGTCGGCATTGTCGAACGGGCGAAGACGATGTTCGACATTGTCGAATCGGGGCCGGTCGGGCTAGGGTCACCGGCGTGCCGGGTCCGATCCAGTCCATCGAGCGCGCGGCCGCGATCCTGCGGCTGCTGGCGCGGGGCTCGGGCCGTCTCGGCGTCGGCGAGATCGCCGAATCCCTCGAACTGGCCAAGGGCACGGCGCACGGCATCCTGCGGACGCTGCAGGGCGTCGGGTTCGTCGAGCAGGACCGCGACACGGGCAAGTACCAGCTCGGCGCCACGCTGCTGCACCTGGGCACGAGCTACCTGGACGTCAACGAGCTGCGCTCCCGCGCGATCAACTGGGCCGACGCGCTGGCGTCCCGCAGCGGCGAGGCGGTCCGGATCGGCGCGCCGCTGGAGGGCCGGGTGCTGGTCGTGCACCACGTGTTCCGCCCGGACGACAGCCTGCAGACCCTGGACGTCGGCACGCTGCTACCGCTGCACGCGACGTCGCTCGGCAAGGTCCTGCTGGCCTACGACACGACGTTGAAGGCCACCACGGAGGCCTACACGCGCCGCACGCTGGTCACCCAGACGGCGATCAAGCGCGAGTGCGCGAAGGTCCGTGAAGCGGGCTGGGCGGCGGAGAACGGTGAGATGATCTCGGATGAGGCGGGCATCGCCGCCCCGATCCGCGGCCACGGCGGGATCGTGGTCGGCGCGATCGGCGTGTCGGGAGCCGCGGACCGCATCTGCGAGCCCGACGGCAGCCCCGCCCCTCGCTTGCTGGGCCACGTCCGCGACGCGGCCCGCGCGGTGTCCCGCGACCTGGGCGCGTCCCGATGGTGACCCGGCCACCGCGCCATGACGGCGCCCGGGACCCCGCCCGCAACGGCCAACACAACGCCCGGAACGGCCAACACGGCGCGAGCCTCGGTGTGTTGGCCCTTCCGGGCAGCGTGTTGGCCACTCCGGGCAGCGTGTTGGCCGCTGGCGGCGTTGTGTTGGCCGCTGCCGGCAGTGTGTTCGCCGCTGCCGGCAGTGTGTTGGCCCTTCCGGGGCGCCGCGGTCGTCGGCATCGCGGCCCTGGGCCCGTTCCCTCGAGCGCGAGAAGCGCGCAGCGCCCGGCCGCACCGCCGAGCCGGCGCGGCCACTCGATCGTGAAGGAGGTGCGTCCGTGGTCCAGCGGTACGTGATGTCCATCGACCAGGGCACCACCTCCACCCGGTGCATCCTGTTCGACGCCCGCGGCCGGCTCGTGTCCGTCGTGCAGCGGGAGCACCAGCAGCACTTCCCCCGGCCCGGCTGGGTCGAGCACGACGCCACCGAGATCTGGCGCAACGTGTCCCGGATCGTCCCGCAGGCCCTCGCCGACGCCGGGGCGACCGCGGACCAGGTCGTCGGCCTGGGCATCGCCAACCAGCGCGAGACCACCGTCGTGTGGGACCGGCGCACCGGCAACCCGGTCGGACGCGCGATCGTCTGGCAGGACACCCGCACCGACGCCATGCTCGACCAGCTCGCCCGCGAGCCCGGCGCGGACCGCGTCCGGCAGCTGTGCGGCCTCCCCCTGGCCACCTACTTCTCGGCGCCCCGCATCCGCTGGCTCCTGGACCGCGCCCCCGGCCTGCGCGAGCGCGCCGAGCGCGGCGACGTCCTCTTCGGCACCATCGAGAGCTGGCTCATCTGGAACCTCACCGGCGGCGCCGAGGGCGGCGTGCACGTCACCGACGTCACCAACGCCTCGCGCACCATGCTGATGAACCTGCGCACGCTGAACTGGGACGTCGAGCTGCTCGACTTCTTCGACGTCCCGCGCGCGATGCTGCCGGAGATCCGCTCCTCGACCGAGGTGTACGGCACCACCAGCCGCGTCGTGCCCGGCATCCGGATCGCCGCCGCGCTCGGCGACCAGCAGGCCGCGCTGTTCGGCCAGACCTGCTTCGCGCCCGGCGAGGCGAAGTGCACCTACGGCACCGGCAGCTTCCTGCTCCTCAACACCGGTCCGACGCCGGTGCTGTCCACCCACGGCATGCTCACGACCGTCGGCTTCAAGATCGGCGACGAGCCCGCCGTGTACGCCCTGGAAGGCTCGATCGCCGTCACCGGGTCGCTGGTGCAGTGGTTCCGCGACGGCCTCGAGCTGATCGGCAGCGCGCCGGAGATCGAGACCCTGGCCCGGACGGTCGAGGACAACGGCGGCTGCTACATCGTCCCCGCGTTCTCCGGGCTCTTCGCGCCGCACTGGCACAGCGAAGCGCGCGGCGTGATCGCCGGGCTGACGTCGTACATCACCAAGGGCCACCTCGCGCGGGCGGTGCTGGAGGCGACCGGCTGGCAGACCCGCGAGGTCGTCGACGCGATGAACGCCGACTCCGGCCTGGCGCTGAAGACGCTCAAGGTCGACGGCGGGATGACGGCGGACAACCTGCTCATGCAGTTCGTCGCCGACGTCCTCGACGTGCCGGTCGTCCGCCCCATGGTGGCCGAGACGGTGTCGCTCGGCGCGGCCTACGCGGCCGGGTTGTCGGTCGGGTACTGGCCGGACCTGGAAGGCCTGCGGCGCAACTGGCACCGGGCCGGGCAGTGGCTGCCGGCGATGGACCCGGCGCGGCGCACCACCGAGTACGGCCACTGGCGCCAGGCCGTCGAGCTGACGTTCGGCTGGATGCGCCCCGGCCCGGCCGCCGTCGCGCCCGGCTCGGACCTGGTCGAGGTCCTGCTGGCCGACCACCGCCGGTTCGAGCAGCTGTTCCGCGACCTGCGCAACACCGAAGCCGACCGCCCGGCCCTGGTCGCCGAGCTGGCGGCGCTGCTGGTCGCCCACGCGACGGCGACCGAGCGCATCGTCCGCCCGGAAGCACCCGGCGAGCTGTTCGCCGACGACCTCCTGGCCGCCCTCGACCCCGACGACTTCGAGAAGGCGTTGCAGCGCCTGGAAAACCTCGTCGACACCCACGTCCGCGGCGAGGAACGCGGGCTGCTGAACGATCTGCGCGCCACGATGTCCACATCGGACCGGACGGCACTGGGCCGAGCGTTCGCCGCGGAACGCCACCGCCAGCTGGACCTGGGCAGCGGCGACCCGGCCTACATCCGCGACCTGGGCGACCGCCTGCGGCTCTAGCCGGCCTCGAGGACGAAGAACAGGAAGCTCGGGAAGGTGTCGAGGATCGGGAAGTCGTCGGGGTACACCTCACGCGCCTCCGGCACCGGGTGCGGCTCGTGGATGACGGCGATCCGGAACCCGGCTTCGGTGAAGGCATCGGTCATCGCGTGCAAGGGCCGGTTACAGAAGGTCATCCGACAGGCCTGGCCCCGCATGACGAACGTGTCGGTCCAGGTGTAGCGCTCGAAGTAGTCGGGCCTGGGGCCTTCCTGACGGTGCGTGAGGTTGATCATCATCGGGTGGTTGACCGACGCGATGAGCCGGCCGCCGGGGCGCAGCACGCGCCGCAGTTCGGCGAGTGTCGGTGTCCAGTCCTCCAGGTAGTGCAGCACCAGGGACGCCATGACGTCGTCGAAGACGTCATCGGGGAAGGGCAGCGGGTCGGCCAGGTCGGCGACGCGCAGGTCCGTGTCGTCGCCGAGCCGTTTCCGCGCCTGGTCCAGCATCGCGGCGCTCTGGTCGAAGCCGGACACGACGGCACCGCGGTCCCGCAGCGCCGCGAAGAGCGGGCCCGAGCCGCAGCCGGCGTCGAGGATCCGCCGGCCGGTCACGTCGCCGGCGAGCGCCAGGGTCGCGGGGCGTTCGTAGTAGGCGTTCATCAGGCTGGTCTCGTTCTCGACCGTGTAGGCCTCGGCGAAACCGTCGTATTCACTCGTTTCCTGAGCCATGCGGCCATCGTGGCACGACTCGTTCAGCGGGTGGCCGCGGAGCGGATCGACGCCGTCAGGCCGGGATTCCCTCCGGCACCGAGCCACCCAGCCGGGCGCGCACGCGGGCCGCGAAGAGGTCGTAGCGCGTCGCCATCCGGGCGGTCGGACGGCGGATCGGCTCGTGCTCGGACACCGGGCCGAGCTGCTCGCCGTCGCGGAACTGTTCCCGGGTGAGGTCGAGTTCCAGACCGCTGGGCAGGCGATTCCAGTAGTGCAGGCCGGCGCGCTCACCGTCGGGCCGGAACACCTCCGAGCAGAGCAGGACGCCGCCGAGGAGTTCCGCCACGGCCATCGCGGTGACGCTGCAGTGCCCGCCGGCGGGGTTCGCCGCGTCCCACGCGTCCGACGGATCGCAGGTCCGCTCGTCCCAGCACAGCCGGAACACGACCTCCAGCTCCGTCAACGACCACACAGCAGTCATCCGTCCCCCGGCTCGCGTCACCTGAACAGTAGCGACCGAACCTAAGATAACGAAACGATAACGGCGGAATCGCGGTTTGAACCACCCCCGGCTTCTGGCCGTTTCAGCCAATGCCGGAACCAGTGACACCGGGCGCGGTCCCCGACAACCGCGCGCGGTGCCACTCCCCCGGGTTCCGCGCGTTCTCCCAGCCGGGCACGCAGCTTTCTTCGCCGTACCCGGAAAACCTAACGAGGTGAACAACTCCATGTCCCGATCCCCCGCCACGGGCCGGCACCGCGTCTCCCGCAGAACGAAGATCGCCACCGGCGGTCTCGCTCTCGCGATCGCCGTCGGCGGCATCGTCGTCGCGACCACCGCCGGCAAGACCGGTGAAGCCAGCGCCGACCCCGCCGACCCGTCGTTCTTCCTGGACATCGCGAAGGTCCCCGCCGGCAACTTCGTGAACAAGGCGCTGCAGCAGAAAGGCGCGCGCGGCACGTTCACGGTGAACTGCGGCCGCAACGAGAACGGCCACTTCAACCCCGACAACTTCATCGCGCAACCGGGCATCCGCAACGGCGCCCAGCACCTGCACGACTACGTCGGCAACCTCTCCACGAACGCCGACTCGAACAACAAGAGCCTGTCGAAGGCCGGCACGACCTGCAAGAACGGCGACAAGTCCGCCTACTTCTGGCCGGTCGTACGCATCGACACCGGTGAAGACGAAGAAGCCGAGGCGAACCCGCCGGCCAGCGTGCCGGCGAGCGATCGCGCCGGCGCGGCCAAGGACAACACGTCCACGCAGGTCGACTGCCCGGACGTCGCGAGCCAGCTGCCCGAAGACGTCCCCGACCAGGCGATGGACGAGGTGAACCGCAACCTCACGCTGATCGACCAGCAGATCGACGAGGCGAACAAGCGGATCGCCAAGGGTGACCTGAAGACGCCGCAGGACGTCCAGAACGCCGTCGTGGGCCCGCTCAAGGACAAGCGGACCGCCGTGCTCGACCGGATCGCCATCGCGATCGGGCGCAACGCGGCCAAGCCGACGAACCTCGGCGGGCTCGCCGCGTGCGCGCTCAAGCAGGGCGGCCAGGGCGGCCTCGACAACGGCGGCCAGGCCACCAACGGCGACAAGAACGCCTCGGCCGGCCAGAAGCAGCAGAAGCAGACCGACGGCGCGGCCGCGGAACTGCCCGGTGTGAACGACAAGAACGAGGTCGCCGGCAACGACGGCGAGATCCAGCGCGTCCAGTCCGCGACCATCACGTTCACCAGTGGTGGCGCGCGGAAGGTCGTCGCGATGCCGCAGTTCCTGCGCATCCTCTACGGGGACGCGAAGCAGAGCACCAACGGCCCGGCCAACGCCCGGCCGAGCTGGACCTGCACCGGCTTCGAGGACCGGCTGACCGATCACTACCCGATCTGCCCGGCCAACAGCAAGGTCGAGCGGATCCACGCCTTCCCGAACTGCTGGGACGGCAAGAACATCGACAGCACGAACCACCGCACGCACATCGTGTTCGCCGACCAGCAGGGCAAGTGCCCGCAGGGCTTCAAGAACGTGCCGCAGCTGGTGATCAAGCTCGTCTACAACATCCCGCACGACATCCAGGTCAAGGGCCAGTACAAAGTGGACGCTTTCCCGCAGGAGAGCCACAACCCCCGCTCGGACCACGACGACTTCGCCAACGTCATGGGCCAGTGCCTGATGAACCAGGTCGTCAAGTGCATCAACAGCGGCCGCAAGTGCTCGCAGTAGCAGGCTGAAAGCCGTGAAGGCCTCCTTACCGGCCATAACAGCCGGCAAGGAGGCCTTCACGGCTTTCGGTGCGGGGCCTAGGAAGCGGCGCGGCGCTTCGTCCAGATGTCGTAGGCCACCGCGGCCAGCAGGACGACGCCCTTCACCAGCATCACCCGCTCGCTCGGGGCGCCGATCAGGGACATGCCGTTGTTGATGACCGCCATGATCAGGCCGCCGGTGATCGCGCCGACCACCTTGCCGACGCCGCCCTGCACCGCCGCGCCGCCGATGAACGCCGCCGCGATCGCGTCCAGCTCGAAGTTGACGCCCGCCGTCGGGCCCGCCTGGTTCAACCGGCCGGCGAAGATGATCCCGGCCAGGGCCGCCAGCACGCCCATGTTGACGAAGATCCAGAACGTCACCGACTTGACCTTGACGCCCGAGAGCGTCGCGGCCTGCAGGTTGCCACCGATGGCGTAGATGTGCCGGCCGAACACCGACTTGCCGGCCACCAGCGAGTAGCCGAGCACCAGCGCCGCCAGCAGGATCAGCACCCACGGCAGGTTCTTGAACCGGGCCAGCTGCACCACCAGCGCGAGCACCACCACCGCCACGCCGGCGATCTTCAGCACGAAGATCGCGAACGGGTCGACGTCCTGGCCGTACCCCAGCCGGGCCGAGCGCTTGCGCCACTGGGTGAACGCGATCCCGGCGACGGCCGCGACCCCGGCGAGCAGCGACACCAGGTCGGCGCCGCCGAGCGGGCCGAGGGCGATGTTGCCCAGGTAGCCGTCGGTGAAGCCGTTCGACAACGTGCGGATCGCGTCCGGGAACGGGCCGATGCCCTGGTTGCCCAGCACCGTCAGGGTCAGCGCGCGGAACACGAGCATCCCCGCCAGCGTCACGATGAACGCCGGGATCCCGAAGTAGGCGACCCAGTAGCCCTGCCAGGCACCGATCACGGCGCCGACGACGAGCGTGATCAGCACCGCGAGGAACCACGGCAGGTGCCAGTTCACCATCAGCACCGCCGACACCGCGCCGGTCATCGCGACCGCCGACCCGGCCGACAGGTCGATGTGCCCGGAGATGATCACCAGGATCATCCCGATCGCGAGGATCAGCACGTAGGAGTTCTGCACGATGATGTTGGAGATGTTCTGCGGCTCCAGCAGCGCACCACCGGTGAGCACCTCGAACAGCACCACGATCAGCGCGAACGCGACGTAGATGCCGCTCTGGCGCGGGTTGATCGAGATCCGCCGGGCGGAGTGCTCGACCGGTGGCGCGTCGGGCCGCGCTTCGGTCGTGGTCATTCCCGTTCCTTCGTCATGTAGTGCATGAGCAGTTCCTGGGTGGCTTGTTCACGGGTCGCCTGGCCGGTGATCCGCCCGGCCGACAGCGCGTAGATCCGGTCGCAGAGCCCGAGCAGCTCCGGCAGCTCGGAGGAGATGACCAGCACGGCCTTCCCCTGCGCGGCCAGTTCGTTGATGATCGAGTAGATCTCGAACTTCGCGCCGACGTCGATGCCGCGGGTCGGCTCGTCGAGGATCAGCACATCCGGGTCGGTGAAGATCCATTTGGCCAGCACGACCTTCTGCTGGTTGCCGCCGGAGAGCTTCCCGGTCACGCTGTGCACGGTCGGCGCCTTGATCCGCAGGTCCCGGCGGAACCCGTTGGCCGTGTCGTGCTCGGCGTGCTCGTTGACCCAGCCCCGCTTGGCCAGCTTGCCCAACCCCGCCGCGGACACGTTGCGCTGGACGTCCTCGATGAGGTTGAGCCCGTAGCGCTTGCGGTCCTCGGTGGCGTAGGCGATGCCGTGGCGGACGGCGTCGCGCACCGTCCGGACGTCGATCTCCTCGCCGTGCTTGAACACCCGCCCCGAGATGTCCTTGCCGTACGAGCGGCCGAACACGCTCATCGCGAGCTCGGTGCGGCCGGCGCCCATCAGCCCGGCCAGCCCGACGACCTCGCCGCGGCGCAGGCTGAGGTTCGCGCGGTCGACGACCACCCGGCCCGCCTGGGTCGGGCTGTGCACCGTCCAGTCCTCGATCCGCAGCACCTCGTCGCCGATGTCCGGCTCCCGGGGCGGGAACCGGTGTTCGAGGTCGCGCCCGACCATGCCGGTGATGATGCGTTCCTCGGTCAGGCCGGCCGCGTCGAGGGTGTCGATGGTGCGCCCGTCCCGCAGGATCGTGACGGTGTCGGCGATCGCGGTCACCTCGCCGAGCTTGTGCGAGATGATCACGCACGTGACGCCGTCGGCCCGCAGTTCGCGCAGCAGCTCCAGCAAGTGCGCCGAATCCTCGTCGTTGAGCGCCGCGGTCGGCTCGTCGAGGATCAGCAACCGGACCTCTTTGGACAGTGCCTTGGCGATCTCGACGAGCTGCTGCTTGCCGACGCCGAGGTCCCGCACCGGCGTCACGGGGGCCTCCGCGAGGCCGACGCGCTTCAGGAGCGCGTCGGCCTCGTGGTTGGTGCGGTTCCAGTCGATCCAGCCCCGCTTGTTCCGTTCGTTGCCGAGAAAGATGTTCTCCGCGATCGAAAGCTGCCCGCACAGCGCGAGCTCCTGGTGGATGATCACGATTCCGCGCCGCTCACTGTCGCGCACCGAACCGAACTCACACCGCTGCCCGTCGAAGTGGATCTCGCCGTCGTACGTCCCGTGCGGGTAGACGCCGGAAAGCACCTTCATCAAGGTGGACTTCCCGGCACCGTTCTCCCCGCAGATCGCGTGGATCTCGCCGCTGTTCACCGACAGCGTGACGTCCGACAGCGCCTTCACCCCGGGGAAGGTCTTGGTGATCCCGCGCATGCCGAGCAGTTCGGTCATTTCAGCTGACCTGCCGTGTAGTAGCCGGAGTCGACGAGCTCCTTCTGGTAGTTCGCCTTGTCCACGGTCACCGGCTGCAGCAGGAACGACGGCACGACCTTCTTGCCGTTGTCGTAGTCGGTGGTGTTGTTGACCTCGGGCTTGCCGCCCTTGAGCGCGGCGTCGGCCATCTTCACCGTGGTGTCGGCGAGGATGCGGGTGTCCTTGAAGATCGTCGAGTACTGCTCGCCGGCGATGATGGACTTGACCGACGCGACCTCGGCGTCCTGCCCGGTGACCACCGGGTACGGCTGGCCGGCGGAGCCGTAGCCGTTGCTCTTCAGCGCCGAGAGGATGCCGATCGACAGGCCGTCGTACGGCGAGAGGACACCGGAAACCTTGGCGCCGCCGGTGTAGGTCGAGGTGAGCAGGTTCTCCATGCGCTGCTGCGCGGTGGCCGGGTCCCAGCGCAGGATCGCCGCGCGGGCGAAGTCGGTCTGGCCGCTCTTGACGACGAGCTTGCCGCTGTCGATCAGCGGCTTGAGCACGGACATCGCGCCGTTGAAGAAGAACGTCGCGTTGTTGTCGTCGGGCGAGCCGGCGAACAGTTCGACGTTGAACGGACCGGCGCCGGTGCCGAGGCCCTTGACCAGCGAGTTCGCCTGGTCGACGCCGACCTTGAAGTTGTCGAAGGTGGCGTAGTAGTCGACGTTCGGCGAGTTGCGGATCAGCCGGTCGTAGGCGATCACCGGGATCTTCTTGTCGGCGGCCTCCTGCAGCTGCGTGGTGATCGCGGTGCCGTCGATCGAGGCGATGACCAGGAGCTTCGCGCCCTTGGTGATCTGGTTCTCGATCTGGTTGACCTGCGTCGGGATGTCGTTCTCGGCGTACTGCAGGTCGACCTTGTACCCGAGCTTCTCCAGTGCGGCCTTGATGTTGTCACCGTCGTGGATCCAGCGTTCCGACGACTTGGTCGGCATGGTGACGCCGACCAGGCTGCCCGCCGCGCCACCGGCACTGGCGGCCGGTGCCTGGTCGGCGGTCTTCTGGCTCGAACCGCACGCCGACAGCGCGAGCACGAGCCCCGCGGCGGCGATCCCCGCCATTGTTCTGGTGAACTTCATTGTTCCTCTTCCTTTCTCAGAAGCCCTGTGCGAGCCGGTAATACGCCTGGTTCCAGCGAATGCGGTCCGCGAAGTCGTGCGAAGTGGTGGCCGCGTCGATCACGAGCAGCTCGACGCCGAGCAGGTTCGCGAAGTCCCGCAGCGTCTCGGTGCCCACGGCCTGCGTGAGCACGGTGTGGTGCGGGCCGCCCGCGGTGATCCACGACTCCGCGGACGTCGCCAAGGTCGGCGCGGGCTGCCACACCGCCCGCGCCACCGGCAGGTTCGGCAGCGGCTCGTCGGGCGGGACGACGTCGATCTCGTTGGCCACCAGGCGGAACCGGTCGCCGACGTCGACCAGGCCGAGGGTGACGCCGGGCCCGGGGGCGGCGTCGAACACCAGCCGGACCGGATCTTCGCGGCCGCCGATGCCCAGCGGGTGGATCTCGCACGACGGCGTCGCGGCGGCGATGCTGGGGCAGACCTCGAGCATGTGCGCGCCGAGGATCTTCGGCGTGCCCGGCCCGAAGTGGTAGGTGTAGTCCTCCATGAACGACGTCCCGCGCCCGGTGCCGGTGCCCATCGCCTTGACCGCGGCCAGCAGCGCGGACGTCTTCCAGTCGCCTTCGCCGCCGAAGCCGTAGCCGTCGGCCATCAGCCGCTGGACCGCCAGGCCTGGCAGCTGCCGGAGGCCGCCGAGGTCCTCGAAGTTCGTCGTGAACGCGCCGAACCCGCCGTCGTCGAGGAATTTCCGCAGCCCGGCCTCGATCTTCGCCGCGTAGCGCAGCGACTCGTTCCGCGCTCCTCCGGCGGCCAGCTCCGGTACAATGGCGTAGTCCTCGGCGTACCGCTCCAGCAGATCGTCCACATCGGACACACTGTCGACCAGCTCGACCAGGTCGTTGACGCCGTAGGTGTTGACCGAGACGCCGAACCGCCGCTCGGCCTCGACCTTGTCCCCCTCGGTGACCGCGACGTCGCGCATGTTGTCGCCGAACCGGGCCAGTCGCAGGTTCCGCAGGTGAGCCGCGCCGATCGCGGCACGCGCCCAGGCGTCGATCCGGGCCACGACGACCGGGTCGGTGACGTGCCCGGCCACGGTCTTGCGCGGGATGCCGAGCCGCGTCTGGACGTACCCGAACTCGCGGTCGCCGTGCGCGGCCTGGTTGAGGTTCATGAAGTCCATGTCGATCGTGGACCACGGGAGCGCCTCGTTGAGCTGGGTGTGCAGGTGCAGCAACGGCTTGCGCAGCGCGTCCAGCCCGGTGATCCACATCTTCGCCGGCGAGAAGGTGTGCATCCAGGCGATCACGCCGACGCACGCGGCGTCGGCGTTGGCCTCCTGCAGCACCCGGCGGATCGACGAGGCCTCGGTCAGCACCGGCTTGCCGACGATCTCGGCCGGCAGCCCGCCGGCGCCCGCCAGGAGCTGCTGGATGCGCAGGGACTGGCCGGCGACCTGCTCGAGGGTCTCCTCGCCGTAGAGGGCCTGGCTCCCGGTCAGGAACCAGAGCTGCGGTTTGGCCGCGGAAGTCATCGTTCTCCTCATCGAGATCAGTGCTGGCCGTAGACGTTCTGGTACCGGGCGTAGAGCCGGTCGACGTCCTCGGGCGGCAGGGGTTCGGGCGTGCCCAGCTCGAAGGCCTTGTGCACGGTGCGGGCGACGTCCTCGACCATCACCGCCGCCTTCACGGCGTCGCGGGCGGTGCGGCCGACGGTGAACGGGCCGTGGCTGCGCATCAGCACGGCCTTCGACCGGCTCGTGCGCAGCGTCTCGACGATGCCGCGGCCGATCGAGTCGTCACCGATCAGCGCGAACGGCCCGACCGGGACGTCGCCGCCGAACTCGTCGGCCATCATCGTGAGCACGCACGGGATCGGCTCGCCACGCGCGGCCCACGCCGTCGCGTAGGTCGAGTGCGTGTGGACGACGCCGCCGATCTCCGGCATCTCGCGGTAGACGTAGGCGTGCGCGGCGGTGTCGGACGACGGCGCCAGCTCACCGTGCACCAGCTCACCGTGCAGGTCGGTGACGACCATGGTGTCGGCCGACAGGTCGTCGTAGGACACGCCGGAGGGCTTGATGACCAGCAGGTCCCGGCCGGGCACCCGCGCCGAGACGTTGCCCGCGGTCCAGATGACCAGCGCGTTGCGGGTCAGCTCGCCGTGCAGGCTCGCCACGGTCGCCCGCAGCTCCGCGACGGTGTCGAGGACTTCGCCGGTCAGGGACATCAGGACCGTCCTTTCGCGACCGCTCGGCGGCGGGCCGCCAGGCGGTGCATGACGTCGTTGGCGCCGCGGCCGAAGTAGTCGTGCAGGGTCGTGTACTCGGCGTACAGCTCGTCGTAGGCAGTGACGTTTGCGGGCACCGGCTGGTAGACGGCGGAGCGGGCCGAGCCCATCGCCTCGGCCGCCGCGCGGATGTCCGGGTAGGCCCCGGCCGCGACGGCGGCGTGGATCGCGGAGCCGAGCGCGGGTGCCTGCGCCGAGCCGACGACCGACAGCGGGAGGTTGGTGACGTCGGCGTAGATCTGCATCAGCAGGGCGTTCTTCGTCAGCCCGCCCGCCACGATCAGCTCGGTGATCGGGATGCCGGCCTCGGTGAACGTCTCGATGATCTTGCGGGTACCGAACGCGGTGGCCTCCAGCAGTGCGCGGTAGACGTCCTCGGCGCGGGTGGCCAGGGTCTGCCCGACGAGCACGCCGGAGAGGTCGTGGTCGACCAGCACCGAGCGGTTGCCGCTGTGCCAGTCCAGCGCGAGCAGGCCGTGTTCGCCGACCTCCTGCCGGGCCGCGAGCCGGGTGAGCTGCTCGTGGTCGTCGTGCGCGAAGTGCTCGGCGAACCAGCCGAAGATGTCGCCGACGCCGCTCTGGCCGGCTTCGTACCCCCACAGCCCGGGCACGATCCCGCCGTCGACGACGCCGCACATGCCGGGGACCTCGCGCAGGTCGGCGCCGTTGACGACGTGGCACGTCGAGGTGCCCATGATCGCGACCAGCTGCCCGGGCTCGACGGCCCGCGCGGCGGGCGCGGTGACGTGCGCGTCGACGTTGCCGACGGCGACCGCGATCCCCTCGGGCAGGCCGGTCCAGGCGGCGGCTTCGGCGGTGAGGGACCCGGCGCGCGAGCCCAGCTGCCCGAGCGGGTGGTCGAGCTTGTCGGCCACGAAGGACTCGAAGCCCGGTGCCAGTTCGCGGAGGAAGTCGCGGCTGGGGTACTGGCCGTCCTGCAGGATGCCCTTGTAGCCGGCCGTGCAGGCGTTGCGGACGTAGGTGCCGGTCAGCTGCCAGACGATCCAGTCCGCCGCCTCGACCCAGTGCCGCATCGCCGCGTAGACGTCCGGCGCCTCTTCGAACACTTCGAGGCCCTTGGCGAACTCCCACTCCGACGAGATCAGCCCGCCGTAGCGCGGCAGCCACTTCTCGCCGCGCGCCCGGGCCAGCTCGTTGATCCGGTCGGCCTGCGGTTGGGCGGCGTGGTGGCGCCAGAGCTTCACGTACGCGTGCGGCTCGGCCGCGAACTCCGGCAGCTCGCACAGCGGCGTTCCGTCCACTGTGGCCGGAACCATCGTGCAGGCGGTGAAGTCGGTGGCGACGCCGACGACGTCGGCGGGGTCCGCGCCGGCCGCGGCCAGGGCGGCGGGGACGGAGGTGCGCAGCACCTCGACGTAGTCCGAGGGCACCTGCAGCGCCCACTCCGGCGGCAGCGTCCGCCCGGTCGCCGGGAGCTCGCGGTCGACGACGCCGTGGCGGTACTCGGTCACGGCGCTGCCCAGCTCGGCACCGTCCCGCACGCGCACGACGACCGCGCGCCCGGAGAGCGTGCCGTAGTCGATGCCGACGACGAGGGGTTCTGCTGACACTGCCGGTTCACTTCCTTCTGTTAGCGCTAACAGTCACAGGGACGCACAGGGGATCAGCCGGGGTCCGCTATCGCGGTCCGGTGCTCTCGCGCACGATCAGCTCGGGCGCGACCAGCGCGCGGTCGTGCCGTTCGCCGCCGCTCATCCGCGCGACGAGCAGGCCGAACGTGCGCCGGCCGAGTTCGATGAAGTCCTGCCGGACCGTGGTCAGCGGCGGCGTGAAGTACGCCGCTTCGGGCACGTCGTCGAAGCCCGCGACGCGGACGTCGCGCGGCACCGAGATCCCGGCTTCGGCGAACGCGCGCAGCAGGCCGAGGGCCATCTGGTCGTTGCCGGCGAACACGGCGTCCAGGTCCTTTTCCCCGGCCAGCACCCTTCCGGCGTCGTAGCCGGAGCGCGAGCTCCAGTCGCCGCGGACGACCTTGGGCACCGGGGCGCCGTGGCGTTCGAGGGTCTCGCGCCAGCCGGCCTCGCGGTCGCGGGCCTCCAGCCAGTCCTCCGGTCCGGCGACGTGCCAGACCGTGCGGTGGCCCAGGGCGAGGAGGTGTTCGGTGGCGCGGCGGGCGCCGTCGCGCTGGTCGACGGCGATCACCGGGACCGGCGCGTCGTCCCCGCCGCCGACGGCGACGACCGGGATGTCCTCGGGCGCGGCTTCCAGGGCCCGGCCGGCGGTGACGTGCGGCGCGATGACGATGATGCCTTCGACCGCCTGGCCGCGCAGGTTCTCGACGGCGTCCGCGATCGACGACCGGCCGGGGCGGCTGACGCTGGAGATCGTGATGGCGAACCCGGCTTCGCGGGCGGCGTTCTCGATGCCGTAGAGCGTGCTGGCCGGACCGTACAGATTGGACTCGAGCGCGAGCACGCCGAGGGTGCCGGTGCGCCCGGTGACCAGCGCGCGGGCCGCGGAGTTCGGGCGGTAGCCCAGTTCCTCGATCGCGGCGAGCACCCGGGCGCGGGTCGCGGGCCGTACCGGGCCGGTCCCGTTGATGACGCGCGACACGGTCATGTGCGAGACGCCGGCGCGGCCGGCGACGTCGGTCAGGCTCGGCTGCCGGGTCCCGTTCAGGGGGCCGCCAGGGCGGGATCGTTCGGCCACCGACTGCCCCTTTCGTCCATATCGGCGTGGTCCCCGTCACTCGTTCAGGTGACGGCGAGGAGTCAGTGTTAGCGATAACACTCGTCCGGTCAAGCCCGGCCCGCGTAACGGTCTCGTCACGTGCCCCGCCGGTCCACCGGCGATTTCGACGCGTTCGACCAGCGGTTTCGGTGAAGAACCCACCACCACCGGCCACGACCGCCGTGTTCAAACCCGTCACCACCGTGTTCAGACCCGCGACTCGCGTGATCAAGGCCGGAACTCACGTGACTGAAGCCGGAACTCGCGAGTTACGGCCCCGATCACGCGAGTTACGGCCCCACGCACGCGAGTTACGGGCTAACTCACGCGGGTTGCGGGTCTGGACGCGCGGGGTTACAGGGTCAGGGTCGCGGCGACCGGGAGGTGGTCGGAGCCGGTCGCGGGGAGGGTCCAGGCCGCCACCGGGCGGACGCCGGTCACGAAGATCTGGTCGATCCGGGCCAGCGGCAGCGAAGCCGGCCAGCTGAAGCCGAAGCCGTCGCCGGCCTCGTCCTGGGCCGCCTGCATCCGGCTCGTGATCGGGGTGAGCGCGCGGTCGTCGGTCGTGCCGTTGAAGTCGCCGACCAGGACCTTGCGTGACGCCGTTTCGGCCGCAAGAGCGTCGGCGAGCAGGCCGAGCGCGGTGTCGCGGCCGTTCGCCGTGAAGCCCGAGTCGAGCCGCACCCGCACCGACGGCAGGTGCGCCACGTACACCGCGACCGGCCCTTGTGGACTGTCCACAGTGGTCCGAAGAGCCCGGGTCCACGGCATGATCGCCACCGGTTCCGTGTCGTGGATCGGGTAAGTGCTCCAGATCCCGACCGTCCCCTGCACCGAGTGGTGCGGGTACGCCGCGGCGAGCGCGTCCTCGTACTTCGGCACCTCGGACCGCTTCAGCTCCTCCAGCGCGATCACCTGCGCGCCGGACGCCGCCAGGGCGCGCGCGGTGCCCGCCGGGTCCGGGTTCTCGTCGTTGACGTTGTGCGAGACGATCGTGAAGTTCCCGCCGCTCTCCCGCTTGTCGAAGACGCGGCCGCCGAACGACCCGCCCCAGACGAGCGCGGGCAGCAGCAGCGCCACCAACGCCAGTGCCGAACGCCGGATCAGCGCCGCCACGAGCAGCGGGACCACGAGCAAGCCGGCCCAGGGCAGGACGGTCTCCAGCAGCGAACCGGCGTTGCCCGCCCAGTTCGGCACCAGCGGGTGCGCGAGCAGCAGCACCGCCGTCAGCACGGCGAACACCGCGATGACGCGGCCACGCCGCCAGGGGCCGGGACGACGCTCCGGCGCGGGCGGCACGGTGATCGGTTCGGTCACGGCGGTCATCGCGTCGCCGCCGGGAGCTCCCGCTGGATCGCGGCGATGAGCGTCTCGCTGGTGGCCAGCGCGGCCTGCAGCCCGGCCGACGGCGTCCCGCCGGGGCTCTGGTGCAGCACCACCCCGAGGATCAGCGCGCCGCTCGACGCCCGGGCCGCCCACATCAGGGCCCCGCCGGCCGCGGTCGACGAGCCCGTCTTCAGCCCGATCACGCCGGAGCGGCCGAGCAGGGTGTTCGTGTTGACGACCGCGCCCGGCACGCCGTCGACCTTGAGACTCGGCGTCGCGACGATCGAGCGGACGGTGTCGTCCTTCATCACCTCGCGGGCGAGCCGCAGCTGGTCCTCGGCGGTGCTGGTCGTGGAGTCTTCGACGCCGCTGGCGCCGGTGTAGGTGGTGCTGCCCATACCGAGCGCCGCGGCCTCGCGGTTCATCTTCGCGACGAACGCGTCCTGGCTCCCGGCGTCCCACCGGGCCAGCAGGCGGGCGACGTTGTTGCCGGACGGGATGAGCATCAGGGCCAGCAGGTCGCGCTCGCTGATCGCGCGGCCCGCGCGGACCGGCGCGGTGGACTCCTCGGCCGACGTCGACTCGGTCTCGGCCTGCTGGTCGACGGTGATCCGCGGGCCCGCGTCACCCGGGGCGAGCGGGTGGTCCTTGAGCACGACGTAGGCGGTCATCACCTTCGTGACGCTGGCGATCGGCACCGGCGTCCGCTCGCCGCGGCTCCCAAGGGTGCCCAGGCCCTGGACCTCGGCGCTCGCCTGGCCCTGCGCGGGCCACGGCAGCGGCAGGGTGACGGCCGGGCGGGCCGGATTCGCCTGCCCCGCCACCGACGGCGGGAAGACCACCCAGCAGGTCGCGGCGAGCGCCACCGCCGCCGCGGCGGCGAGGCCGCCGGCGACGGGCGGGATGCGAAAGCGGGCCATGGATCTCCTCCGGGTGCCGGGGTGCGCCACTCGAGCGCACACCGATCACTCTGTCCGGAGAAGATCGCCGTCCCGTCGGGGTTGTTCGACAGGTCTGAACCAGAAGTGTCCCGGTTCTGTACCAAAAGTGGCGCGGGAGGCCCTCTGCCGCGCGCACGGCAGAGGGCCCGCCCCGCACCGCGCGATCAGCTCACGTGGACGTAGTCCACGACGAGCTGCTGCGGGAACTGGGTGCTGCCGTCGGGGTCGCCGGGCCAGTAGCCGCCGACCGCCAGGTTGAGGATGAGGAAGAACTCGTGGTCGAACGCCCACTGGTTGCCGCCGACGTCGGCGGGCGTGCGGGTCTGGTAGACGTTCCCGTCGACGGACCAGACGATCTTGTCCGTGGACCAGTCGATCGCGTAGGTGTGGAAGTCGTCGGAGAAGTTCGGCCCGCTGTACGGCGCGCCGATCCCGGCCGAGCCGGAGTAGCCGGGCCCGTGGATCGTGCCGTGCACCGTGTTCGGCTCGAAACCGACGTTCTCCATGATGTCGATCTCACCGCAGCTGGGCCAGCCGGCGCTGCCGATGTCGGTGCCGAGCATCCAGAACGCGGGCCACATGCCCTGCCCGCGCGGCAGCTTCATCCGGGCTTCGATGTGCCCGGAGGACGCGGCGAACTTGCCGGAGCTGTTGAGCCGTGCCGAGGTGTACTCGCAGGGCCCGTACCAGCAGTTGTTCCCGCTGCTTTCCTTCTTCGCGGTGATCACGAGGTGGCCCTCGCCGTCGAGCGCCGCGTTGGCGGTGCCGTCGGTGTACCACTGCCGTTCGTGGTTGTTGACGTTGTCCCCGGTCTCGTGGCCCCACTTCGCCCCGTCGACGCCGGCACCGGCCGGGCCGTCGAAGTCGTCGCTGAAGCTGGCGAGAAGGTTGGCGGGGACGGCCGAAGCGGCCTGGCTCTGCGGTGCGGCCACCAGTGCGCCGGCCACGAGCAGCGCCGCGGGCGCCACCAGCAGGCGGGCGGTCCGCCGCCATCGGGCGGAGTTCTCGGTCGACATCGTTGTCGCCCCTCTCGGTCCGCGGGCGACGGCTGGCGGCTCACCGGCACCCTATTTGTTGTGGATGGCAACAAAGTATCCACGGGTACCTGGCGAAGAACAAGGCTAACCGGTCGGACATTTTCCGACGAGTACCCGATGGTCCGGACCATCGGGTACTTTCGGGCAATCGGTGCCGGTCGGAGCGGCTCAGCGCTGGATACAGTCCAGTCCGAGGCCGACGCCGGTGGCCACGTACTCGCAGATGTGCGACGCGTGCGCGGCATCGGTCTCGGTGCAGCCCAGCGGGACGCCGAGCAGGTCGACCGAGCAGTAGGCGTAGAACTGGTTCGGGCTCCCCGGAACGGGGTCCGCCGAAGCCGGGGCGGCCAGGCCCACGGCCGCGGAAACGGCGAGCGCGGCCGCGGCCGCGATGGCGGCGATACGGGTCCTCATGGTGCTCTCCTCCCGGAATCCCCCTGTGCGCCAGGGGTTTGTGCTGGGAGAGATGCCCCGTGGCGCGGCGGTTCACCTCCGGGTCACCGGAAAGTGTCACGGGACGGGACCGCGAACCGAACAGAACATGAACAGTCGATGCTCGATTACGTCCGAACGTAGGTAGTTGCGAGCAGCTTCGATCACTTAGGCTGGCTGTCGCTGCCCTGCCGAGGTCCCCCTGGAGGCTCCTGTGATGGCCGACCCGCGTCGTTCCGGACTCACCCGCCGCAGCTTCCTCGGCGGTGTCGCCGCCGCCGGCGCGCTCGGCGCCCTGCCCCCGGGCATGGCCGAAGCGCTCGCCGAACCGCGTGCGAGCGGCAGCCTGTCCGACGTCGAGCACGTCGTGGTCCTGATGCAGGAGAACCGCTCGTTCGACCACTACTACGGCACCATGAAGGGCGTCCGCGGCTTCGGCGACCGCTCGGCGATCGTGCAGCCGAGCGGCCAGGACGTCTTCCACCAGCCCGACTCCGGCCGCACCGACGGCAAGTACCTGCTGCCCTTCCGGGTGGACACGTCCAAGGTGGACGGTCAGGACCTCGGCGACCTCGGCCACGGCTGGGCCGATCAGCACCGGGCCATCGCGGGCGGCGCGAACAACGCGTGGGTGCCCGCCAAGGGCGAGATGACCATGGGCTACTTCGGCCAGGGCGACATCCCGTTCCACCGGGCGCTGGCCGACGCGTTCACCGTCTGCGACCACTACCACTGCTCGGTGCAGGGCCCGACCACGCCCAACCGGCTCTACCTGTTCACCGGCACGATCGACGCCGACGGCCACGGCGGCGGCCCGGCGAACTACAACCCGGCCGACTACAAGCCGGTGTTCAGCTGGACGACCTACCCGGAACGCCTGCAGCAGCACGGGGTCTCGTGGAAGGTCTACGCCAGCAAGGAGGTCGGCGACGCGGGCGGCTCGTTCGTCGGCGACTACGGCGACAACCCGCTCTGGCTGTTCAAGGCCTACCACCAGGACTACGCCAGCGAACTGTCCAAACGGGGCAGTGTGTTCAAGACCTGGGGCCCGGATTCGGGCAAGGGCAAGGACGTCAACCACGTCCTGTCGGAGTTCACCGCCGACTGCGCGAGCGGCTCACTCCCCCGCGTCTCCTGGATCGTGGCACCCTACGGCTACTGCGAGCACCCCGAGGCGCGGCCGGTCGACGGCGCCGCGTACACCCAGACCGTGCTGAACGCCTTGTGGGCCAACCCGAAGCTCTGGGAGTCCACTGTGGTCCTCATCAACTACGACGAGAACGACGGCTTCTTCGACCACGTCGCGCCGCCGATCGCGCCGTCCGGCACCGCGGGCGAGTACATCGGCGGCCAGCCGATCGGCCTTGGCGCCCGGGTGCCGATGACGGTGATCTCGCCGTGGAGCCGCGGCGGCTGGGTCAGCTCGGAGGTCGCCGACCACACGTCCGTGATCCGCTTCCTCGAACGCTGGACCGGCGTCGCGGAGCCGAACATCAGCGCGTGGCGCCGGGCGCTGTGCGGCGACCTGACGGGCTGCTTCGACTTCGGCACCACCGACGTCCGGATCCCGCTGCTGCCCGACACCGCGGCGCTGCGCAAGCAGGCCGACGACACCCAGCGCAAGCTGCCGAAACCCGCGCCGCCGGCGACCGGGAAGCAGCAGGCGCCGGTGCAGGAGGCGGGCACCCGCCCGGCCCGCGCGCTGCCCTACCAGCCGCTCGTGACGACGTCGCTGAGCGCCGACCACCAGATCCTGACCACGACGTTCGCCAACCAGGGCACGGCGGCCGTCCAGCTCACCGCGTACCGCAACGACGGGCAGACCGACGGCCCGTGGGGCTACGACGTCGCCGCCGGCAAGCAGGTCAGCGACACCTGGCGGATCCAGGCCTACGGTGGTGGCAAGTACGGCGTCGCGGTGCACGGGCCGAACCGGTTCCGCTGGGTCTTCGCCGGGGACGCGAACAGCGCGGGCGCCGGGGTCGACGTCACCGCGGGCTACACCGCCGACCACAAGCTGCGGCTGACCCTGCGCAACGGCGGCACGACGGCCGTCAAGGTCACGGTGACCGCGAACCACTACCGCACCGACGGGCCGTGGACGTATGCGCTCGCGGCGGGCCAGACGGTGACCGACGACTGGAACGCCGTCACCTACGGGTCCGGCTGGTACGACCTGTCGGCCACGCTCGACGCCGACCCGAAGTTCCTGCGCCGGTTCAGCGGGCACATCGAGACGGGCTCGCCGAGCGTCACGGGGTAGTCGTTCACATCCGTGATGGGCGTTCAGTTTGTTGACGCATGTCACATCCGTGACCTATAAAGGGACAGTCCGGGTGTACGCCGCAACACCTCCGCTGTAACCCCCCTCCCGGAGGTCACGGGTGTCCCGACGAAGTCCGCTCCGCCATGCCGCTTTCCTCGGCGCCGCAACCGTTGCCGCCACTGTCGCCGCCGTCGCGCTCACCGGCGGCGGCCCCGCGCGGGCCGCGGCGGCGAACCTGTCCGCCACGTTCGCGCAGACCTCGGTCTGGACCGGCGGCTACGGCGGCGAGTACACGATCGCCAACCGCGGTGACGCGGCTTCCACCGGCTGGACCGTCGAGTTCGACCTGCCCGCCGGGTCGTCGGTGAGCAGCTCGTGGAGCTCGGTGAAGACCCAGAGCGGGCAGCACTACAAGTTCACCAACGCCGGGTTCAACGGCACGGTCAAGCCCGGCGCCACCGCGAGCTTCGGCTTCAACGTCGCCGGCGCCGGCGTGCCCGCCGCGTGCACGGTGAACGGCGCTTCGTGCACCGGCGGCGGCCCGGTCACGACCACGCCGACGACCCCGACGACGACCACCACCACGCCCCCGCCGACCACGACGACCACTCCCCCGCCGAGCGGTGACACCGTGAACGTCTCGACGGCCGCCCAGCTGCAGGCCGCGCTGGCGAACGCGGCGCCGGGGCAGGCGATCAAGCTCGCGGCCGGCACCTACCGCGGCTCGTTCGTCACGACGAAGGCGGGCACGGCGGCGAAGCCGATCACGCTGTCCGGCCCGGCCGGCGCGATCCTGATCAACGACGGCCCGACCGGGGACGCGCCGGACTGCCCGGTGCCGACCGCGGGCTGGGACTCCGGCTACGGCCTGTGGCTGTCCGGCGCGCCGTACTGGAACCTGACCGGCTTCACCGTGCAGGAGGCGAAGAAGGGCATCGTCGTCGACAACTCGCCGCACACCACGATCGACGGCGTGAACGTCAACCACGTCGACGAGGAGGCGGTGCACTTCCGGCGTTCGTCGGCCGACAGCGTGCTGAAGAACTCGACCATCACCTACACGGGCCTGGTGCAGCCGGGTTACGGCGAGGGCGTCTACCTCGGTTCGGCCAACTCGAACTGGGCCTGCCACGGCAACTCCGGCGGCGTCGACCGCGGCGACCGGATCCAGGTGCTGGACAACCACATCGGCCCGTTCATCGCGGCCGAGCCGATCGACGTCAAGGAAGGCACCACGGGCGGGCTGATCCGCGGCAACACCTTCGACGGCCGCGGCATCTCCGGCGAGAACTCGGCGGACTCCTGGATCGACGTCAAGGGCATCGGCTACACGATCGAGAACAACACGGGCACGTTCGCCCCGCCGGGCGTGTTCGCCAACGGCTACGAGAACCACAACACCAGCACGTCACCGTCGTTCGACAACGGCTGCGGCAACGTCTGGCGCAACAACAAGTCCGACCTCGGCGGGGTCGGCGCCTACGCGATCAAGATCAGCTCGGTCTCGAAGTGCGCGGCCGACCCGAACGTGGTGTACGCGTCCAACACGGTCACGAACGCGACGTCCGGGCTGACGAACATCACCGTCACCCCCTGACCCCGGGCCGCCGCCGGGTACCGCCCGGCGGCGGTCAGAGGTGCATCGCCAGCCAGAGCGCCACCCAGGCGGCGGCCACCAAGGCCGCGCCCATCACCGCTCCGAAGAGCACCCGCCGTACGGCCACTGGTGTCCTGGTCTGCTCCATACTGATGATCATGAACCACGCGGCCGGATCCCGACAGGCGGCGCGCTCGACCGGGCGACCCCCGCGCGGGGTACCCCGGCGCCGCACTCACGGCACGATCGAGTCCACGTACCCGCCGTCGACGCGGACGGCCGCGCCGGTGGTCGCCGACGCGAACGTCGAACTCAGGTACACCACCAGGTTCGCGATCTCCTCGGGCTCGATCAGCCGCTGCAGCAACGACTGCGGCCGGTGCTTCTTCATGAACTCGCGCTGGGCCTCGTCCCACGGCAGGTCCTTGCCGACCAGTTCGTAGACGAAGTCCTCGACGCCGCCGGTGTGCGTCGGGCCCGCGATGACCGCGTTGACGGTCACGCCGGTGCCGGCCGCGTGCTTGGCGAACCCGCGGGAGACGCCGAGCAGCGCCGTCTTCGACACTCCATAGTGGATCATCTCGGCCGGGATCACGATCGCGGAGTCGCTGGCGATGTACTGGATCCGGCCCCAGCCACGCTCGGTCATCCCGGGCAGGTAGGCGCGCGTGAGCCGGACCGCGGCGAGCACGTTGACCTCGAAGTACCGCCGCCAGTCGGCGTCGGTGATCTCGAGGGGCTCCTGGGCGCCGAAGATGCCGAGGTTGTTGACGAGGATGTCGGCGTCCGGCACGGCCTCGACGACCTGGGCCGCGCCGGCCTCCTCCGAGACGTCCCCGTGGGCGGCCACCAGGTCGGCGTCGGGCAGCTCCTGCTTCAGCCGCGTGATGGCGGCCTGGACGCTGTCGGAGCCGCGGCCGTTGATCGCGACCCGCGCGCCCGCGGTAGCCAGTCCCTTCGCGATCGCCGACCCGATGCCCTGGGTGGACCCGGTGACCAGTGCCGTCTTCCCACTGAGGTCGACCCGCATGCGTGAAAGCCCTTTCTCGCGCCACCGTGCTTCCGGCCGATTGAAGCACAGCCCACCGGCGGCCACCGGCTGAAGCCGAGCCGGTCCCCGGAGCGGGCGGCAGCGTGAAAAGCGGTTGCCGTCGTCGGCCGGGTGTCGGCACCATCTGCGCCATGACCACGCACCGCATGCCGCTCCTGCCGACCGTCGCCGCGATGTCCGCGCCGGTCCAGCAGCAGCCGTGCCGGCCGCGGAGGTCCGACGCCGTCGCGTCGTGACGGGCGCGCTGGTCGCCGGCCTGCTGGCCGGCTACGGCATCGCCATCCCGGTCGGCGCCGTGGCGACCTACCTCGTCGCGCTCACCGCCCGGACGTCGCTCACGACCGGCCTCGCCGCCGCCCTCGGCGTCGCGACCGCCGACGGCCTGTACGCGCTGGTGGCGGTCCTCGGCGGCGCCGTGATCGCCGGGGTGATCACGCCGATCGCGCAGCCGCTCAAGCTGGCCTCGGCGGCGATCCTGATCGTGCTCGCCATCCGCGGCGCGGTGCACGCCCTGCGTCGCGGGCCGGCGGCGAACCGGCCGGTGACCCGGCTCGGCGCCGGGCGCGCGTACGTCAGCCTGCTCGGGATCACCCTGGTCAACCCGACCACGGTCGTCTACTTCACCGCGCTGGTCGTCGGCGACCGGGCCGGCACCGCCGTCACCACCCTCGACCAGGCGGTGTTCGTGCTGGCCGCGTTCGCCGCGTCGGCGAGCTGGCAGGCACTCCTCGCCGGGGGCGGGGCGTTGCTCGGGCGGGTCCTGACCGGGCCGCGCGGCCGGCTCGTGACGGCGCTCGCGTCGAGCGCGGTGATCACCGCACTCGCCGTCCGGCTTGTCCTGTCGTGACCCGGAAAGCGTTGTCCTGTAACGGTTTGCCCGATTCCGCGGCGGCACGGTGGAAGAAGTTCGGCTGCCGCCGTCCGGCTAGTCTCTGATCCGGACCGGGGGAACTGGAGGCCGTCATGACCATGCCCATGTCGTCGATGTCGGGGTGGGACACCGCGGGCGCGATACTGATCGTGCTGTGGGCGCTCGCCATGTGGGCGGCCGTCGGTGTCCTGGCCTACGCCAACCGCGGGCCGGTGCGCCCGTGGGTCTACCGCGGCTCGGTCGCGCTGATCGGCGTCGGGGTGGTCGGGCAGCTCGGGCACCTCCAGGAGCACGTCGCCCAGGTCGGGTACTGGCTCGGCCACCCGAACTCGCCGTCCTGGATGACGCCGTGGGGCACCGGCCTGGCCAACGGCCTGCAGATGGTGCTGCCGAACCGGCCGACCTTCGGCATGGAACTGCTGCACCTGACCGGGAACTTCATCTTCCTCGCCGGGCTGGCCGGCGTCATGGTGATCACCCGCCGCGCCACGAAGACCCAGGCGCGCCGCTGGGGGAAGATGGGCGTCTGGATGCAGGGCATCCACGGGCTCGAGCACCTCGCGCTGACGGTGTCGGTGGCGTTCGGTTCGCGCGCGATCGGCCTGTCGACGTTCTTCGGCCTCATCGACCCCGGCCCGGGCCTGACCACCTACCGCGTCTGGTGGCACTTCATCGCGAACGTCATCGGCACGGTCATCTTCGGGCTGGCGCTGTACCACCTGTGGAAGGAGCGCCGGGCGGTCCGCGCGACGTACTCGCTGCGCCCGGCGCCCGTCCTCACCGAACAGGCGGCGTGACGCAGGTCAGCACCGGCTGCGCCCAGTCCGCGTGGTCGTTGCCGTTGCCGTCGCCGCCGGCGGTCACCTGCAGGTCCAGGACCTGCGCGCCGGTGACGTCGACGTCGATCGGGACCGCCGCCTGGCCGCCGTGCACGACCGGCGTGGTCACCCGGGTCGTGCCGTCCACCGAGACGCTGAAGCTGACGCTGCCCGCGGAGCCGACCTCACCGTCGACGCCGACCGAGGCGGTCAAGCGGGTGCAGGCGCCGGCCAGGTAGAGCTGGACGTCGCCCGGCGCGTGGACGCCCAGGCCCTTCGCGTACGAGACCCCGGCGATCGTCATCGGCTTGCCGTCGCCCGCGTTCGCCTCGCCGTTGCTCGTGTCGCGCTCCACCGGGCCCCAGCCGTTGGCCGCGGTCAGGAACGGCAGGTCGCTCACGGCGTCCTGCCCGGCGGGCGGCGCGGCCGGGACCGCGCCGACGATCCGCTCGTCGGTCACGCTCCCGGGCCGTCCGGCCTGCCGGTAGCCGGCGCGCACCGCCAGCGCCGAGGTGTCCATTGTGGAGGGTGCGGTGACCGGCCAGGTGAACGTCGCCGAGGCGCCGCCGTCGATCCGCGCGACCGAGGGCGGTGCCGCCGCGCCGACCGTCCACCCGGCCGGCGCGGTCAGCACCGGCCGGACGTCCGACGCCGGCGGCGCCCCCGCCGGGATCCGGACGATGGCCGAAGCCGTGAACGACTGCCCCGCCGTCGCGGTGTCCGGCACCGACAGCGAGACGGCGGCCGTGGGCGCCGGTGGCATCGTGTACCGGCCGTCGTAGCCGGGCGAGGCGTTCTGCCGCACGGACAAGGGCGAGCGGTGCGAACCGTAGTTCGTCCAGGTGATGTTCCCGAGGCCGCCCGTGCTGCCGTCCAGGTTCCACACCGCGACGGCGATCGTGTTGTGGCCGTTCGGGTTCAGGATCCCGTTCGGGATCGGGAAGCTGTGCTGCGGCCCCAGGTAGTTGACGTACTGGCCGAGCTGCCACCCGTTGACGAACAGCAGCGCGCGGTACTGCCGCCCCGGGTCGTCGGTGATCGTCAGGCCGAGCGAGGTGTCCTGGCCGCGCGGCAGGTCGAGGTTCGCGGTGGTCCGGTACCACGAGACGCCCGGCGTGCTGTCCTTCGCCGGCAGTGTCGCCGGCTTCCAACCGGCGTCCGGGAACCCGGGCAGCGACCAGCCGGCGCGCTCGCCGTACAGGCCGCCGGTGTTGAGCGGGCCGCGGACGGTGTCGAGGCCCTGCTCCCCGCCCCGGACGCCCTGCAGCCGCCAGGTCACCGACGTCAGCGCGGAGCCGGTCAGCCGCGCCGACGTCAGGCCACGCGCGGCCTTGCTGCCGTTGGCCGCGCCGTAGTCCTCCTCGTGCCCCATGTTCACGGTGAGGACGGAGATCTCGTTGTCCCCCGGTTTCAGGGCACCGGCCGGGAACGTGAACGTGTGCTGCTGGGTCGTCGCACTGCCGAGGAAGACGCCGTTCAGCCACGCCGAGAACGCGCCCGCCGGTCCCCCGCTCTGGCTGTTCAGCGTGATGCCGGTCTGCTTGCCGTCGCCGGTGAAGCGGCCGCGGTACCAGGTGTTGCCGGTGTGGAAGCCGTAGTCGTCGGCGAAGAGCACCGGTTTCGTGCCGACGGCGGTGCTGCTGTTGCTGGTCGTCTTGTCGGCGACCGGCCACGCCGAGTCGTCGAAGCCCGGCGCGCTCTCCGGCGACTCCTGCTGGTGCTTCCAGCCGGTCAGGGCGGGCAGGGTCACCGGTTTCGCCGTCGGCAGGACGCCCGTGCGGCTGCCACTGGACGTCGGCCGGGTGCTCACCGGCTGCCCGTTCCAGGTGATGCTCCCGGCACCGAAGACCTCGAACGCGCCGTCGGTGCCGCTGTCACCGGTCAGGTCGAGGGAACCGGGCCGGGCGGTCGCCATGCGCAGCAGGTCGGTGCCGAGCACGAGCACCGGACCGGCCGAGGTGTCCTGGCGCCAGAACGTCCCGGCCGTCGCCTTGTCCGCAAGCAGCAGGAGCAGCGGCTTCTTGCCCGGGGCGCTGACGAGCACCCGGGTCAGGCCGTCATGGGTGTAGTTCAGCCGCAGGTCGCCGCGGGCGGCGTCCCAGGTGGAGGTGGCCGTGCCGTCGAGGACCTGGACCTTGGGCTGCTGCGCGAACCGCAGGACGGTCTCGCCCGGCCCGCCGTGGTCGCCGTAGAGCACCGCGAGGTCGCGGCCGCCGATCGTCGCGGACGTCATGATCTCGGACGTCGAGTACTGCATCCGCGTCTGCCCGAGGTCGTACCCGGCGACGACGATCTTGGACTGGCGCCCGTCGAGGGTGAGGCCGGTGCCGGGCTGCTGCGGGACGACCGGGTAGTAGTCGGTGCTCGCCGACAGCAGGTCGACGGCGTCCACGACGACGAACGGCCCGGTCGCCTGCGCGTTCTTCTGGCCGGTCACGGCGATCCTGAGCGTGTGCGCCCCGGCGGGCAGGCCGCGCACCTCGTAGCCGGTGACCTGGTTCTGCTTGCTCGCCGCGTAGAGGTCGACGGTGCTGACCTTGACGTCGTCGAGGTAGACGTCGGCGATGCCGTGGCTCGGGTCCTTCGAGGTGACCCAGCGGATCCCGGTGCCGGTGAAGGGAATGCTCACGCTGTCGCCGGTGACCTCGGAGAACGACTCCGTGTGCTGGTAGTCGCCGCCGGTGTAGTCGACCTCCGGCCCGGCGTGGGTCCAGGTGCCGGTGTAGCCGACTTCGGTCGCGCGGTCGTCGTAGCTGTAACCGGCGTGCGCGGCGAGGTCGAGGGCCAGGCTCGTGGTGTTCTTCGCGTTCGACGTCGAGTCGGTGTGGCGCAGGGTGTGGAACTGGGTGCGGGTGTCCGGGTTGATCCGGGCGGTGTCGGTGAGCGCCGGGTCGGTCACCGGCGCCGCGGCGAGGCCCTCGGTCTTCGTCAGCGGCGCGACGGACTGGGTGAAGTAGCCGATCAGCTTGTCCTCGGTGTACTTCGGGTCGTACTGGCGGGCTTCGGTGATCGCCGCGCCGTAGTCGTAGGACGTGTAGTTCTGCGGGATCGCGCTCCAGCCCCAGGACGTGCCGCCGTGCAGCATGTAGAAGCTCTGGCCGGTGGCGCCGACGGCGATGTTCTGCTTGTAGAAGACGTTCGCGAACTTGTCGTTGATCAGCTGGGCGCACTTCGCGTAGCCGGGCCCGCCCCACGGGTCGAACGCGCCGCCCTGGAACTCCGCGGTGATCAGCGGTTTCCCGGGGACGTGGTCGTAGCTGATGTCCGGGACGCCGTTCCACTTCTCCGGGTTGGAGCAGTCGAAGCCCTGCGGGTAGGAGTCGGCGGCGTCGACGTCGAGGGCGGCGTCACCGGCGTTGAAGGTGCCGTTGTTGTTGCCCACCAAGGGAACCGTGATGCCGTCGGTGCGGGCCTTGTCCTCCAGGTGCTGCATGTAGGCGCGGCCGTCGGCGTCGCCGTTGTAGTACTCGTTCTCGACCTGGTAGGCCAGCACGCTGCCGGTGCCGTTCGTCAGCTGGTGGCGCGCGATGATCCGGTCGATCTGCGTCTGCCACTCGTCGGAGTACTTCAGGTAGACCGGGTCGGCGCTGCGGGTGTGCCCGGGCGTGGTGGACAGCCAGGTCGGGAAGCCGCCGCCGTCGACCTCGGCGTTGATGTAGGGCCCGGGCCGCGCGATGACGTAGAGCCCGGCCTGCTGGGCCATGTCGAGCAGCTTGTCGAGGTCGCGGACCCCGGTGAAGTCGTAGACGCTCTGGCGCGGCGAGTGGTAGCCCCAGTCGAAGTAGAGCGACGTCGCGTTGAAGCCGGCGGCCTTCATCTTCTGGAAGATGTCGAGCCACAGGTCGGGGCTGGGCAGCCGGTAGGAGTGGAACTCGCCGGACCACAGGTAGGTGCGGGTCCCGTCGACCAGGAAGGAGTAGCCGTCGTAGGTGACGCTGTGGGCGGCCTTCGGCGGCGGCGCGGCCGACGCCTGCTGCGGGACGAGCACCCCGGCCAGCGCGAAGACGACCGAAAGCAGGGCGGCGAACAGCGTCCGGGCGGTGCGCATGGCGAGGTCCTCCTGGATCGACGGTGAACCAGAATGTCGGATTCACGCAGAATCGAACACGAACGCTAGGGAACCTCAACAGAAGCAGTCAAGATACGACACCAGGATGGATCAAGCCGGAGGTCGGTCGATAGTGCGAACGGACGCAGGTCGTGAGTGTTCAGGGCGGTTGGAACCGCCCTGAACCCTCACGAGGGCCGGGGTCAGCGGGGGCCGGTGCTCTCGCGCACGATCAGCTCCGCGGGCACGAGGTGGCGCGCACCGATCTCGCCGCCGGCCATCCGGGTCTCCAGGAGCCCGAACGTGCGGCGGCCGACCTCGATGAAGTCCTGCCGCACCGTGGTCAGCGGCGGGGAGAAGTACGCCGCCTCGGGGACGTCGTCGAAGCCCGCCACCTGGACGTCCGCCGGGACCCGCAGGCCCGCCTCGGTGAACGCCCGCAGCAGGCCCAGCGCCATCTGGTCGTTGGCCGAGAAGACGGCGCCGAGCCCGCGCACCCCGGCGAGCGCGCGGCCGGCGTCGTAGCCCGAGCGCGGGCTCCAGTCGCCGCGGACGACCTCGGGAACCCGCAGGTCGTGGCGTTCGAGGGTGTCGCGCCAGCCGCGTTCGCGGTCGCGCGCCTCCAGCCAGTCCTCGGGTCCGGCCAGGTGCCAGACCGTCGTGTGCCCCAGGGCCAGGAGGTGCTCGGTCGCGCGGCGGGCGCCGTCGTACTGGTCGACGGAGATCACCGGGACCGGCGCGCCCTCGCCGCCGCCGACCGCGACCACCGGGATGTCCGCGGGCGCCGCGGCCAGCGCGCGGGCCGCCGTCACGTGCGGGGCGATGACGACGATCCCCTCGACGGCCTGGCGCCGCAGGTTCTCCACCGCGTCGCCGATCGACGACCGCCCTGGACGGCTGACGCTGCAGATCGCGACGCCGTAACCGGCCTCGCGGGCGGCGTTCTCGATGCCGTAGAGGGTGCTCGCCGGGCCGTAGAGGTTGGACTCCAGCGCCACGACGCCGAGCGTGCCGGACCGGCCCGTGACCAGCGTCCGGGCGGCCGAGTTGGGCCGGTAGCCGAGCTTCTGCACGGCGGCCAGCACCCGCGCGCGGGTGTCCGGGTGCACCGGCCCGCTCTCGTTGACCACCCGGGAGACGGTCATGTGCGACACGCCGGCCAGGCCCGCGACATCGGCCAGGCTCGGCTGGCGCTCCCCCGGCCGCGTTCGTTCCGCCACCTGGCCCCCTCCGTTCGTACCCCCGCCGCGTTCACGATATCCAGTCCCGGGAACCGACCGGGGCTCGCGTACGTTGCCATTACCTACGGCACCGTAAGTTACGGTCGCGTAGGTGACGGAAAGGACGTTCGTTATGCCGGTCCCCGAAAGCACGCGCCTGATGTTCGAGCTGGAGGGCACGGTCGAGGAAAACCTCAACCGCCACCTCGCGGCCGCCCAGGAATGGATGCCGCACGAGTACGTCCCCTGGAGCCAGGGGCGTGACTTCGCCGACCTCGGTGGGGAGGCGTGGGACCCGGAGCAGTCGCGGGTCACGCCGATCGCCCGGACCGCGCTGGAGGTCAACCTCCTCACCGAGGACAACCTGCCCAGCTACCACCGCGAGATCGAGCGCGCCTTCGGTCGCGACGGCGCGTGGGGCACCTGGGTCCACCGCTGGACGGCCGAGGAGGGCCGCCACGGTATCGCCATCCGCGACTACCTGCTCGTGACGCGCGCGGTCGACCCGGTCGAGCTCGAGCGGATGCGCATGGAGACCATGCAGGCCGGGTACGAAACCGGCGACAAGCCGCTGCTGCACGTCTGCGCGTACGTGTCGTTCCAGGAGCTCGCGACGCGCCTGTCCCACCGCAACACCGGCCGCTACACCCAGGACCCGCTGGCCGAGAAGCTGCTCGCCCGGGTCTCCACGGACGAGAACCTGCATATGGTCTTCTACCGCAACCTGGTCAAGGCCGCGCTGGAGATCTCGCCCGACGCCATGGTCCGCGCCATCACCGACGAGGTCGTCGACTTCGCGATGCCCGGCGCGGTCATCCCCAGCTTCGTCCGCAAGGCCGCCCTGATCGCCAAGGCCGGCATCTACGACCTGCGCATCCACCACGACGACGTCGTGATGCCGCTGCTGCGCTACTGGAAGATCTTCGACCTGACCGGCCTCGGCGAGGTCGGCGAGACGGCGCGCCAGGAGCTGGCGGACTTCCTCAAGACGCTCAACGCCCAGGCGTCCCGGTTCGAGGAGCGCCGCGACGCCGCGGCCGCCCGGGCCGCCGCGCGTGGGGTGCCGGCGATCTGACACCAGCCGCGGCGGCGGGCTCTTCGGAGCGCCGCCGCGAGTCTCGGTCGACCGCCCCACCCGCACCGTTGCGGCGGCGCGTCGCGCTGGACCGCGCGCCCGCCGCGCGGCCCGGCTCCGGAAGGTGCGGATCTTTCCGCGCGGTCCCATCTCCCGCGAGGCCGACCGCCCGGCCGGGGGGCGCGAGCGTGGACGCCAATCCCGCAGATCTCCCGAGCGGCTCCGCTGCGGCCGGACCGCACCCGTCGCGCGGCCTGGCTCCGGAACGTGCGGATCTTCCCGAGCCGGGCCGGGCGGGCGCCCGATACGCTGCGGGAATGGCTTCCCTGCTCAACGTCGTCGATGTCGAGGCGACGTGCTGGGCGGGTGAGCCGCCGCCCGGGCAAGCCTCCGAGATCATCGAGATCGGCCTCACCGTCGTCGACCCCGCGCGGCGGGCTCGGCTCGACCGGCACCGGATCCTGGTGCGCCCGGAGCGCTCGGCCGTCGGCGCGTTCTGCACCGAGCTGACCGGGCTCACCCAGGCCGACGTCGACACCGGCGTCAGCTTCGCCGAGGCGTGCCGGATCCTCGCGGCCGAGCACGCCACGACCCGGCGCGGCTGGGCCAGCTGGGGTGACTACGACCGCCGTCAGTTCGAGCGCCAGTGCGCGGCCGACCCGGCGACCTACCCCTTCGGCCTGCGCCACCTCAACGCGAAGGCCCGCTTCGCGCGCGCCTACCGCCTGACCCGGCCCGTCGGCATGGACCGCGCGCTGGCCATGGCCGGGCTGCCCCTGGAGGGCCGGCACCACCGCGGGGACGACGACGCGTGGAACGTCTCGGCGCTCGTGCTGCACCTCATCGGCCGCGGCGCATGGCCGCAGCAAACCCAGAAGTGACCAATGGTCACCAGCCGACGCAACGCTGGGACCTGCGATCCAAGAAACAACAAGGTCTAGACCAAACGACCTAACTTCGTTGACTTTACCAATGGTCACCTGCAAGCTCCTCACCACCCGAGGAGGTTGCCCCCGTGAACAGACGCTCCCTGGCCGCCGTGGCCGGTTCGCTCACCTTCGCTCTCGCCCTGACCGCTTGCGGCACCTCGGCCGAACCAGCCGCGGCTCCGGGTGGCGGGCAGCTCACCGTGTGGCTGATGAACGGCGACCTGAGCGACCAGGCCACCGCCGCGATCAACGCCGCGTTCGAGAAGGCCACCGGCGCGAAGGTGACCGTGCAGATCCAAGAGTGGGACAACATCAACACCAAGATCAGCACGGCGCTGGCCCAGGACACCACGCCGGACGTGATCGAGATCGGCAACACCGACGTCTCGCTGTTCGCCGCCAACGGCGCGCTGGCCGACCTCACCGGGCACCGCGACGACCTCGCCGCGGGCCAGACCTGGCTCCCGGGCCTGGCGGAACCGGCCACTGTGGACGGAAAGATCTACGCCGCGCCGCTGTTCGCCGGCAACCGCGCGGTGATCTACGACAAGCAGCTCTGGGCCGACGCCGGGGTCGCCGCGCCGCCCACGACGTTCACCGAGCTCACCGCCGACCTCGACAAGATCAAGGCGAAGCACCCGGAACCGGGCTTCTCCGCGTTCCACTTCCCCGGGCAGTACTGGTACGGCGCGCTGCAGTTCGTCTGGGACGCGGGCGGCGAGCTGGCCACGCAGTCCGGCGGCAAGTGGGCCGGCGCGCTCGAGTCGCCGGCCGCGCAGCGCGGGCTCCAGGCGTGGAAGGACTTCCAGTCCGCCTACTCGACGCCCGCGTCGCGCAACGTCGACACCAAGGCGCCCGACCAGGCCGCGATGTTCGCCGCCGGGGGCGCCGGGGCCATCCTCGACACCAGCGTGAACACCGTGCTGAAGAACAAGCCCGAGCTGAAGGACCGGCTCGGCACGTTCCCCTTCCCCAGCGCGACGCCGGGCAAGAGCCAGCCGGTGTTCCTCGGCGGTTCCGACCTCGGCATCGCCGCGAAGAGCAAGAACCAGGACCTCGCGCTCGCCTACCTGAAGGCCGCGGCGAGCCCGGCCGTGCAACGCGACGCGATCGTCGGCATCGACGGCTGGACCCCGGTCTCACCGCAGATCATCGACCAGGTGACGCCGACGCTGCCGCCGATCCGGGCCGCGTTCTACGCCGCCGCGAAGTCGAGCGGCGCCACGCCGGCCACGCCGGGCTGGGCGACCATCGAGAGCGACAAGTCCGTCAACACCTTCTTCGCCGACATCGCGACCGGCCGCAAGTCCGTGGCCGACGCGGCGCGGGACTTCGACGCCCACTTGAGCCAAGCGCTCAACGCCGCCCCGTGACCGGGTGGGACGTCCGCGGTGGACTGCCGTCCCCTGACCGCGGGCGTCCCACCCACCTTGATGGAGGAACGTCGTGAAGGTCCTGAAGCGACCCGCGCCGGTCGTGGCGCCGCGCCCCGCGCCCCGGCGGAAGCGACGACGTCCGCTGCTGCCCTACGGCCTGCTCCTGCCCGCGGTCGTCGTCCTCGGGCTGGTGCTGGGGTATCCGCTGGTCCGGCTGCTGCTGATCTCGTTCCAGGAGTACGGCCTGCGCGCCCTGTTCACCGGCACGGCCGGGTGGGCGGGCTGGGACAACTACGCCGCGGTGCTCGGCGACGACCAGCTGGTCCCGGTGCTGCTGCGCACGGTCGGGTTCTGCGCGGCGCTCGTCGCCGGGACGCTCGTGATCGGCACGGGCGTCGCGCTGATGCTGCGGCGGCTCGGGCCCCGGATGCGGATCGCCGTCACGATGAGCCTGATCGCGGCGTGGGCGTTGCCGAACGTGGCGTCCACCCTGGTCTGGCAGTGGCTCTTCCAGCCGGGCTACGGCGTGGTGAACTGGCTGCTGTCGCAGCTGGGCCTCGGCGACTTCACCCAGCACGACTGGACGACGACCCCGGCGTCGGCGTTCACGCTCGTCTGGCTGCTGGTGGTGTGGCAGTCGGTGCCGTTCGTGGCGCTCACCCTGCACGCCGGGCTGACCCAGATCCCCCGCTCGTACTACGAAGCGGCCACTTTGGACGGTGCCGGGCCGTGGCGGGTCCACCTGGCGATCACCTGGCCGTTCCTGCAGCCGATCTTCGGCCTGGTCACGATCCTCTCGGTGATCTGGGACTTCACCGTGTTCAACCAGATCTGGATCCTCACCCAGGGCGGCCCCAGCCAGGGCACCACGACGCTCGGGATCTGGACGTTCACCCGGGCCTTCAGCACCAACTCCTTCGGCCAGGGCGCGGCGATCGCCGTCGTCTCGGTCCTGCTGCTGCTGGCCATGACCATCGTGTACGTGCGCCGGCTGGTGCGAACGGGAGAGGACCTCTGATGGCACGGGGACGCCGGATCGGGACCAACGCCATGGCGACGCTGTTCTGCCTGGTGTGGGTGTTCCCGGTCTACTGGATGGTGAACACGGCCTTCAAGCCGCGCGGCGATATCCTGAGCCCGACGCCGCAGTTCCTCCCGGTGCACTTCACCCTCGGCAACTTCGCCGACGCGCTCGCGAAACCGGGCTTCACCCGCGACCTCGTCAACAGCGTCGTCGTGACGGTGTCGGTGGTCCTGCTGGCGATCGTCGTGGCGTTCCTGGCGGCGACGGCGTTGACGCGGTTCCGGTTCTTCGGCCGCCGCGGCTTCCTCATCGGCGTGCTGATCCTGCAGATGGTGCCGGTGCCCGCCCTGGTCATCCCGCTGTTCCTCGGCCTCAAGAGCGCACACCTGCTGAACAACCTGTTCGGGCTCACGCTCACCTACGTGGCGCTCGTGCTGCCGTTCACGATCTGGACGTTGCGGGGTTTCCTCCACGGCATCCCGGTCGAGCTCGAGGAGGCGGCCATGGTCGACGGCGCGACGCGCGGGCGCATCATGGGCTCGGTGCTGCTGCCGCTCGTGCTGCCGGGGCTCATCGCGACCAGCGTGTTCGCGTTCATCACGGCCTGGAACGACTTCCTGTTCGCCTACGTGATCATGAAGGACCAGTCCGGCTACACGCTGCCGGTGTGGCTGGTCTCGTTCAGCACCAGCACCGGGACCGACTACGGCGGCCTGATCGCCGCGTCGACGCTGTTCGCGCTGCCGGTGGTCGTGTTCTTCGCGCTCGTCCAGCGCCACCTCGTCGAGGGCATGACCGCGGGCGCGGTGAAGGGCTAGTGCTCTCCTTGGTCCCCCGGCCCGCGGAACTGAAGCGGCACAGTGGGTTCTTCGCGCTCGACGCCGGGGTGCGCGTCGTCGCCGGTCCCGGTGCCGGACGCGCGGCCGACCTCTTGACCGGCTTCGTCGACGCCGGGCACGGCCCGGAGATCCGGCTGTCGCTGCGGCCCGGGCTCGGGCCGGAGGAGTACGAGCTGGACGTCACCGAAGACCTCGTGACGCTCGTGGCGAGCGCGGAAGCCGGGCTGTTCCACGGCGTCCAGACGCTGCGGCAGCTCGGCCCGGACCGCTGGCCGTGCCTGCGGATCCGCGACCGGCCGCGGCTGGCCTGGCGCGGCGTGCTGCTCGACGTCGCCCGGCACTTCATGCCCCTGGGCTTCCTGTACGAGTTCGTCGACCTCATCGCCCTGCACAAGTACAACGTGCTGCACCTGCACCTCACCGACGACCAGGGCTGGCGGCTCGAGATCGACGGCCGCCCCAAGCTGACCGACGTCGGCGCGTGGCGCAGCGAGTCGATGGTCGGCGCGGCCGGCAGCACGGTCTTCGACGGCGTCCCGCACGGCGGTTTCTACACCCGCGCCGAGCTGCGCGGGCTGGTCGGCCACGCGGCCGCCCGCGGCGTGCGGGTCGTGCCGGAGATCGACCTGCCCGGGCACGTCCGGGCGGCGCTGGCCGCCTACCCGGAGCTCGGCAACCGCCCGGAGCGGCCGCTGCCGGTGTGGACCGAATGGGGCATCAGCCCCGACATCCTCGGCATGCACGACGCGGCCCTGGACTTCTGCCGCGACGTCCTGACGCAGACCGCGGAGATCTTCCCCTCGCGGCACCTGCACATCGGCGGCGACGAATGCCCGACGACGCAGTGGGAGACCGCGCCCGCCGCCCTCGCCCGCGCGCAGGCGCTCGGGTTGCGGGACACCGCCGAGCTGCACGCTTGGTTCCTCGGCGAGCTGCACGGGTTCCTCGGCGAGCTGGGCCGGCAGTCGGTCTGCTGGGACGAAACGGGCCGCTCGCCCGGCAGCCTGCCGCCGGCGATGACCGTGGCCAGCTGGCGCGACGCCGCCCACGGCGCGCAGGCCGTCGCCCGCGGCCACCAGGTGATCATGGCGCCGCACACGTCCACCTACTTCGACTACCCGCAGACCGACGGGCCGGGCGAGCCGCCGCGCGAGCTCGTCACCACCCTGGCCGACGTCCACGCCTACGACCCCCTCGAAGGGAACCTGCCCGCCGCCGACCCGGACAACGGCGGCCGGCCCGGCGTCATCGGCACGCAGGCGCAGCTGTGGACCGAGCACGCGCCGACCCCCGACCACGTGCGGCAGCTGGCCTTCCCGCGGCTGTGCGCGCTCGCCGAGTCGGCCTGGTCCCCCGGCCCGCGCGACTATGCTGACTTCGAAGCCCGCTTGGCCGGTCACCTGGATCTGCTGCGCGCGCTGAACGCCCTGCCGAAGGAGCGCGTCCGGTTCCCGGGCGGGCTCCCCGCACTCCGAAAGCCGAGAACTTGACCGCAGACGCGCTCGGACCCGACCGGCCGCCCACCGCGAAACGGGACCGGGTCCGCCGCCACCTGCTGAACGTGATCGAGAAGGCGGGGCCGGGCACCGGGCTGGCCTCGGAACGCGACCTGGCGCAGGAGCTGGGCGTGTCCCGCCCGACCGTCCGCGCGGCCATCGACGAGCTGACCCGCACCGGCCTGCTGGTCCGCCAGCGCGGCCGCGGCACGTTCACCAGCCCGCACAAGGTCACCCAGGAGCTCGCCGGCAGCGCCGCGGGCCTGGGCGTGCCCCCGGCGGAGGGGAACTGGACCAGCGAGGTCGTCGCGTTCACGACGGCGCCCGCGAGCGCCCCGCGCGCGGCGCGGCTGGAGGTCGCCACCGGCGCGCCGGTCCTGCGGGTGACGCGCGTGCGCTACGTCGACGACGAGCCGATCGCCATCGAACGCCTCGACCTGCCCGCCGAGCTCGTGCCCGGGCTGGCGCCGGCCGACATGGAGGCCGGGAACTTCTACCGGCTGCTGCGGGAGCGGTTCGGGATCACCGTGGCCGAGGCCGAGCAGACGATGGAACCCGCCGTGACGAACCCCGAGCAGGCCGAGCTGCTGGACGTCCCGGTGTACGCGCCGATCCTGCAGGTCGAGCGGGTCACCCGCGACACCGCCGGCCGGATCGTCGAGCTGACCCGGTCGGTGTACCGCGGCGACCGCTACCGGATCACCTCGAAGCTGCGGTTCGACGCCGACTCCGGCTGAAGGCTCACCTCGCCCAGCCGAGCGGCTCGGAGAGCGCTTTCACGACGGCCGTCACGCGGTCCGACGCCTCCGGCCAGCCGGTGCCGGCGGACTGGGCGCTGAGCACGACGACGATGTAGCGCCGGCCCGCGACGAGGCCGCTGGTGTGCAGTTCGCGGCCGGGATCGCAGCACGACCAGCCCTGCTTGACGGCCCAGTCCGCGGCCGTGACGGTGCCGGGGATGCCGAAGTACTGGTCGAAGCCGTCGGCGCCGTGCTCGGTCGCGCCGTCCAGCGCGTGGAGGACGACCTGCCGGGTCGTTTCCGGCGCGTCGTCCATCAGGTACTCGTAGAGCCGGACCAGGTCGGTCGCCGTCACCACGGTGCTCCCCCAGTGCCCGGGATCAGCGGGCGGACGGGTCGAGGTCATGCCGATCCGCGCCGCCCAGCTCGTGACGAGCGCGGGCCCGCCGAGCTTCGACCACAGCTGGCTCGCGATGTCGTCGTCGCTGCGCGACAGCATCTGCGAGACGGTGCCGGCCGGGACGCCCCGCCGGAGGGCCTCGAACGCGATCAGCAGCTTGACCAGCGACGCCGACGTGTAGGTCGCGTCCGGGCATTAGGAGACGAGGTCGTCGCCGTTCTTGCGGTCGTGGACGAGCACGCTGAGCTTGCCCGGCAGCAGCTTCGCCAGCTCGCCGCCGGACGGCAGGCGGGACGCGTCCGGCGTCGGCGTGGGCTTGGCGTGCGTGGTGCTCGGCGGCGGCGCCGAGGTCGCTGTCGTCGCGACGCTGGTCGTCAGCGGCGGCGCCGTCCCGAGCGCCGGCGCGGAGGCAGCCGCGGGGCCGGTCGGGCGCAGCGTCGCGGCCGCGACCAGCATCGCCACGACCGCCCCCGCACACAGCCCGGCCAGCAGCATCACGTTTCGTCGGTGCATACCCGGCTCTTGTCGGCGCGCCCCGGCCGTGTTCTCGCGAACCGGCCGGAATGTGGCCTGCGTCTCATCCGGACGCGAAATCGGGGACACGGGCGAGCGCTCGCGACAACAACTACCGTGACCAGAATCGTCGAACGGCTGGACCGGCCCGACCTCGCCGCGCGGGACCCGAAAGAGGTCTTCGCGCGGCTCTTCGACGAGTACGCCCACCCCCTGCGCGGTTACCTCGCGGGCCGGGTGGGGGTGCACGCCGCCGACGACCTCGTGGCGGAGACGTTCGTCGTCGCGCTGCGAAGACGCGGCAGCTACGACCCCGAGAAGGCGCCGATCCGCGGCTGGCTCTACGGCATCGCCACCAACCTGCTGCGCAACCACGTCCGCCAGGAGGTCCGCGGCTTCCAGCTGACCGCGCGGGCCGGGGCCGACGAGCGGCCCGCCGAGAACCACGACGCCGAGGTAGCCGGCCGGGTCGACGCCGCGGCGCGGCTGCGCACCCTCGCCGGCGAGCTGGCCGCACTGTCCGAACAGGACCGCGACGTCCTGCTGCTCACGTCCTGGGCCGGGCTCGAACCGGCCGAAGTCGCCGAGGCGCTCGGCGTCCCCGCCAGCACCGTGCGGTCGCGGCTGCACCGCGTGCGCCACCGCCTCCAGGCCCTGCTCGTCCCCACCGAGGAGAATGTCCATGAATGAGCTCGACGAGACCCTCGAGCGGCTGCACCACGACGCCCGCACCGCGCCCGCCGACCTGACCGCGGCCCGCGCGAAGCTGATGGCGGAACTGGACGCCGGCGCCACCGTGCTTCCCCTCCGGCCGCGCCGGGTCTCGCGCTTCGCGGTGCCCGTCGCCGCGGCCGTGGCCGGAGTGGTCGCGGTGACCACCGTCGTCGTCGTGCAGACCGGCTCGTCCGAGCCGCCCGTCGCCGGGCCGGCGCCGTCCGGGCCCGCCCCCGCGTCTTCCTCTGGGTCCTCCCCCGGGTCGTCGCCGGACATCCGGCTGATGTCGGCCGTCCAGGTGCTCACCCGGGCCGCCGACATCAGCGTCGGCGCCGTCGACCAGCCGCTGGCTCCCGGGCAGTTCCGGTACGTCGTCGAGCACACCTGGGTCGGGCGCGGCGTCCAGACCGGGAACGCGACCGGCTACTCCTACCTGTGGGAACAGCAGATCCAGCGGTGGATCCCGGCCGACGAGCACGACGTCTGGCAGGAGAACCGCAAGATCCTCGGCACCGGGAAGTTCCTCGGCGGCTCGGTGCCGCAGGCGCAGGCCCCCGAACCGGAGATCACCGACACCGATCAGGGTCAGTGGCAGGGCCGCTGCGGCGACTTCTTCCCGAAGTCCAAGCCGGCCAAGAAGTGCGACGACCCCACGGACTGGGACAGCCCGGCCTTCTACGCGACGCTGCCGCACGATCCCGCGCAGCTGTACAAGAAGCTCCAGGACCTGACCAAGGGCCGCGGGTCGACGCCGACCGCGATGTTCCACTTCGGCACCGAGATCCTGCGCAGCGGGATGATGCCCGCCCAGCTGCGGGCCGAGTGGTACCGGGCGCTGGCGAAGATCCCGGGTATGAAGGTGCTCGCGGCCGAGGCCAACCTCGACGGCCGCACCGGCGTCGCGCTCGGGCTCGACGACCGGCACGAGCTGCGGCAGCTGATCATCGACCCGGTCACCGGCCAGTTCATCGGCGAGCGCACGATCGCCGGGACGCAGCCGGACGATCCGTGGATCAAGCCCGGCACGGAGACCGGCGCCAGCGCGATCACCACGGCGGTCGCGGACCGGCTCGGCGTCGCCCCCGCGAAGTAGGCCCCGGGCAAGTCCGGTGCGTACTACGGTCGAGGCGTGTGGGTCGTGCTGCTGGTCGCGGTGCCCGTCGGGGTGCTGATCGGGACCGTCGGCGTCGGCGGGGTGCTGCTGCCGCCCGCGCTCACCTGGCTCGGCGGGCTCGACGTCCACGCCGCGGCCGGGACCAGCAGCTGGGCCTTCCTGTTCACCGGGCTCGTCGGCACCCTCGGGTACGCCCGCCAGCAGGCCATGCCGTGGCGGTTCGGCGGCCTGCTCACCCTCGGCGCCGCGCCCGCCGCGGCCGCCGGCGCGCTGGTGAACGGGCTGCTCCCGGCCGCCGTGCTGTGGCTGGTGCTCGCCGTCGTGACGGCCGGTTCCGGCGCGTACAACCTCTGGTTCCGAGGGAAGACGTCCCGGGTGCGCGAGGACCTGCCCGCCGCCGCGACCGTCGCGATCGGCGTGGTCGTCGGGTTCGGCTCGGCGCTGACCGGGACCGGCGGGCCGGTGCTGCTCGTCCCGGCGCTGCTGGCGCTCGGCGTCCCGGCGTTGACGACCGTGGCGGCCGGGCAGCTGATCCAGCTGCCGCTCGTCGGCTTCGCGACGCTCGGCTACGCCGCGCACGGCTCCGTCCACTTCGGACTCGGCACGCTGCTCGGCGGCATCGCCGGGGCCGGCGCGCTCGTCGGTACGCGGCTGGCGAAGCGGCTGCGGCAGCAGCACCTCCACCGCGTCGTGTCGGCGGCACTGGTCGTCTTCGGCGCGTTCCTGTTCGTCCTGGCCGCACGCAGCTAGGTCAGCGCCTGGGACGCCGTCAGCCGCACGCGGCACCGCCCCGGCCGCGGGTCGGGCCGCGCGGTCAGCTCCGGCGCACCCACGCCGGTCAGCAGCCCCGCCACCAGCGCGAGGTTCATCTCGCAGACCAGTTCCGGGTGCGCCCGGGCCGGCCGGTGGAACGGGCAGTTCCCCAGCAGCACCTCGCCTTCCTCGGTCCGGGGCTCGAACCCGTGCGCCTCGAGTGCCGCCGTGAGGTCGGCCGCGGCGGCCCCCCGCTCCTCCCCCAGCTCCCGGGCCCGCAGCGCCAGGATCCCGCGGGCCGGGCCACCGGTCTCGTCGAAGCCGAGCACCTCTGCATGTCCCTGCGCGGGGTCCGGGCGAGCGGCGCGCTCACCGTCACCTTGTCGCTGCACGGCCTGGTGCGCGAAGAACCCAAGACGCGGCAGGAGTTCTTCGCGCTGACCGGCGTCGTCGCCTAGCGACGGTCAGCGCACCGGTGCCGTGGTCCGCTCCAGCGCGTCGAGTTGCCGCTGCACGCGGCGGGCGTCTTCGTCGCGGCCTTGGCGTCGGCAGAGCGTGAGCGCATCCCGCCACGTCTCACCGGCTTCGCTGTGCCGTCCGAGTGCCTCGTACGCGGCGCCGAGCCGGTCCAGAGTACCGGCTTCCTCGGTGGTGGAACCGATTTCGCGGAGCCGGCCGATGGCCTCGCGGTAGTGGCCGACCGCCTCGGCGTGGTGCCCGACGCGGTGCGCGATGTAGCCGAGACTGTCCGAAGTGGTCGCCTGTCCCTCGGCGTTTCCTTGACGCCGGAACAGGTCCAGGGCGGCTTCGCAGTGCTCACGGGCTTCGTCGTAGGCGCCGAGCTGGGCCGCGTACCAGCCGATCGCGTTGAGCGCACCGGCTTCCCAGTCGGGGTTGCCGACGTCCCGGCTGATGCGCAACGCCTGCAGAGCGTGCTCGCGGGCCTTGTGGAGGTCACCTTGGGCGCCCCACGCGGCGGCGAGGGTCCGGTGGGTGTGGGCCTGGTTGGTCGTGTCGTCGTGCCGCTCGGCCAGGGTCAGTGCTTCCCGCAGGTGGACGTTCGCCTGCGCGTGGGCGCCCAGGTCGGCGTGGGCGCGGCCGAGCAGGCGGTGGGTGAGGATCCGGGTCGCCGGGTCGGCGAGGTGCCCGGCCGCCGTCATCGCGACCTGCCAGGTGCCGAGCCGGTCGTGCAGGTGTCCCTGCCGCCGGTGGAACGTCTCGAGCGCCCAGGCCAGGTCCCACGTCGTCCGGTGGCGCCGGTTCCCGGACGCGGTGTCCAGGGCCGCCAGCAGGCAAGCGTGCTCGGTGTCGAACCAGCTCAGCGCCGCCGCGTCGTCGGGCAGCTCGGGCACGGCGTGCTTGGGAGCGGCCGGCGCCGGGTGTCCCGGTTCGCGGTGCGGGTTCAGGAGCCGGTCGGCGCGGTACGCGGTGTGCAGGTAGAAGTCGACGACCCGGTGCTGCGCGGCGGCGCGGACGTGTGCGGGAAGCCCGGCCGCCGTGAGGGTGGCGTGCCGGCGGATCAGGTCGTGGAGCCGGCAGCGGCCGCGACCGGTCCGGGTGAGCAGTGACGCCTGTTCCAGTCCGCGCAGGATCCGCTGGGTGTCCGCCGCGGGCCGGTCGAGCAGGGCGGCGGCGGCTTCGGGCCCGAGGTCGGGCCCGGGCGCGACTCCGAGCAGGGCGAACGCGCTCGCCTGCTCCGGCGCCAGTGCGTCGAGCGACCACGACAGCACGGTGGGCAGGCTGGCGGTGGGGTCGTCGTCGGCGAGGGCCTGGAGCCCGGCGTCCCGCAGTTCGCCGGCCAGCACGTCCAGCCGGAGGTCCGGCCGCAGCTGGGCGCGCGCGGCGACGATACCCAGCGCCAGCGGGAACCCGCCGCAGAAGGCGATCAGCCGGTCCGCCGCCGCCCGTTCGGCCGTCGTGCGGGCGGCGCCGAGCCGGCTGGTGAGCAGGAGGCGGGCTTCGTGCTCGGTCAGGACGTCGAGGCGGAGGTGGTGGGCCGCGTGCCCGGTGACCAGTCCGGTGAGCTGGGTGCGGCCGGTCACCAGGACGGTGCAGGTGTCCCCGCCCGGCAGCAGCGGGGTGACCTGGGTGGTGTCCGCGGCGTTGTCCAGCACGAGCAGCATGCGCCGGCCGGTGACGAGGTTGCGGAACAGCGCCGCGCCGGCGTGCGGGTCGATCGGCACCTGCCGGGGTTCGACCCCGAGCGCGTCGAGGAACCCGCGGATCGCGGTGGCCGGCGCCATCGGCGCGTGGTCGGGGCTGAAGCCGCGCAGGTCCACGTACAGCTGCCCGTCGGGGAACCGGTCGGTGTGGCGGTGCGCCCAGTGCAGGGCCAGCCACGTCTTGCCGATGCCGCCCGCACCGGCGATCGCCGAGATGACCACCGTGCCGCCGGGCGCGCGCGGGTCCAGCAGGGCGTCCAGGCGGGCCAGGTCCTCGTCGCGGCCGACGAACGGCCGGGGCGCTCGCGGGAGCTGGTGGCACACCGCCGGCGTGCCCCCGGCCGTGCGCGTGGTGTTCAGCAGTGCCTGCTGCAGGTCCTGGAGCGCGGCGCCCGGGTCGGTACCCAGCTCTTCCACCAGGCGCGTGCGGATCCGGTGGTAGTGCTCCAGCGCGTCGGCGCCGCGCCCGGCCTGGTGCAGGGCGCGCATGTACTGCCCGGCGACGTGCTCGTCGAGCGGATGGTCGACGACCCGCGTGGCGAGCTCGGCGACCAGCGCGTCGCCCTCGCCCGCCCGCAGCCGCGCGTCGACGAGCGCGCGTTGCGCGGCGGCCCGTTCCTCGCCCAGCTTCCGGCGTTCCGCGTCGGCCCATGCGCAGTCGAGGCCGGTGAGCGCCTCCCCGTGCCACAGTTCCAGCGCCCTGCTCAGCAGCCCGGGTGCCGCCGCCGGATCGGGTTCGGCCCGGGCCCGGGCGCACAGCGTCCGGAACAGCGGAAGGTCCAGCACCGGTCCGGCGTCTCCGGTGGTCAGGACGTACCCGCCGGATCGCCGCACGATGTCCAGGCCGTCCACCTCGGCCAGCGCCTGCCTCAGCCGGGAGACGTAGCTGTAGAGCGTCGCCCGGCCCCGGCGCGGCAGGTCGGGGCCCCAGATCCGCTCGACCAGCCGGTCGACCGGAACGACCCGGCCGACGTCGACGGCCAGCGCCGCGAGCAGGCAGCGCTGCCGGGTGGTGCCGAGGTCGACCGGCCTGCCGTCGACCTCGACGGCGATCTCGCCGAGCACGCGAAGAACTGTCACCGAACCCTCCCCGGATCGGACCCACCGAACCAGGCATAGCCGCTCGACCGGCGAAATGCAGGAACTCCGCAAGCAAATCACACGATCGGCCCTCCACGATCACCTCAGCGTTGCGCCGGGACCGCCGGCGCGGGGAGGGGATCAGAGGATGCGTACGAAGCGAGCGGGAGTGCGGGCGGTGGCCCGGGTGCTCGGCGTGGCGGCCGTCGCCGCGGGAGCGCTGGTCGTGGGGCCGATCGGGGAGCAGGTGGCGTCGGCCGCGCCACTGGCGTGCACGAACGTCGGCAACGCCGCCGGCACGGTCTCCGCGTTCACGCTCTACGACAACACCGGCTACTCCGGAAGCTGCATCACGTTCTACCGCTACGGCAACTGCACGGCGTCCACCACCGACACCGAGGGCCTGTACAACCTCAACGGCTGGGGCTGGGACAACCGAGCGGGCTCGGTGCACACCGCGCACTCCTGCGACGTCCGGCTCTACGACGCGCGGGACTGCCCCAGCAGCGGCACCCGCAGCACGTGGATCGACCAGAGCGCCGATCTCCGGCTCGGCAGCGTCAACTGGCAGAACCGCGCCAGTTGCGTGGTGGTCAGCTGACGCCTCGCCGGGGCGCCGGGATCAGCGACCCCGGCGCCCCCTCGGGTCACGCCGCCGGTGGTTTGCAGATCGTGTTCCACCCGCTGGGGTGGGGCACCCCGTTCACGGTCACTTCCCCGTAGACCTTCGCGCACAGGGTGTTCGCGTCGGAGACGTAGATCCCGCCCGCGTAGGTTTCGTAGTCGTCGTCGGAGTCGTACCACTGGGTCGTCCAGCCGGCGTGCTGGAGGACTACTTCGATGTGGTGGTTGCCGTCGAGGTTGTCGAAGGTCATCGCGCAGAACGTGCCGCTGCCCGCGGACGAGTACCAGACCTTGATGTAACCGGTGGTCTGCGGAATGTCGATCTGCTCCAGGAAGGCCCCCTTGCAGGTGGGGAACGGGCCCGCGTACCCGGGCGGCGCCTTGTCCGGGAATGTCTGGGCCGACGCCGTGGCCGCGCCACCGAACACGGTGGTCGCCACCAGCCCGATGACCGCGACCGCGGTCGCGATCCGTCTCCTGATCTCCACTTGGAACCTCCACCCTCGGCGGGCCGCGCCCGGTTCAGGCGGGGCCTCGGCGTCAGGGTGGCGGACCGAGGTGCAGGCTTCCTTGCGAGAATCCTGCAACTCGCAGGTCAGGGCGCCGGCCGCGGAAATCGCTGGCCGGGCGCCGGAGCACGGTGCTAGACACCCGGGGTGCACACCACCCTGGACTTCCCCGACCTGCTGCAGCTGATCGACGAACGCTCGGCGGCCTTCCGCGCCGCGGTGGGCGCCGCGCCCGGCCTCGACGTGCGGGTGCCGACCTGTCCCGAGTGGACGCTGTTCGACCTGGTGCGGCACCTGGGCGATGGCCGCAACGCCTGGGCGGCCACCATCGCCGCCGGGCCCGGTGCCACGGCCAAGGCCGCACCGCGGGACGCCTCGGCGCCGCCCCGGGAGCGCGAGGCTCTGCTGGCCTGGTCGGCCGCGTCGACGCGGGAGCTGCTCGACGCGCTGCGCGAGGCCGGGCCGGATCGTGGTTGCTGGGCGTGGTGGGGCACGACGCAGTCGCCGCTGACCTGCGGTGCCGTCGCCCGGCGCCAGCTCCACGAAGTCGCGGTGCACACCTACGACGCCCAGGTCACCGCAGGCGCGCCGCGGCCGCTGCCGGACGAGGTGGCCCTCGACGGTGCCGAGGAGTTCCTGTCCACCTTCTCCACCACGACGGTCGCCTGGCCGCACGAGCCCGCGGTCGTCGACTACCACGCCGCCGAGGGCCGGTCCTGGCGCCACCGGCTCGCCGCCGACGGCGCACGGGCCGAGCGCCTGCCGGCACCCGCGGCCGGCGACGCCCCGGACGCGACCGCCCGGGGCACGGCCCATGACCTGGTCCTGGCCTTCTACGGCCGGATTCCGCTGGACTCCCTCACGCTCGACGGCAACCGGCGGCTCTTCGACCAGCTCGTGGAGTGGGACCCGGAGCGGTAGGGCGCGTCTGACAAAGGTCGGTGGCCGAGAGGCCGCGGGTCGGTCGAGCTAGTCCCGGCGGTGACGGCCTCCCGGGCCCGTGGCCAGCGCCTGCACCCGGGTCACGAGGTCGCGCCGCCGGTTGCGGCGGGCGTACTCCAGCAGCGCCTCCACCTGGGCCTCCGGCAGCCAGCCCTGATCGGCGCCGATCTCCAGCGTCAGCAGGTGCGTCACCAGCTCGCGGGAGTCGTCGTCACACTCGCCCGCCAGTTCCGCGAACCGCAGCGCCGCGTCGGCCGCGCCGTCGCACCACGCCGTCATGGCCAGCAGCGTCGCCGTGGCGGTCAGGATGTCGCCGCGGTGGACGCCGCCCTCCGCGGCCAGGTGCTCGGCCAGCTGGAAGCTGTGGGTGCCGACGCCGCCGGCCCCTTCCTCGCGCACCGCTTTCGCGAGCGCGTGGATCTGCTGCGTGACGTAGTCCCCGCTCGAAAACCCCGACATGCCGTCCCCTCCACCCCGCGACGAGTCCCGTGCGGCCCGTGCGGTCACCCCGACAGGTGTACTCCATTCGCGCCCAGATACGTCGGACGCCCCACCGGTTTCGTCCGATCGGTCGCGAGATCAGCCCGATCGTCCCGGTTCGTTGCGCCGTTGCGACACGTAGACCGCGGCCGACGTCCGCCGCTCGACGCCGAGCTTGTGCAGCACGGAAGAAACGTAGTTCTTCACGGTCTTTTCCGCCAGGAAAAGCCGTTCCGCGATCTGCCGGTTGGTCAGGCCTTCGGCCACCAGGTCGAGCACCCGCCGCTCCTGCGGGCTGAGCTGCTCGTACCGCGGATCCGGGGCCGAGGCCGTCTCCCCCCGCAACCTGTTCATGACGGACGCGGTGAGCGTGGCGTCCAGCAGCGAGCCGCCGACGGCCACCGTGCGCACGGCGTCGATCAGGGACCGGCCGGAGACCTGCTTGAGCATGTACCCGGCCGCGCCGGCCATGATGGCGCCGAACAGGGCGTCGTCGTCCGAATAGGACGTGAGCATCAGGCAGGCGGGCGGCGGCTCGAGCGTCGAGCGGATCTCGCGGCAGACCTCGACGCCCTGGCCGTCGGGCAGCCGGACGTCCAGGATGGCCACGTCCGGCCGGACCTGCGGGATCCGGACCAGGGCCTCGGCGGCCGTGCCGGCCTCGCCGACCACTTCGATGTCCGTCTCGGACTCGAAGACGGTCTTCAGCCCGGTGCGGACCAGCTCGTGGTCGTCGAGCAGGAACACCGAAATCGTCATCGCGCAGTCCCCTGTTCGCCGGCGGACCGGGCCGGCAGCCCGGCCGTCCATTCCAGCCGGGAGCCGCCGTCGTCGGCGGCCACCAGCGCACACGTCCCGCCCCACCGCGCGGCCCGGGCCGCCAGGTTGGCGAGCCCGCTGACCCGCCCGGGGCCCGGGGGCGGCCCGATCCCGTCGTCGCGCACCACCAGGCCCAGCCGCGTGCCGAGACCGTCCACGGTGACCTCGACCGAGCACGACGTCGCGCCGGCGTGGCGGGCGACGTTCGTCAGGGCTTCCCGCAGCGACGCGGTCAGATCGGAGCGGACCGCGTCCGGCACGGCGGCGTCGAGCGGACCGTCGAAGCCGACGCGCGGTTCGAAGCCCAGCGTGTCCCGGGCGTCGACCGCCACCCGCAGCAGCTCGGCCCGGAGGCTGCCCTGCGCCTGCGCGGGCGCCTGCAAGGAGAAGATGCTGTTGCGGATCTCGCGGATCGTGCCGTCGAGGTCGTGGGCGAACCCGGCGACGCGCGCGCCGACCCCCGGGTCCGAGATCAGCCTGCTGACGCCTTCGAGCCCGAGCCCGGTCGCGAACAGCCGCTGGATCACCAGGTCGTGCAGGTCGCGGGCGATCCGGTCGCGGTCCTCGAAGACCGCGAGCTGCTGGCGGGCCTCCTGCGCCCGGGAGAACTCGACGGCGAGCGCGGCGTGCCCGGCGAACGTCTCGGCCAGCTGGACGTCGGAGTCGGTGAAGGGCGAGCGGTCGCGGAACTTCGCCACGAGCAGCACCCCGAGGGTCTCCTCGCCGACGATCAGCGGCACCGAGATCGCCGAGTCCAGGTCCTTGATCATCGCGGGCATCGGCCCGGTGCGGTCGCGCTGCTCGTTCTGGACGTGCTCGCCGTAGTCCCGCACGACGATCGGCCGGCGCGTGGTGAACGCGATCCCGGTCGCGGTGCCCTCGGTCGGGATGGTCAGCCCGGTGAGGCGGTCGGAGTCCTCCCCCGGCGGCTCGACGACGTCGAACACCAGCAGGCCCGGCCCCGCGGGCAGCGCGATCGCGCCGCCGGTGCCGCCGGCCACGACGCGGGCGCGTTCGGCGATCAGCCGCAGGGTGGCGCGCAGGCCTTGCGTGCCGAGCAGGGCCTTGGTGACGTCGTAGGAGGCCTCGAGCCAGCGTTCGCGGCGGCGCATCCCGTCGACGAGCAGCGCCTTCTCGACGGCCATCCCGGTCGCCGCGGTGAGCGCGCCCAGCACTTCGCGCCGGCGGCCGGCGAAGCCGCCTTCGCCGGGCTCGATCCGGAACGTGCCGAAGATCTTCGGCCCGGCGCGCACGGGGATTTCGACCGCGCCGTCGCTCGTGCCGGGCCGGCCGTACTCGGCCACGCCGCCCTCGGGTCCGGTCACCTCGACGCGGCCGTGGCGCGCCCCGACCAGCTCGCACACCGTCGTCACCGCGCGTTCCAGCAACGCCGGCATCTCCAGCTCCCGCGCGATCCCGGCCACCGCGGCGAGGATCGCCGGCATGCCGATTTGGTCCGCCACTTCCAGTTGACTCCGCTGGCGTCGCCCACTCCCGGGGGTCTCCCCGGGCCGTCAAGGGTGCCACAGGTCACTGCCCGTGTCGGCCCAAGCCGGTTCGTCCATCCGGTGGGTCGTTCGGTGCCACGGCGTTGTTACTCGGCCGGGCAGGCCATGCGGTGACCGGTTATCGCCTCGACCGGGATCTGCAGGAACCGCCGCCCGGCCTGGGACGGACACGGGCAGAGGCAGGCGATTTCCGCGGCCGAGGAGTCCCGGAACTCGCCGGCCCGGCCGAGCAGGCTGACGAACCAGCCCGCGCCGAGGTCGGCGGCGAAGTCGTCGGCCTCGAACGCGACGACGGCGTCGCGCGCGCCGGCGTAGAGGGGGCTGCCTTCGGGCACGGCGAACACGACGCTCTCCCCGACGACGGTGAACCGCACCGGGCGGACGGCCGGCATCGCCCGGTGGGTGAAGATCACCCGGCCGAGGCTCGCCGTCCGGAGCAGCGCGAGGCACTGCGCCCGGTCGAGCAAGAGCCCGAAGCCCACATCGTCAGCCATCTCGTCCCTGTGCTTCTCCTGTGAATATTCCCGGCCACCAGCGTGATCCGTTGCCGAGGGTCGCCGGTAGGGCCGTTCGACCCGGCCACGCGCGGCCCGGCTACGAACCCACACGACGGCGCCGTCCGCCAGTGCCGAAAGACCCGGGTCCGCACGGGCGCCCGGCCGGTGTGGCGGACACGCGTCGCGACCTACCGTCGTGACCGTCCGTTGCCGGCGTGCGTCCGAGAGGAGAGGTGAGGCCGATGCCGCCGCATTCCGCCGGGGGTGACTCCCCGCCCGCGGCGACGTTGTCGCTCGACACCGCGCTCGTCCGGCAGGCCGTCGCCGGCAACCGGGCCGCGGTGGCGGGGCTGCTGCGCGACCTGCGGCCGATCGTCTTCCGCTACTGCCTCGGCCGGCTCGGCTCGTGGCAGGACGGCTCGTCCGACGCCGAGGACTGCGCCCAGGAGGTGCTGCTCGCGGTCGTGCGCGCGCTGCCCGGCTACCGGTACGAGCTCGACGGGTTCCTGCCGTTCGTCTTCGGCATCGCCGCGCACAAGGTCGCCGACTTCCACCGCCGCCGCTCCCGCGACCGCACCAGCCCGGTCGCGGACCCGCCCGCCGGCCGTTCGGAGGGCGCGGAAGGCACGGATCCGACGGGCGAGGAGGTCCAGCGCGCGGCCGCGCTCGACTGGTCGTCCGGCCTGCTCGACACGCTCCCGCCGCGCCAGCGCGAGATCCTGGTGCTGCGCATCATCCTGGGCATGACCGCGGAGGAGACGGCGGTGGCGGTGGGGTTGACCAGCGCGGGCGCGGTCCGCGTGGCCCAGCACCGGGCGCTCACGACCCTGCGGCGGAACCTGCGGGCGAAGAAGAGCGCCGAATCCACTTCGTGACGGGACCCCGGATGCTCTACCGCTTGTGCCCGCCGGGCACCGTGTCCTGGTGCGCCGCGCCCGGCGACGCGGTCTCGCGCGCCCCGGCCGAGCTGGACGGGCTGCCGTGGGCGCCCGCGGACCTGGCCTTCGGTGCCGACCTGCTGCGGATCGCGGTCCGCCACGGGGTGGCGTCGCCGGCCGGGCTGGTCCTCGACGCCCGGCACACCGACGACCTGGGCCGGGCCGACGGCCTGCGCAGCGATCAGCTCGCCATCGACGACGCCCAGACGGGCCTCCGGGAGAGCGTCGCGATGCGGCTGATCGAGCAGGCCTACCCGGGATCGGTCGAGCTGGCCGCCCAGCTCGACGAGAAGCTGCGGAAGGCGACCGAAAACACCGCCCGGGAAGCCGACGCGCAGCTCGCCGAGGTGCTGGCGGCTCCCGTGCGGCCGGCGCTGGCCGAGCACTGGCGACGGCTCGGCGGGCGATACCCGGACTGACCGGCCGCCCCGTGCGATCATGCCCGGGTGCCTCCAGTGCTGATCGTCGTCGGCGGGCTGCCGGCGTCCGGGAAGACCACCGTGGCGACCGAACTGGCCCGCCGCACCGGGTTCTCCTACCTGCGCGTCGACACGATCGAGCAGGCGATCGTCCGCAGCACGCCGCTGGGCAACCCGCTCGGGCCGGTCGGGTACGTCGTCGCCTACGACGTCGCCGCGGACCTGCTGCGGACCGGCGTCAGCGTGATCGCCGAGTGCGTGAACTCCCTCGAGATCACCCGGGACGCCTGGCGCGACACCGGAACGGCGCACGGGGCGCGGGTGCTGGAGACCGAGATCGTCTGCTCGGACCCGGTGGAACACCGGCGCCGCGCGGAAACCCGCGACACCGGCATCCCCGGCCACGTGCCGCCGACGTGGCCGCAGATCGTGAACCGGGAGTACGAGCCCTGGACGCGCGACCGCCTCGTCGTCGACACCGCCGAGCGGTCGGCCGCCGAGGCGGCCGCGCTCATCGAGGCGGCTGTGCGGCCTTGACGTCGATTGCCGCGGTTCCGGCCGCGCCGCGCTGAATTCCCGGGCGGCGACGAACAAAGAGCGTGTCGCGGCGTCACCGAATGCGGCGACGCCCGTTGATCGCGCGTCCCGGGCGTACACCATGGATATCGCCGGGGCGGCGACCGGTGGGCATTCGAGGTGCTTCACTGAGGGATACGGCTGCCGGTTCGGATCGGTTCAAAGAATTTTCCGCGGGTTTCGCCACACCCCCGGAAGCTGGACAACCACCCGGTCCAGGCCCCAGGATGACCGCCGTCACCAACTACTTGAGAGCGCAACCAGCGTACACGGACGGCTACCCAGCGTGACGCACCCGCGGGCCGCCGCGAGCGCGGTTTGCGCACGGCGCTATTCGCGCACGCCATTCTTCGCGCATTTCCGGGGACCATTCACGACCACGTCCGACTACGGAAACGGAAACCGGACCTGACGGTTCGTGATGGTCGGAAACACCTTCTTGCCCGGTGTCAAACCCCGGTGTAGCGTCCATAACGGAACGATAACCACCCGGTCGACGGCGTGGTCACGGGCAGGTGACCACACGTCCCACTGATGTCGGGTCAGTGGGCGGCCGGGCGTCGTTCCTCCCTGCAGACGCCTTTCCTGACTGGTACGCCCCTGGGCTCGTACCGGTCAGTGTCGCGTTTCCCGCCAGCCCGACACCCGGAGGATCCATGTCCCGCACCCAAGGACGGCATCGGCTTTCGCGCAGAACGAAGATCGCCACCGGCGGTCTCGCCCTCGCGATGGCCGTCGGCGGCATCGTCGTCGCCACCACGACCGGCAACACCGGACAGGCCAGCGCCGACGAGGTCGATCCCGCGCTCTTCGTCGACATCCTGAAGGTGGCGCCGAACCAGTTCGACCCGCGGCCGGTCAGCGGCGCGGCGACGGGCACGTTCACCGTCGACTGCGGCCGCAACGAGAACGGCCACTTCAACCCCGACAACTTCATCGCCCAGCCCGGCGTCCGCAACGGCGCCCAGCACCTGCACGACTACGTCGGCAACCTGTCGACCAACGCCGACTCGAACAACAAGAGCCTCGTCAAGGCCGGCACCACCTGCCGCAACGGCGACAAGTCCGCCTACTACTGGCCGGTCGTGCGCATCGACACCGGCGAGGAAGAGGCGAAGAACGAGCCCGCGAAGGCGCCGGACGGCGACCGGGCCCAGGCCGACCAGGAGGCGAAGACCGTCCAGGTCGCCTGCCCCGACGTCGCCAGCAAGCTGCCGGACGTCCCCGACCAGGCGATGGCCGAGGTCGAGAGCAACCTGGACCAGCTCGACGGCCAGACCGACGAGGCCAACCAGCGCGTCGCCTCGACGCAGGGCCAGGGTGGCGCGGACTTCGTGCGCAACGCGATCCTGACGCCGCTCAAGGACCGGCGCGCCGCGATCCTGGAGCGCATCGCCATCGCGATCGGCCGCTTCACGCAGAAGCCGCGCGACCTGGGCGGGCTCGCGCCGTGCGCGCCGAAGCCGGGCAAGGACCCGGGCACCGGCGCGACTCCCCCGCCGAGCACCACCGCGGGCGGCGCGCTGCCGGGCCAGGACGAGAACAACGAGCTGCCCGAGAACGACGGCGTGATCCAGCGGCCGCAGAAGGTCCAGCTCACCTTCCGGGGCAGCCCGACGGGCAAGGTCGTGGCCATGCCGAAGTTCCTGCGCGTGCTCTACGGCGACGCGAAGGTGTCGACCAACGGGCCGGCCAACGCCCGCGCGAGCTGGACGTGCAGCGGCTTCGAGAACCGCGTCACCGACAAGTACCCGATCTGCCCGCAGAACAGCAAGGTCAAGCGCATCCACACGTTCCCGAGCTGCTGGGACGGGCAGAACATCGACAGTGCCAACCACCGCACGCACATCGTGTTCCCGGACCAGGCCGGCTGGTGCCCGAAGGGCTTCAAGGCCGTGCCGCAGCTGCAGATCACGCTGACCTACGACATCCCGCACGACATCCAGGTCAAGAAGCAGTACAAAGTGGACTCGTTCCCGCAGGAGCACCACAACCCGCTCTCCGACCACGACGACTTCGCGAACGTGATGTCGCAGCGGATCATGAGCGGCCTGGTCAACTGCGTCAACCGCGGCCGGACCTGCCGGGCCTGACCACAGCGGACAGACCACAAAGGACAGACTGAAGCGCCCCGCCGCCCGCTCCGGGTGGCGGGGCGCTTTCGCGTGCGCCCCGCACGCGAAGACCGTGGATTCCGCACGGGCCGGGACGTGCGGATCGCACTCCAGGAGACGTCACCGCGCACGCCCGCGGCCGAAACTGGCACCAACAGCACAACCGCACAGAAGGGAACGCAGTCACAGCCCAGCATCCCCGGTGCCGCGGCCCCCGCTCCCGGGGCCGCGGCACGCTCCGTTCCGACAAGGGATCCGCCATGCTTTCCGACGACTTCCGCCCGGAACTGACCGGGGTCGAGGTCCACGACCTCGAGCCGGCCCTGTGCCTGCTCATCACACCGAACGGCGGCCAGTACCCGATCCCGGTGCCGGCCGCGGAGGTCCGCGCGTGGATCGCGCGCTGCGACGGCACCCGCACCCGGGCCGAGCTGCTCGCCGGGGTGAACCCCGGCTACGCGGACCTGCTCGACGTCCTCACCGACGACGGCGGCCTCCGCCCCGCGACGGACGGCGCGAGCCGCGTCGCCGCGACCACCGTCCTCATCGCCGGGACGCCCGAGCTGACCGCGCCCCTCGCGCAGATCCTCGCCCCGGCGGGGTACGCGCGGGTCCAGACGCTCTCCGACGTCGACGGTCCTTTCCCCATCAACCCGGCCGACGCCGTCGTCGTCGCCGCGTTCACCCACCCGGCGTATTCCGAGCTCACCGCCCTCGACGCGTTCTGCGCCGACCGCGGGGTACGGCTGCTGCCCTTCCGCTGCGAACGCGGCCAGGGCATCGCCGGGCCCGCGATCACCCCCGGCGGCCCCGGCCCCGACTTCGCCGACGTGCTCGACCGGCGGCGGTCCGCGGCCCCCGACCCGCGCGTGATCGACGCCTTCGCCACCGCCGACCCGCCGCCCGGGCGGCGGTTCCGCCCGATCGACGCCCGCTGGATGCTGACCGTGCTCGCCGTCCAGCTGGAGCGCTGGCTCGCCGGCGAACCCGCCGAGACGACCACCGGCGAGCTCGAGCTCGACCCCGTCCGGCTGAGCGTGCTCTCCCGGCCCGTCCTGCCGTTCCCGGATCGCACCCGCGCGATCCCGGCGCACGGCCCGCGCCCGGACCTGCTCGTCGACGACCGGACCGGCATCGTGACCGCCGTCCACGAGATCCCGCCCGCGCCGGGACTGCCCGCCCGCCTGAAGGTGTGCGCCGTGGACGTCGCCGACATGCACCGGGTCGCCGACTGGGCCAACGACCGCCGGGCGGTCGGCACGTCGTGGCACGACTTCGACGTCGCCCGCGACGCCGCGATCGGCAAGGCCGTCGAACGCTACTGCGGCAGCTGGCTGCCCGCGGACCGCGAGCTCCGGCACGCCAGCTACCTGCGGCTGTGCCGCCAGGGCGTGCCCGCGCTCGACCCGCGTCGCCTGAACCTGTACTCGCCGCGGCAGTACGCCATCCCCGGGTTTCCCTTCGCGCCGCTCACGCCCGACACCGAATGCGCGTGGATCGAAGCCTTTTCCCACACGACGCGGGAGGCGTTGTGGGTCCCCGCGTGCCTCGTCTCCGACCGGCCCGAGCCCGACGGCGCCCGGTTCACCGATCCCCTGCTCGCCGGCCTCGCCGGTGGTACGAGCAGGGAACACGCCGTGACCTCGGGCCTGGAAACGGTGCTCGAGCAGGACACGACGATGCTCTGGTGGGCCAACACGCCGCGGTTGCGCCGGCTGCCGGTCCCGGCCGAGCTCCGCGCGCTGATCGCCGACACCGCCGGCACCCATGACGTCACGCTGATCCCGCTGGACAACGAGTTCGGCGTCCCGGTCGTCGCGGCGGCCGTGCTCGACCGGGCCCGGCGCCGGCTGTCCATCGGCGCCGCCACCCGGCCCGACGCGTTCGAGGCGGCCAAGCAGGCGCTCGCCGACGGGTTCGCGCGGCAGCACGCCGACGCGGCCCTCGACCCGCGGGCCGTGACCCGGGTGGCGCCGTGGGTGCTCGACCTGCCGGTGCGCCGGTGGGAGGGGCTGCCGTCGGTGGGCGAGCGGGGGCTCAAGGCCTACCGGGAACGCGTCGAGGACCGGGGCTTCGAGGTGATCAGCGTCGACCTGACCACGCGGGACGTCGCGAGCGCCGGGTTCCACGCCGCGCACACGATCGTGCCGGGACTGGTGCCCCGCTTCCCGGCCGGCTCGCCGTACTGGGGCGACGGGCGGATCCGGCGCGCCGCCGTCGACCTCGGCTGGCGGCCGACTCCGCTGCCCGAAGAGCGGCTGAACGTCTTCCCGTTCCCGCACGCGTGACGGTCACGCGCGTACGGCTTCGCGTTCCGCGGCCGTGAGCGCGTCCTCCGTCACCACGAAGAGCCCGGCCACGACGGCGAAAGCCGGCACGGCCATCACGGTGAACACCGCGTGCAGGCCGAGGGCCTGGGCGAGCACGCCGGCCGCGAGGGCGCCGAGGGACTTGGTGCCCCACGCCACCAGGCGGTAGCTGCTGTTGAGCCGGCCGAGCAGGCGGTCGGGCGTGAGGCGCTGGCGCAGCGACACCATGACGACGTTCGACATCACGATCCCCAGGCCGCCGAGGAAGAACCCGGCGGCGACGGCGACGGCGTTCGTCGTCACCGCGAGCACGCCGATCGTGAGGCCGCCGGCGAGCCAGGACACCCAGAGCGTGCCGATCCGGCCGAGCCGGCGCTCCACCGGTTCGGCGAGGAACGACCCGGCGAGGCCGCCCGCCGCGTTGGTGGCCATCACCAGCCCGAAGGCCGGCTCGGACAGGCCCATCGCCGAGCCCGGGCCGACCGCGTAGAGCACGAACACCGCGAAGGTCGCGCCGGTGGCGAAGTTGAACGTGCCGACCATGACCGAGAACGTCCGCAGCACCTTGTGCCGCACCAGGAACCGGAGACCTTCGGCGATGTCCGCGCGCAGGGTGGTGTGCCCGGGCCGCTCGATCCGGTAGGTCCCGCGCACCAGCAGCAGCGCGGCCACGGCCACCGCCCACAACGCCATCGGCGTCACGAACGCGGCGAGCACCCCGGCCGCGACGAGGAGCCCGGCCAGCGGCGGGCCGGCGAACTCGTTGGCCGTCTGCTCGGCGGCGTACATCCGGCCGTTGGCGGCCGAGAGCCGCTCCCGCCCGACGACCTGCGGGACGATCGACTGCGCGGCGGTGTCGTAGACGGTCTCGGCGAACCCGACCCCCGCGGCGACGACGTACAGGGCCCAGATCGAGCCGCCGCCGAAGACGGTCATGAGCGTGACGACGGCGAGCAGCCCGCCGCGCACCAGGTTCGCGCCGAGCATCGCCCGCCGGCGGTCGAGCCGGTCGACCAGCGCGCCGGCGGGCAGCGCGAAGAGCAGCCACGGCAGGGTGAAGGCGAAGGCCAGCCCGGCGATCAGCGCCGGCGACCGCGTGTAGCCGACGGCCACCAGCGGCAACGCGACCTTCAGGACGCCATCGGCGAGGCTCGACAGCCCGGCCGCCGTCCACAGCCGCCAATAGGTGCCGCCCAGGCCCTTCATCTCCATGTGGTGGAGGATTGCACATCAATGGGGAATTCTCCATCGATGTGCCGGAACTCGATCGATGGACTACGCTGCGTTCATGACCGAACCCCGCCGGCGGCGGCCGGCGACCCCGCAGGAGGCGAAGGCCCTCGGCCACCCGCTGCGTCTGCGGATCATGCGGATGTGCCTGGTCGAGGAGCTGACGAACAAGCAGCTCGCCGACCGTCTCGACCGCGATCCCGGCACGGTCCTGCACCACGTGCGCCAGCTGGTCGCCGCCGGACTGCTGGAGCCGGCCCCGGTCCGCACGGGGACCAGCGGCGCCCTGGAGAAGCCGTACCGGTCGAACAACGAGACGTGGTGGCTCGACGGCCCGCTGGCCGGCGCCGACCTCGAGACGCGGTTCGCGCCGATCGAGATCTTCCAGGAGGAGCTGCGGGCGTCGGGCCCGGAGTCGGTGGCGGTGCACGAGAAGTTCCTGCTGCACCTGTCCCCCGGCGAGGTCCGGGAACTGGACCGCCGCATCCTGGCGGTCCTGGACGAGTACGTGGCGACCGACCACGAACGCCTGGACCGCCCGGCCCTGGGCGGGATCTTCGTGCTGCACTACGTGAACCCCGGCAGCTGACCCGCTTCCACCCGGAAGCCGTGAATGGCACATCGAGGGACTCTGAGTCCCTCGATGTGCCATTCACGGCTTTGCCCGCAGCGCGCGTCAGGTGGTCACCGAGGTCAGTGGTTCACCTTGAACCACGGCTGCGACCAGCCGAGGTAGGTCTGGCCCCACTTGCTCTTGATCTGCGCGATCGTGGTCTCGGTGTAGGTGCCCGCGCCGTTGATGTCGTTCGACAGGAACTTGCCGCCGCCGATGGAGATCATCGTGTGGCCCGAGCCGCCGTTGGAGAAGAACGCCAGGCCGCCGGCCGGGACGTCGGTGCTGCCCGCGTGCTTGTACTGACCGGGGATCTGCGTCCAGTGCACGTAAGCCGTGGTCGAGCCGCTCGCGGAGAAGCCGTAGTTCTGGGCGTTGATGCGGTCGCACCAGCCGTCGTAGGCCGGGTCGTTGGTGGTGTGCACCCGCGACTTCGCCTTGGTGACGGCCTGGGCGCACGTGTTCGCGTCGCCCAGTCCGGCGGTCGAGCAGGTCGAGGCCGGCGGGGTCGGGACGTCGGTGCAGTCCGGCGCGATCCGCCCGTCGGATCCGGTGTAGACGTACGTGTCGGTGATGTAGCCGCCGGGAACGTGATCCCAGACGGTGCTGGTGCCGTACTTGCCGGTGACCGACTCGCCGGTGGTCTGGCAGTCGATGTCGACGGCGGTGCCGTCGGCGACCGTGCCGGTCGAGCTCGCGCCCGTGCTCGGCGCCGAGCGCACGGTCAGCGGCGCGCCCGAGTCGGTGTGCACCATGCCGGTGGCCGCGAGCGCCGGGGTGGCGCCGACCAGCACGATCGCCGCGGCGAGGCCGACCACCCCGGCCGCCCGCTTGCCGATGCGAATTCTCATGAGTCCGTCCTCCGTCGTTTTCGTTGTGACGACAGAGTGACGAGCGCCGGTACAAGCCTCGTACAAACGCCCGGGCGGCTCATGGAGATGCGGCAAAAAGGACAGGCCCCGGCGTCGGTCCCAGCGTTCGGCACTCCCCTTCCGGAACGGCCAACACACCGCCCGGAACAGCCAACACGATGACGGGAGCGGCCAACACGCCGCCCGGAGTGGCCAACACGGCACGCGGGGCCCGTCGGCGAACCGCCTGCCGGCGTGTTGGCCGCTCCGGTTGCTGTGTTGGCCGTTCCGGTTGCTGTGTTGGCCGTTCCGGTTGCTGTGTTGGCCGTTCCGGTCGGCGTGTTGGCCGTTCCGGTTGCTGTGTTGGCCGTTCCGAACCTCAGGCCAGGTACTCGGCCGCCGCGCGCAGGCTGACGTACGAGCCGCTGAACGTGTCGAGCCGCGGGCCGTCCCCGGTGACCGGTCCCGGCGCGCCCGTCTCGACGCGGATGAAGTCCACAGTGGACAACGCCGCCAGCAGCTCCCGCACCCGCGGGTGCCGGTGCGCCTCGCGCGTCACGACGACGACGCTCGAGAACCCTTGCGCGGCTTCGAGGATCGCGTCGAGGTCGTCCGGGCCGGCGGTGATCGCCCGCGTCCCCGGCACCAGCTCGGCCAGGTGCGCGCCGAGGCCCCACGGCATCGGGCCGGCCGCGATGGTCGGCTCGGTCTGGACGTCCACCACCAGGGGCGGGCCGTCCAGCCGCGGTTCACCGGTGACGCGCAGGGCCTTGCGGGCCGCTTCCAGGCCGAGCCGGCGGTCGACCGGGCCGACCGTCGCCGGCGCGGGGTCCGTGCCCAGCGCGGCGGTCCGCGACGCCGCGTCCGCCAGCCGTTCGAGGGGCAGCTCCCCCGACGCCACCGCGGCCACGATCGCCGCGTTGATGGCGTCCAGGGCGTCGGCCTCGAAGGCCGCGCCGCCGATGCAGAGCGCGTCCGCGCCGGCGATCAGCGCCCGGACCGCCGAGTGGCCGAGGCCGTCGTGGCGGCCGTACGCGCCGGACACCGCGCCCATCTCCAGCGCGTCGGTGATGATCGCGCCGGTGAAGCCCAGCTCGCCGCGCAGGACGCCGGTGAGCGCCACCCGGTTGAGCGTGGCCGGTTCGTCGCCCCAGGCCCGAACGACCAGGTGACCGGTCATCACCGCGCGCACGCCGGCCCGGATCGCCGCGGCGAACGGGACCAGCTCGATCTCGCGCAGCTCTTCCGGCGTGCGCGGCAGCACCGGCAGCGCGACGTGCGAGTCCTCGGTCGCCGCGCCGTGGCCCGGGAAGTGCTTCGCGCACGCCGCGACGCCGTACTTCTGCAGGCCGGTGACGTACGCCGCGACATGCGGCGACGCCTTCACCGGATCGGACCCGAACGCCCGGACGCCGATGATCGGGTCCTCGGCCGCCAGGGTCAGGTCCGCGCACGGCGCCAGGTTGATCGTGACGCCGCAGGCCGCGAGCCGTTCGCCCAGCGCGGCGGCGACCGCCGTGGTCAGCTCCGGGTCGTCGGCCGCGCCGAGGGCCAGCGGCCCCGGCACGAACGACCCGGTGCCGACGTCGAGGCGGGTGACGTCGCCGCCCTCCTCGTCGATCCCGACCACGACGCCGTCACGCTCGCCCCGCAGCTGAGCGGTGAGCGCGGCGACCTGCTCGTCGTCGACGACGTTGCGGCCGAACAGGATCACCCCGCCGAGCCCGTCGGCGACGCGTCTGCGCAGCCAGCCGGGTGCGGTGGTCCCGGCGAACCCGGGCAGGAGGACGGCCTCGGCGAGTTTCTCGGGTGAAGACAACAGCTACCCCTTCACGGCGCCGGCGGTCACGCCGGACACGAGCTTGCGCTGCACGATCAGGAAGAACACCAGCGCCGGGATCGCGTAGATCACCGACGCGGCCATCACGCCGCCCCAGTCGGTGGCGAACGCCGTGCGGAACGACGCCAGCCACACCGGCAGCGTCTCCTTCTGCTTGTCCCTGATGAACACGAGGGCGAACAGGTACTCGTTCCACGCGGTGATGAAGCTGAACACCGACGTCGTGACCAGCCCCGGCCCGAGCAGCGGCAGTGTCACCCGGCGGAACGCGCCGGTCTGGCTGCAGCCGTCGATCATCGCGGCCTCTTCCAGCTCGTACGGGATCCCGTTGACGAAGCCGTAGAGCATCCAGACCGTGAACGGCAGCGTGGTGGCGAAGTAGATCAGCAGCAGCGACGGCAGGGTGTTGAGCAGCCCGGCGTCCCGCATCAGCAGGAACAGCGGGATGAACAGCGCCGACACCGGCGCCAGCTGCGCCACCATGACCAGGACCAGGAAGCCCTTGCGGCCGGTGAACCGCAGCCGCGAGAGCGGGATGGCCGCCAGTGTTCCCGCGACCAGCGCGCACAGCACCGACCCGACCGTGACGATCAGGCTGTTGAGCAGGTAGGTCGGGAAGTTGTCCTTGGTCAGCGCGGTGGCGAAGTTGCCGAAGGAGAACGACGTCGGGATCAGGTCGTACTTGGGCGAGAGGATCTCACCGGGCGTGCGCAGCGACGTGACGAACATCCAGTACGTCGGGAACACGACCGCCAGCGCCACGAGGAGGCCGACGACCGAGAGCACGATTCGCTGTGACAGCGGCTTCTTCACGCCAGATCACCTTCCTTGGTCCGGGTGAGCAGCTGGATGTACCGGCCGGTGATGAGCGCCAGCACGATCAGCATCAGGGTCGCGATCGCGCCCGCCGCGCCGAAGTGGTTGCCCGCGATGCCCTTGAGGTACAGCACGACGGCCAGCGTGGTGCTCCCGCCGTCCGGGCCGCCCTCGCGGATCGCCCAGATCTGGGCGAAGGCGTTGAAGTCCCACAACACCGACAGGAAGGTCACCATGGTGGTGATCGGCCGGATGGCGGGCCAGGTGACCGCGCGGAACGTCTGCCACGGCCCGGCGCCGTCGATGCCGGCGGCCTCGTACTGCTCGCGCGGGACGCCGATGAGCCCCGCGTAGAGCGAGAACGTCACGAACGGCACGGCCTGCCAGACGATGAGCAGCCCGATCACCGACAGCGTGCTCGGGCCGCTGGAGAACCAGGAGAACCCGATGAAGCTGTGGAACCCCAGCCGGTCGAGGGTCTTGTTGAGGATGCCGTACTGCTCGTCGAAGATCCACTGGAACACCGTGGTCGTCGCGATCACCGGGGTCGCCCAGGCCAGCACGAGCGTCACCTGCACGATGATCCGCACGACCGGGTCGAGGTGGCGCATCAGCACGGCCAGCAGCAGGCCACCGAGGATGGTGGCGGCCACGATGGACACGGTGAACACCAGCGTCCGGACCGTGATGGTCCAGAACTCCGGGTCCGACAGCGTGTTGGTGTAGTTGTCGAAGCCGATCCACACGGTCTTGCCGGAGATCAGCTGGCCGATGTCGAGCTTGCGGAAACTGATCGCGAGCACCTGGACCAGCGGCCAGGCGAGCAGCACGAGGATCGCGGCGAGCGCGGGCAGGAGCAGCAGGTACGGGAGGATCCGGTCGCCGAACCGGCCCTTCCTGCGCTTCTTGGCCCGCGTGGCGCGCGGCGATGCCGGCGGGGTCGCCCCCGCCGGCATCGTCACATTGGCGGTCGCTGTCATCCGCCGATGAGCTTGTTCAGCGCTGCGTTGGCGTCGGCGGTCGCCTGGTCGAGCGTCTTCTTGCCGGTCAGGTACGCGGTCAGCATGTCCTTGACCGGATTCTGGCCGGACTCCACGTCACCCCACTTCGGGCTGGCCGGCACGGCCTTGCCGTTGGTGGAGGCCTTCGCCATCACGGTGCCCAGCGGGTCCTTGTCCAGGCCGGTCAGGTCGGTCGACGTGCCGGGCACGACGCCCGCGGCGGCCAGCTGGCTCTGGTACTTCGGGCTGGAGAGCAGCTTGATGTACTCCTTGGCGGCGGCCACGTTCTTGCTGTTGGCCGGGATCGCCAGGTTGGAGCCGCCCAGGAAGACCGGGGCGCTCTGGCCGGCGGTCTTGCTCGGGATCGCGAACGCGCCGGTCTTGGCGGTCAGGCTCGGGTCCGTCTTGGCCGCGGTCGGCAGCTCCCACGGAAGACCGATCATCATGGCCACCTTGCCGGCACCGTAGACGGTCGCCTGCTGCGGCTTGGCCTCGTCGGCGTCCTTCGGCGCCTTGGTGCCGGAGGTGTCGACGAGCTTCTTGTAGAAGTCCAGGCCCGCCTTCGCGCCGGCGCTGTCCAGCGTCGCCTTGAAGTTCTTGCCGTCGGCCTGGGCGATGTCGCCACCGTTGTCCCAGATGAACGAGAGCAGCGCATACCAGTTCTGGCCCGGCATGTACAAGGGCTGGAAGTCGGGGTCGGACCCGAACTTCGTCTTCAGCTTGGTGATCGCGTCGATCCACTCGTCGTTCGACGTCGGCGTCTTGGTGATGCCGGCCTGCTCGAACATGTCCTTGCGGTAGATGACCTCACGGTTGGCCGCGTAGAACGGGACGCCGTAGGTCTTGCCGTCGTAGGCACCCGAGTCCGCGAGGCCCTTCAGCCACTGCGCACCGTTGAAGCTGTCCTTGTCGGCGGTCAGGTCGGTCAGCACGCCGTCCTGCGAGGCGAACGCCGCCGTCTGGGTGTTGCCGATCTCGATCACGTCCGGCGGCGCACCGCTGGCCAGCGCGGTGGTCAGCTTCTGCTGGATGCCGTCCCACTGCTGGACTTCGTACTTGACCTTGGCGCCCGGGTGGGCGGCCTCGAATTCCTTGTTGAGCGCGTCGGTCAGCGTGGCCGGCGCGGAACCCGTCATCAGCCAGACCGTGACGTCCCCGGTGATCTGCGCGGGAGCACCGCTCGACGAAGCGGCGGTGTCAGTGCCGCTGGAACCCGCGCAGCCCGCGGTCACGAGGGTCAGTGCGGCGGCGCCCGCCGCCAGCTTGAGCCAGCGTTTCACTCGTTGCCGTCCTTTCGATGCCCGGCCACGGTGGCCAGGCGCCCCAAATGGTGTAGACCAATGTTGGGGTTAGAGTGGTACGTACCACAGGCCCTGTCAAGGCGGTTGCCAAGACGTTGTAATCGCTCCAGGCACTCTGACGGGGAGTAGTCGCACCGTTACCGGCGCCGGTGAGAAAGGTGGCGGAAGTCGTCCGAATAGGAAGGCGTCCCGGACGTTTTTCACCGGCCCGAACGGGTATTCCGACACGCCGGAATATCCCGGCACGGGCGAAAGAAATCCGGCCCGGGAGCGTCCCGGGGCGGCGGTTCGACGAGCGTTTCGACTGGTGGGACCGGGTGCCGGTGGGCGCGGCGCGCGGCCGTCCGCACCGGCGCGTCGACGACGCCGAAACCGCGCCGGCCACTGCTCCGCCGGACCACGTCGAAGAACACGCGCGCGCCCGCGAGCGCGGAAGAAATGCGGGAACCGGCCGTGTTCGTCACGGTCGTGCGGCACCGAGTTCGCGCGTGACGCGGCATTCCGGGCGGCCTGCAGCACGACCATGCCTCGGACGAGAGCACTCCTCCGGGTCAGTGTACGAACCAGTGAGTTCACAGTTACCGGCCAGTTCCGCGCGTAGGCAGACCCGCTGGACATCCACCTGCCGGTCAGCTCGTCCTGCGTGATCCGGTCGGCGAGCCGCCACTGCTTCCAGGCGATCTTCGGCCGCGACATGCCGGCCCGGGCGACGAGCCGCCCGAAAAGGATCTCTTGACACTCAGGGCGCCTTCTCGCACTCTGTGTTAACTAACCAGATCGTACATTGGCACCGCTTCCCCGCCGACTCTGAGCAACGAAGCACGGACGTCAGGAGCACCCCGTGACCGCATCGATGCCCCGCAAGGCGGCGCTGGCCGCCTGGATCGGCAGTGCGCTCGAGTACTACGACTTCTTCATCTACGGCACCGCCGCCGCACTGGTGTTCAACAAGGTCTTCTTCCCCGCCTCCTCCCCCGCGACCGGCACCCTGCTCGCGCTGGCCACGTTCGGCGTCGGCTACGCCGCCCGCCCGGTCGGCGCGTTCATCCTCGGGCACGTCGGCGACCGCTTCGGCCGCAAGCGCGTCCTGGTGTTCACCCTGCTCCTGATGGGCTTCTCGACGTTCGCCGTCGGCTGCCTGCCGACCTACGCCACCGTGGGCGTGCTCGCGCCGATCCTGCTGGTCGTTCTCCGCCTGCTGCAGGGACTTTCCGCGGCCGGCGAGCAGGCCGGCGCGAACTCGATGTCGCTCGAACACGCCCCGGAGCGACGTCGCGCGTACTTCACCAGCTTCACCCTGAGCGGCACGCAGGCCGGGCAGATCCTGGCCACCGCGATCTTCCTGCCGGTCGCCGCCCTCCCCCAGGCCGACCTGCTGACGTGGGGCTGGCGGATCCCGTTCTGGTGCAGCGCGGCCGTCGTGGTCGTCGGGTTCGTCATCCGCCGCAAGCTCGACGAGACCCCGGTGTTCGCCCGCACCGACGTCGCGAAGCTGCCGGTGGCGGTCCTCTTCCGCACCCACTGGGCCGACGTCCTGCGCGTGATCGTCGCGGCGACGATCGCCTCGGTCAGCACGATCTTCACCGTCTTCGCGCTGAGCTACGCGGTCAACACGATCGGCCTGGCGCGCACCCCCATGCTGTGGGTGGGTGTGCTCGCGAACATTGTGGCCCTGGCGGCGATCCCGCTGCTGGCGCGGCTCGCCGACCGGGTCGGCCGCAAGCCGGTGTTCATCACCGGCTGCCTCGCCTGCGGCGTGCTGATCTTCCCGTACCTGTGGTCGATCTCGATCGGCTCGTACGCGCTGCTGTTCGTGCTCGGCATCGTCCTGTTCGGCGTCGCGTACTCGGGCGTCAACGGCGTCTGGCCGTCGCTGTACGGCGAGATGTTCAGCGCCCGCGTCCGCCTGTCGGGCATGGCGATCGGCACCCAGATCGGCTTCGCGGTCGCGGGTTTCGCCCCGAGCGTGGTGGCGGCGATCGGCTCCGGCAAGTCGGACTGGCTGGGCGTCTCCATCTTCACCGCGGCGGTCTGCGTGGTGGCCGCGATCGCCGCCGCGACGGCCCGCGAGACCTACCGGGTGCCGACGGCGGAACTCGGGAGCAAGACCCCGGCGGACACCACGAAGCCCGCGGTGGTCACTTCCACTGTGGACGGTTAGCCAGCACCAGCCCGAGCACTGTCACCACTACGCCCACGGTCAGCAGGGTGCCGCCCAGGCCCACCTCCGGTCCGGCCGCGAAGTACCGGAGCAGCCTGGACGCACCCAGCCCGAACCCGGTCACCACCAGGACCGGACCGAGCACCAGCGCCACCCGGCCGGTCCCCGCTGTCCGGACCACCTTGGAGAACACCGGCGGCGCGGCCTCGTCCGCCGGCGCAGTGTCGCTGTAGACGGCGGTGATCGGCCCGAACTCCAGCCGGTCGCCGTCGCGCAGCAGCCGGGCCCGGCCCGGGGCCAGCGCGTCCCCGTTGACCCGGGTCCCGGCCCGCGACCCCGCGTCGGCCACCCACGTGCCGCGCGCGTCGCGGCGGAGCCAGGCGTGCCGCGGGCTCACCCGGTCCGAATACAGCCTCAGGTGCGCGTCCGGCCCGCGCCCGACCAGCCACGAGCCGCGGCGCACCGCCAGTCTCGCCACGGCGCCGCCGACGGTCTCGACCGTCGCCGCTTCCCGTTGTCCCATCGCCCCTCCCACCGTTTCCCGACTCCGGACAGAGCCGGGAAACGGGCGGAAGATACGCGAAGGTCAGGGTTTCGGCGCGGCCTCCGGCGCCTTGACCCGCTCCAGCAGCAGCTGGGCGACGTCGCGGACGTCGACGTTCTCCGCTTTCTGCTCGCTCTGGCGCTGGACCAGCCCGTCGGTGAGCATGGAGCGGCAGAACGGGCAGCCGGTCACGATCGTCTCGGCGTCGGTGGCGATGGCCTCGTCGACGCGCTCGAGGTTGATGCGCTTGCCGATCTGCTCTTCCATCCACATCCGCGCGCCGCCCGCGCCGCAGCACAGCGCGCGGTCGGCGTGGCGGGGCATCTCCTCGAGCGTGGCGCCCGTCGCGCCGACCAGCTCGCGCGGCGGTGTGTAGACCTTGTTGTGCCGCCCGAGGTAACACGGGTCGTGGTAGGTCACCTTGGGGCCGTCCTCGGCGGCCTTGACGGGCGTCAGCTGGCCGCCGCGGACCAGGCGGTTGAGCAGCTGGGTGTGGTGGACGACCTCGTAGTGCCCGTCCAGGTCCGGGTACTCGCGGCTGAGCGTGTTGAGGCAGTGCGGGCACGTCGTGACGATCTTGCGCAGCCGCGGCTCCCGGCCCTCGAACACGGCGTTGAGCGTCTCCGCCGTCTGCTGGGCCATCATCTGGAACAGGAACTCGTTGCCCGCGCGCCGCGCCGGGTCGCCGGTGCAGGACTCCTCCTTGCCCAGCACGGTGTATTTCACGCCGGCGATGTGCAGCAGCTCCGCCGTGGCGCGGACGGTCTTGCGGGCGTTGTCGTCGAACGCGCCCGCGCAGCCGACCCAGTAGACGTACTCGACGTCGTCGGCCAGCTCGCCGTCGAACACCGGGACGTCGAACGGGAGGTCCTTCGTCCAGGTCAGCCGCTCGGAGTTGTTCTGGCCCCAGGGGTTGCCCTTGGTCTCCAGGTTCTTGAAGAGGCCGCCGAGCTCGGTCGGGAACGCCGACTCGATCATCACCTGGTAGCGGCGCATGTCGACGATGTGGTCGACGTGCTCGATGTCCACCGGGCACTGCTCGACACAGGCGCCGCAGGTGGTGCAGGACCAGAGGACGTCCGGGTCGATGACGCCGTTGTCGGCCTCGGTCCCGACCAGCGGGCGGGCGTCCGCGTGCTCCTCGCCGCTGAGGATGTAGGGCGCCTCCTCGAACATGTTGTCGCGCAGGCCCATGATGAGCAGCTTGGGGGACAACGGCTTCCCGGTGTTCCACGCCGGGCACTGCGACTGGCAGCGGCCGCACTCGGTGCACGTCGAGAAGTCCAGCAGGCCCTTCCACGTGAAGTCGCCGATCTTGCCGCGGCCGAACGTGTCGTCCTCGCCCGGGTCCTCGAAGTCGATCGGCTTGCCCGCCGACTCCATCGGCAGCAGCGGGCCGAGCGCGTCCGGCAGCCGCTTGGCCGAGACGTTGATCGGCGCCACGAAGATGTGCAGGTGCTTGGAGTAGAGCACGATCGACAGGAACACCAGCATGACGCCGATGTGCAGCAGCAGGCCGAGCGTCTCGAGCACCTCGGTCGTCGCGTGCCCGAGCGGCTCGAGGAGGTTCCCGACGCCGAGCGAGACGTACGCGCCCGAGTCGTACGGGAAGTTGCCGGACGCCGACGAGGAGCCGCGGAAGAAGAACATCGTCCAGACGACGTTGAAGATCATGATCAGGATCAGCCACGCGCCACCGGTGTGCGAGCCGTAGAAGCGCGACGCCCGGTCCTTGCGCTCGGGCGCCTGCCGGATCCGGATCACCGCGAACACGCCCAGCGAGACGGCCACCATCACGGCGATGAAGTCCTGCAGGAAGCCGAGCACCGCCCAGTGGCCGATCCACGGGATGGCGAACCGCTCGTCGAACAGCGCGCCGTACGCCTCGAGGTACACCGAGGCGAGGATCACGAAGCCCCAGAACGTGAACAGGTGCGCCAGGCCGGGCACCGACCACTTCAGGAGCTTGCGCTGGCCGAACACCTCGCGCACCTGCGCGAAGACGCGGGCCCCCAGGTCGTCGGAGCGTTTGGTGTCGGGCTGGCCCGCCTTGATCAGGTGGTACAGGAAGACCACCCGCTTGCCGGCGACGGCGAGACCGACGACGGTCATGAGCAGACCGAGGATGAGGCGAACGAGCACGAGTCCTCCGTGACGTGCGTGGCGGGAAGGCGCTGGGGGACGGCTCAGTGCGAGCCGGTGTAGTAGCGGCACGCTTTGCACGCGTACCGCATCTTCGCGACCCGCCAGTGTTTCCGGTACAGATCGAGGTCGGGCGACCGGCGGACGCCGAGGCGCTGGTAGCGCCCGGGGCGGCGGCGGCCGGTTTCGTACTGTTCGGTCGCGCGGCCGAGGTGGGCGCGCCGCAGCACGCACCCCCGCGTCCGGCAGCGGCCGAGTGCGCTGCGGCAGAACCGGTGCAGCAGCACCAGGTCCGGGGTGGGCCCGTCGCCGGCGATCTGTTCGACGACGCCGTAGCCGGGGTGGTCGCCCGGCCCGGCAAGCCGGACCGGGAGACCGCAGTACGCGCATTTGAGGGTGCAGGTGAGACAGCCGGTGATGTGCCTGAGCCGCGGATCGCGCCGGTCTTCGGAGACCGGTTGTCGGACGCGCGACGCCATGGGGCCTCCTCCGGCGACTGTGAACGGCTGTGATCGGCACCACTTCGTTCTACTGGAGAGTAATGACGGGGTCACTTCACGCGACAGGACCGAACGGCCTACTTACCTTGCGCTCTTCGGCGTAATATCGAAGGCAAGGCCGCCCTAACTGTCCGCTGGTCGAACGTCGCTGGGCCGGAAATCGTACGTTCGGCCCTGCTGCGCCGAGGGTGTTCCCCGCCACAATTCCGGGCATGACCTATCACCCGGTCCCCTACCGGCCCGCCCGCCTGCCCGCCGCCGAAGCCACGTCGAACGTTGCCGAACTCCGGCAGCGCATGGAGCAGCGCCGCTCGGTCCGGATGTTCTCCCCCGATCCGGTCCCCGAAGGCGCCGTGCTCGACGCGATCGCCGTGGCCTCCACCGCCCCCAGCGGCGCGCACCAGCAGCCGTGGACGTTCGTCCTCGTGTCGGACCCCGCGGTGCGCCGGCGGATTCGCGAGGCCGCGGAAGCCGAAGAGAAGATCTCCTACGACGGCCGGCTCGGCGAGGCGTGGCTGGACGCGTTGCGGCCCCTGGGTACGGACGCGGTGAAGCCGCACCTGACCGACGCGCCGTACCTGATCGTCGTGTTCCAGCAGCGGTTCGCCGTCGACGAGGACGGCGGCGTCCACAAGCACTACTACGTCGACGAGTCGGTGGGCATCGCGGTCGGCATGCTGCTGACGGCGTTGCAGGTGGCCGGGCTGGCCGCGCTCACGCACACGCCGTCCCCGATGCGCTTCCTGGGCGACCTGCTGGGCCGCCCCCGCAACGAACGGGCGTTCGCGGTGATCCCGGTCGGCTACCCGGCGGACGACTGCGTGGTCCCGGACCTGCGCCGCAAGTCCCTGGACGAGGTGCTGGTGCGGATCTGAGGGCGCAGGCCGGGTAGCAGGTCCGCGCGGTCTCCACCCCCGCCACCGTCGCGCCCGCTGCTCGTGAGTGGCAATGAGGGTTCTAACCCGAATTACCACTCACGACCACCCGCGCCACCGCGCAAGTCCCCGCCAGGGCTGGTCGTACCCGCGACATCGTTCAGTCGGCCAAGCCGTCCGGCAGGTCCGCGAACGCCGGGCCCGACGCGTAGTCCACGCCCCGCTCCCGCCACCACGCCGCCTGCTCGCGCGTCTCCACCCCGGCCACCGTCACCTTCGCGCCCGTCAGGTGGGCCACCTCGATCAGGGAGGCCAGCGACCGCTCCACCAGCGGGTGGTTCCGGCGCGCCGCCAGGGACGGCGCGACGCGGACCGTGCGGATCGGGAGGTCCGCCAGGAACGTGACGTCGCCCGCCGCGCCGAAGGCGTGGATCTCGGCGGGGATGCCGATCTCCGCGAGCACCTTCAGGTTGTCGACCGCGTCGCCCGTCTCGGCGAGCAACGTCGACGCCGGGAAGCCGGGGCGGAGGCGGTCCGCCGGCATGCCCGTGTCGGCCAGCACGCCGCGGACCTCGCCGACCAGGTCGGGGTCCGCGGCCTGGTGCGGGCCGAGCTCGACGACCAGCGGCACCTCGATGCCCGCCGCCGTCAGGTGCTCGGCCGCCGTGCGCAGCAGCCACGTGCCCAGCGGCAGCGCCAGCCCGGTCTCCCCGGCCAGCCGCACGCACGTCTCGTGCGACAGCTCGCCTTCGACCGGGTGGGTCCAGCGCAGCCGCGCCTCGATCGCGGCCGGCTCGTCCTCGTCGGCCAGGTTCACCAGCGCGCGGTACGCGATCTCGACGTCGCCGTTCTCCCAGGCACCCGCCATCGACGCCGCGAGGCCGAACTCGTGGCGGTCACGGTGATCCAGCTCGCGGTCGAACAGGCCCCACTGGTTGCCCGCGCGCTGGGCGCGGCGCAGTGTCAGGTCCGACGCGCGGAGCAGCTCGGCCGGCGCGATGTCGCGCGGCGGCCGGTGCACGACGCCGATGCTGGCCGAGAGGGCGACGCCGTGGCGGCCGTCGACGTAGTCGGGCTCGGCGAGCTCGTGGTTGATCCGGCGGACCATGGTCCCGACGTCCGGGGTGTCCTCGCCGTTGCGCACCACCACGCCGAACTCGTCGCCGCCGATCCGCGCGATGAGCGCGTCCTCGGCCTCGAACACCACTTCCAGCTTCGCCGCGACGCCGCGCAGGAGCTTGTCGCCGAGGTCCTGGCCGAGCCCGCCGGTGATCAGCGAGAAGCCGTCGAGGTCGAGGTGGAACAGCGTGACGCCGCGGGCCTGGTCGGCCTCGCGCAGCGCGTTCTCCAGGCGGGTGCCGAAGAACTGCCGGTTGGGCAGCCCGGTGAGGACGTCGTGCAGGGCCTGGTGGCTGAGCCGCCGTTGCAGCAGCGCCACTTCGGTGTCGTCGTCGACGAGGGTGATCAGCTGCTGGGCTTCGCCGACGGCGTCGCGGACCACCGCCGCGACGAACGTGGCCCACATCGGCTCGCCGTCCCGGCCGACCAGCCGGCGGCCCGCCCGCAGCCGGTGCAGCCGGCCGGACAGCAGGTCCGCGTAGCCCTCGCGCAGCACCTCGACGTCGTCGGGGTGGACGAACTCGAACAGGGTCCGCCCGGCGAGCTCGGCCGGCGCGCGGCCGAGCGTCTTGGCGAGCGCCGGGTTGGCGCGCAGCACCCGGCCGTCCAGGTCGGAGACCGCGACGCCGCTGGCCGAGCCGGCGAAGACCTCCTCGAACTGCGCGCGCGTGACGACCTGCTTGCGCCGGGTCTCCTGCTCCACCTTCAGCAACGCGCGGCTCAGGCCTTCCTGCCGCTTCTGGATGTCCTCGCGCAGCGCTTCGCTGTAGCCGGAGCTCAGCGCGCCGAGCACCAGCACGACCCGCTCGGGCAGCTTGGCGACGCCGTGCAGCTCCGGCTCGCGCAGCAGGCCCTTGCCGAGCACCTCCATGCTGCGGCGCAGGCTTTCCGGGCCGACGCAGCGCAGCTCGACCAGGCGCCCGCCCGCCGCCGCGGCTTCGCCGGCACCCGGCGGGTCGCTCGCGACCGCCTCGAAGAGCCGGCCGGTGAGGATCGACAGCTCCTGCTCGATCTCGTCGGGCGTGTGCGGCAGGTACGCCGTGGTGCTGACCAGGTAGCCCCACTTGCGCGCGAGGGTACGGAGCCGTCCGGCCGCTCGTTCGGCGGACGGCTTCGCGCGCGGGGCGCCGCCGCGGGGATGGGGAGCAGTCACTTCAGCCTGTCCAAGGGTCTAGTGCGCACTCCGGCTCGGGGAACCGATATATCTTGGCGCGAAAAGGCGTCACGCGCACTGATCAGTGTTCATCCAATCGAGTGATAACCCTGTGCGGTTACGCCGATCCGGTCACGCAGCCACGATCGGGTGGCGTCCCGGTACAGTCCGACGTTTTGGTGCAGGGCAACGGAATGCCCCGCGCCCGGGAGCACGAACATCGACAGTTTCGACGGATCCCGGTAATACGGCGCCTCCTGGGGCCGCAGTGTCGCCGCGCTCGAACAGTCGCGAAGCGCGAGCAGCCCGCAGAAAAGCGCGTCCTTTTCGCCGACCACCTGGAAAACCGGCACGGTGATGCCCCACGTGGCGGGCAGCACGATGCCGAACAACGCCACCGTGCCCATCCCCGGCACCGAGACCTGGTCCTTCGTGGCTTCGTCGGCCGCGATCACGCCCGGGTCGGCGTCGCCGGCCGCGTAGAACAGCCCGGCCCGCGCGCCCGGCCGCGTCGTGAAGTACAGCGGGTCGCTGCCCAGGTGCGCCAGCTGGCCGTCGAGCAACGCCGGCTGCAGCCCGAGCGCCGCGCCCAGGGCCAGCACCGGCAGCGCGGGCAGGTGCGTGATGCCGGTGAGGATCACGCCGTCGACGTCGTGGTACGTCCCCGCCTCGACGGCGACGACCCCGGACCCGACCGAGTGCCCGACGATGACGACCTTCGCGAACGCGGCGCCGCCGGCGTGCCCGGCGCGCAGGTGGCCGACCACCTCGTGCAGTGCCTCCGCCTCGGCCTGCACCGTCAGCGGCAGGCTGAGCGGGCGGCTGCTGCCGCCGGCGCCGAGCTGGTCCGCGGCGAACGTCGCGTAGCCGTGCGAGGCCATGTCGCGCTGGTAGGAGTAGCGCTCCGGCTGGTACGGCAGGTCCCAGTACGCGCTGTTGTACGTGCCGCCGTGCACGAGCAGCTGGACGGCGTCCGGCACGGCACCGGCGGGCAGGCACAACCGACCGTGCACCGACGCCGGCGCGCCCGGCACGAGCGGCGGCAGCCCGGGCCCGGTGACCGGCAGATCCGTGTCGGTGCAGGAGATCGCGGCCGCTTCGGCGGGTACCGCGGCGGTCAGGGACCCGAGCAGGACGACGCAGGCGAACAACGCCGACGTCAGCTTGACCGGCAGTCTCACGCCGTTCTTCCCTCCGGACGGGTGACGAGCTGAGGACCCCGAAACACTACAGCAGGTAGCCGATCGGGCACCGTCAGGTCCGCCGGGGCACGACCGTCATCGGCAGCCGGTTCGGCTGCATCGTGGCCTTGAGCTGCGCGTGGACCTTCTTGCCCGGCACCGGGACCAGCCGCCAGCGCGCGCCGATGGTCGCGGCGACGATGCCGATCTCGGTCGGCGCGAACACGTGCCCGGGGCACAGCCGCGCCCCGGCGCCGAACGGGATGTACGCGCCCTTCGGCAGTTCCGCGGTCTGTCCGGGCGTCCACCGATCGGGGTCGAACCGGCCGGGATCGGGGAACCAGCGCGGATCCCGGTGCAGCGTGTGCTGGCTGACCGCGACCTCGCTGCCCGCGCGGATGACGACGCCGCCGAGTTCGACGTCTTCGCGGGCCCGGCGCATGAGGATCAGCGGCGGGGTGCGCCGGACGATCTCGTTGACGATCTGATGCGTGTAGACCAGTTCCGGCAGGTCGTCGAAGCGCGCGGGACGGCCGTCGAGGACCTCGTCGACCTCCGCGTGGAACCGGCGCTCCACGTCCGGGTGCTGCCCGAGCTCGTGGAAGAACCAGGCCAGCGCCACGGCGGTCGTTTCGGCGCCGGTGGTGAGGATCGTGATGACCTCGTCGTGCACCTGCCGGTCGGACATGGCCTCGCCGGTGTCCTCGTCGCGCGCCGCCAGCAGCATCGACAGCAGGTCGCCGTGGTCGGCGCCCTCCTTCCGCGCGGCGACGACGGTCGCGCCGATCACCTCGCGCAGCCGGGCCGCGGCGGCGTCGAACCGGCGGTTGGCCGGGATCGGCAGCCGCTCCACGAACTTCGGCGAGAACGCGCGGACCAGCACGTACTTCAGCATGACCGGGATCGAGCGGCGGATCTCGGCGAGCACGTCGTCGCCGAGGGCCGTCGAGAACAGCGTCTGCCCGGCGATGGTCAGCACCAGGTCCTGCATCCGCTGGTCGAACTCGACGACCTCGCCCGGCCGCCAGGACCCGGCCAGCTCGTCGGCCAGCGCCGTCATCGTGTTCTCGGCGTAGCCCGCGATCCGCGTCCGGCCGAAGGCGGGCATGACCATCCGGCGCTGCCGGCGGTTGTGCTCGCCGTTCGACGTGGCCAGGCCGTCGCCGAAGAGCGGGCGCATCTTGTCGAAGACCAGGCCCTTGTCGAACTTGTCCGCGTCGGTGGCCAGCACCCGCCAGGCCAGTTCGGGGGTGGTGACGACGTGCACGGGCAGCGGCCCGAGCCGCAGCTCGACGACGTCTCCGTACGCGGGAAGGGAAGTGAAGAGCTTCAACGGATCGCGGAGCAGCGCCACGGTGTGCCCGAGCACCGGCCGGCGACCGGGGACGGCGCGCGGGTCGTTCGTCACCGGGGACACCCTAGGACCGGCGACCGGGACACCGGCAGTGCCGCCACACGAACGGCTGAGCGGGGCTACACTCCGCCCCCAACCGAATGCCGTCATCGATGCCGCAACGGATCCGCGAGGGGTGGAGGTCAGGTGACCGGGGAACTGGGCTGGGTACCGTCGGAGGTCGACACCACGGTGCCGAACCCCGCGCGGGTGTACGACTTCTGGCTCGACGGCGACCACAACTTCGCCGCCGACCGCGCGCTCGGGGAGCAGATCCTCGAGATCATGCCGGGCATCCGCGACGCGGCACGCCTCAACCGCGCGTTCCTGCGGCGCGCGGCGAAGTACATGGTCGACGCCGGGATCCGGCAGTTCCTCGACGTCGGCGCGGGCATCCCGACCGTGGGGAACCTGCACGAGATCGTTCAGCAGGCCGATCCGTCGTGCCGCGTGGTCTACGTCGACCGGGAGCCGGTCGCGGTGGCGCACAGCGAGCTGCTGCTGCAGGACAACGACCGCTGCGCGGTGCTCCAGGCGGACCTGCGCGACGTCGACGAGATCTTCGCGGGCGCGGGCAAGCTGCTCGACCCGGACCAGCCGACCGGCCTGTTCATGTTGCTGCTGCTGCACTTCGTGCCCGACGAGTGGGACCCGGTGAGCATCCTCGCCCGCTACCGCGAACGGCTGGCGCCCGGCAGCTTCCTGGCCCTGACGCACGTCGCGGCGGATACCGAGTCGACCCGCCTCGACGAGGCGGTGCAGGTCTACACCACCCGGCAGAACCCGCAGAACCAGCCGTTCCCGCGCACCCACGACCAGGTCCTGCGCTTCTTCGACGGCTTCGACCTGGTCGAACCGGGCCTGGTCGGCTGCGCGATGTGGCACCCCGAGGGCGCCGGCGACATGTCCGACGATCCCGCGATCAACGTCCTGCCTTACGCGGGAGTAGGCCGAAAACCGGATTCCCGGTAAGGCGGACCCGCCTGAGGATTCGTCGAAACGATTCGATCGGCGGCCGCCATAAGCACCCGATCCGGACAAGGTCAAGTCTTCCTGGACACGCTCCCAGGTAATCTCAATTTCCTAAAGAACCCCGCCTCGACCTGCTGAAACAGCGAGTATCAAGAGTGTTCGACGAATTCGACGTGTGACATCCACGTCGAAGGTGAATCGAATTGTTGGCCGACTGGCAATAGTCCTTGTGTTCCGGGCGGGTCTCCCCTACCTTCGTCCCATCGTCGATGCGCTTCGACTCGCTCTTCCCCTGCCCCATGTCTCCAGGAGGCCGCCCGTGGTCACGATCAACGACGTCGCCAATGCCGCGGGGGTGGCCCCCAGCACGGTGTCGTACGTGATCAGCGGCAAGCGCTCGATCTCGCCGAAGACCCGCAGGCTGGTCGAAGAAAGCATCCGCAAGCTCGGGTACCACCCGCACGCGGGTGCCCGCGCGCTCGCGAGCAGCAAGACGAACGTGCTGGCCCTGGTCGTGCCGCTGCGCACGGACCTCAACGTCGCCGTCGTGATGGAGTTCGTCGCCGCGGCGGTCACCGCGGCCCGTGCCCACGACCAGGACCTGTTGCTGCTCACCAAGGACGAGGGACCCGCCGCGCTGCAGCGGGTCGCGTCGTCGGCGATCGCGGACGCGCTGATGGTGATGGACGTCGAGGCCGCCGACCCGCGGGTGCCGATGCTCATCGCGCTCGACCTGCCGGTGGTGCTCATCGGCGTGCCCGACCACCCGGCCGGGCTGAGCTGCGTCGACCTCGACTTCACCGCCGCCGGTTCGGCCTGCGTGGCGCACCTGGCCGACCTCGGCCACCGCTCGGTCGCGCTCATCGGCCCCTCCCCCGCCGTCTACCGGCGTGGCACCAGCTACGCGACGCGGTTCCTGCGGGGCTTCGACGAAACCGCGCGGAACCGGGGTATCCGTGCGACGAACCGGCCGTGCGCGCACTCCTACGAAGCCGTGAGCGCCTGCGTGGACGACCTGCTCGCCGCCGACCCCGGCCTGACCGGCCTCGTCGTGCACAACGAAGCCGTCCTGCCGGGACTCCTCACGCACCTGCGGCAGCGCGGTCTCCGCGTCCCGCAGGACATTTCGGTGATCGCCGTCTGCCCGGACAGCATGGCCGAGCAGCACCCGGTCACGCTGACCTCCGTGGCCATCCCGGCCGACGAGGTCGGCGCCCAGGCCGTGGAGATGACCATGCGCCGGCTCGGCGGTCACACCACGCCGGAGATCCGGCTGCTCGACCCGCGGCTGACCCGGCGCGAGAGCACGGACGCGCCGCGCACCTGACCCGGCTCTGCTCCGCCGTCGAAGGAGAATCACCATGTCCGTAGCCCGTCGCGCCCTTTTCCTGGTCGCGAGCGCCGCGCTCCTCGCCGCCTGCAGCCCCAGCCCCGCCCCGCGGCCGTCGGCCGCCCCGGCCGCGACGTCGGTCACCGAGCTCGACTACTACGCCGACGAGCAGGGATCCGCGGCGTGGCAGCAGGTCCTCGACGCCTGCGCCGCGCAGACCGGGATCAGGATCGAGCGGCAGACGGTGCCGACCGCGCAGATGCTGCCGAAGATCCTGCAGGGCGCGAGCTCGAAGACGCTGCCGGATCTGCTCTTCACGGACAACCCGACGGTGCAGCAGGTCGCCGCCACCGGCGCGCTGACCCCGCTGGCCGACTACGGCATCTCCGCGGACGGCTACTACCCGGGCATCGTCAAGGCCGGCACCTACCAGGGCAAGATCTACGGCGTCGCGCCCGGCGTCAACGGCCTGGCGCTGATCTACAACAAGGACCTCCTCGCCGCGGCCGGCGTGCGGCCTCCGTCCACCTGGGACGACCTGAAGACCGCGGCGGCGAAGCTGACCAAGGACGGCAAGTACGGCCTCGCCTTCTCCGCGATCCCGTCGGAGGAGGGCACCTGGCAGTTCCTCCCATTCTTCTGGAGCAACGGCGCCGAACTGTCCCAGCTGGACTCGCCGCGGAGCACGCAGGCGCTGGCCTACGTCACCGGCCTCGTGACGAGCGGGACGGCGTCGAAGTCCGTGGTGACGTGGAACCAGAACGACGTCGCCGACCAGTTCGTGGCGGGCAACGCGGCGATGATGGTCAACGGCTCGTGGAACCTCGCCCGGCTCGACGGCGAGAAGTCGCTGCACTACGGCGTCGTGCCGATCCCGGTGCCGACGGCGGGCACCAAGCCGGTGGTCGCCCTCGGCGGCGAGGCCGGCGCGGTGCCGGTGACCGGCGGCCCGACCCAGCAGGCCGCCGGGAAGGTGCTGACCTGCATCGTCGCCGAGCCGGCCATGCTGCAGTGGAGCAAGGCCCACGCCTATGTCCCGTCGAAGACGGCCGTGGCCGCGAAGTTCGGCGCGGAGCAGCCGGAGATGCGGGCGTTCGTCGACGAGGTCGGCTCGGCCCGCTCCCGCACCGCCGAGCTCGGCGAGAAGTACCCGAAGGTCTCGCAGGCGCTGGCCGACGCGATCCAGGCGTCGCTGACCGGGAAGCTGCCCGCCGACCAGGCGCTGAAGACCGCGCAGCAGGCGGCCGGGTCGTGACGCTCGCGGCCCGGCGAAGACCGCGGCGGGAAAGCCCGTTGACCGCGTGGGCGTTCCTGCTGCCCGCCGTGGCCTACGTCGTGGTGTTCTTCGGGTACCCGCTGGTCGCGAACCTGGTGATGAGCACGCAGGACTACACGGTCAAGTCGTTCTACACCGGCGAAGCGCCCTTCGTCGGCCTGGCCAACTACGCCGCCGTGCTGACCGCCCCGCTCTTCTCGACGGCGGTGCTCGACACGGTCCTGTTCACGGCCGGCTCGCTCGTCTTCCAGTTCGGCGTCGGCCTCGCGCTGGCCGTGTTCTTCGCCGGCCGGTTCCTCGGCAGCGCGCTGCTGCGGTCGCTGCTCCTGCTGCCCTGGCTGCTGCCGCTCGTGGTCAGCGGCGCGGTGTGGCGGTGGATGTTCGACCAGGACCACGGCGTGCTCAACGCCGGGCTGCGGCTGATCGGCGTCGGCGCGGTGCCGTGGCTGAGCAGCACGACCTGGGCGCTGCCCGCGGTGATCCTCACCAACATCTGGATCGGCATCCCGTTCAACCTGGTGATCCTGCACGGCGGGCTGCGCGCGATCCCGGCGTCGCTGCACGAAGCCGCCGCGCTCGACGGCGCCGGCGCGTGGCAGCGGTTCCGGTACGTCACCTGGCCGCTGCTGCGCCCGGTCACCGGGATCGTGCTGATGCTCGGGCTGGTCTACACGATCAAGGTGTTCGACGTCATCATGGTCGTCACCGGCGGCGGACCGGCCGACGCGACCCAGACGCTCACCACGTGGTCCTACCGGCTGTCCTTCCACGACTTCGCGTTCGGGCAGGGCGCCGCCGTCGGCAACCTGCTGATCCTGGTGGCGACCGCGTTCGGCCTGCTCTACCTGCGCTCGGCGAAAGCGACCCTGGCCGAGGCTGCGGCGTGAAGACCGCGGCCGGCGTGGTGATCGTCGCGGTGCTGCTGTTCCCGCTGTACTGGATGCTCAACGCGTCCCTGCAGCCCAGCGGCGCGCTCCTGCGGCCGGACCCGGCGTTCTTCCCGGCCGGCGGCACGCTCGACGGCTACCGCAAGGCCCTCGCGACGCAGGGACCGAACCTCGTCTCCAGCGTCGTCGTCGCGCTCGGCACCGTGGCCGTGTCGCTGGTGGTGGCGGCACCCGCGGCGTACGCGCTGGCGCAGCTGAAGGTCCGCGGCGGGCCGGTGCTGGTGTTCGTGCTGCTCATCGTGCAGCTGATCCCGGGCATCGTGATGGCGAACGCGCTCTACACGGTGTTCGGCAACCTCGGGCTCATCGACAGCTACCCCGGGCTGGTGCTGGCGGACGCCACCGCGACCATCCCGTTCGCGGTACTCCTGTTGCGCGCCTTCATGATCTCGGTGCCGAAGGAGCTGACCGAGGCGTCCCGGGTGGACGGTGCCGGCTACTGGCGGACGTTCTTCTCGATCATCCTCCCGGTCAGCCGCAACGCGCTGGTCACCGCCGGGCTGTTCGCGTTCCTGTTCGCCTGGGCGGACTTCCTGTTCGCCGTCACCCTCACCACCGGGCGGACGTTCGAGCCGATCACCGTGGGCATCTACCGGTTCGTCGGCAACCAGTCCGCCGACTGGAACGGCGTCATGGCCACCGCCGTCCTCGCCGCGATCCCGGCGGCCGTCCTGCTCGTCGTCGCCCAGCGCTACGTCGTCGCCGGCCTGACCAGCGGCGCCGTCAAGGATTGAGGAGGCCCCCGTGATCGCCACGACCGAAGACGGCCGCTCGCTCGAAGTCCGCGTCCGGCACGAGGTGCTGCTCATCGAACCGTGGGGCGCCGACAGCCTGCGCGTGCGGGTGGGCCGGCACCGGATCCTCGACGACGTCCCCGGCGCGCTCCTGCCCGCGAAGCCGTCCGCCGGCACCGCGGGCGCGGGCGGGCGGTCCGCCTGGGTGGTGAACGGCGCGCTCACCGCGCTCGTCGAGATCGCCGAGACCGACACCGGGGCCGACGCGCAGCTGCGGTTCGTCCGCACGGACACCGGCGAAGAGCTGCTGTCCGAGCAGCGCGCGCACTTCTGGTGGCCCGGCGCCCGGGTCTTCACGCCGTCGGGCAACGGTTACGGCCGGCTCGAACAGCGCTTCACCGCCTACGACGACGAACGGCTCTACGGCCTCGGCCAGCACCCGCACGGCCGGCTCGACCAGAAGGGCCTGGTCCTGGACCTGGTGCAGCGCAACGGCGAGGTGTCGGTGCCGTTCCTGCTGTCCAGCCGCGGCTACGGGTTCCTCTGGAACAGCCCCGCCGCCGGCCGGGTCGAACTGGCCGGCAACGGCACCCGCTGGGTCGCCGACGACGCCCGCCAGCTCGACTACTGGGTCACCACCGGCGAGGGCCCGCGGCAGATCCTCGGCCACTACGCCGACGCCACCGGGCACGCGCCGATGCTGCCGGCGTGGGCGGCCGGGTTCTGGCAGTCGAAGCTGCGCTACCGCACCCAGGACGAGCTGCTGGCCGTGGCCCGCGAGTACCACGACCGCGGCCTGCCCCTGTCGGTGATCGTCGCGGACTTCTTCCACTGGACGCACCTCGGCGACTGGAGGTTCGACCCGGCCGAGTGGCCCGACCCGGCCGGGCTGGTGCGGGAGCTGGAAACCCTCGGCGTCAAGCTGATGGTGTCGGTCTGGCCGTCGGTCAGCCCGCTGTCGGAGAACCACTCCGAGATGCACGAGAACGGCCTGCTCGTCGCCACCGAGAGCGGGGTCGCGGCCCACGCGCCGTGGAAGGACAAGGGCTTCGACGTCGAGCTGCCGGTGGCGTTCTACGACCCGACGAACCCGGCGGCCCGGTGGTTCCTGTGGGAGAAGGTCAAGGAGAACTACTACGACCTGGGCGTGCGCGCGTGGTGGCTGGACGGGGACGAGCCGGAGATCCGGCCCGGCCACCCGCACAACCTCGCCTTCCACGCCGGGCCCGGCTCGGAGGTCGTCAACCTCTACCCGCAGGTCCACGCGCAGGCGTTCCACGACGGCATCCGCGGCGAGGGCGACGACGAGGTCGTGCTGCTCAGCCGCTCGGTGTGGGCCGGCAGCCAGCGCTTCGGCGCCGCCCTGTGGTCCGGTGACGTCCCGGCCACCTGGGCGTCGCTGCGGGCGCAGGTGCGGGCCGGCCTGAACGTCGCGCTGTCCGGGATCCCGTGGTGGACCACGGACATCGGCGGTTTCCACGGCGGCGACCCGGACGCGCCGGCGTACCGGGAACTGCTGGTCCGGTGGTTCCAGTACGGCGTCTGCTGCCCGCTGCTGCGGCTGCACGGCTTCCGCGACCCGCGCCCGCCGTTCGGGCCGGAGATGACCGGCGGCCCCAACGAGGCCTGGTCGTACGGTCCGGAAGCGCTGGCCGCCATCGAGGACGCGCTGCGGCTGCGGGAACGGCTGCGGCCCTACCTGATGGCGCAGATGCGGGTGGCGCACGAGCAGGGTGTGCCGCCGATGCGGCCGCTGTTCGTGGACTTCCCCGCCGACGCCGGCGCGTGGGACGCCGACGACCAGTTCCTGCTGGGCCCGGACCTGCTGGTGGCACCGGTGCTCGAAGCCGGCGCCACCGGCCGGCCGGTGTACCTGCCCGGGGGCGGACTGTGGACGGACGCCGTCACCGGGGACCGGCACCCGGGCGGGACGAGTGTCGAGGCGGCCGCCCCGGCGGACCGCATCCCCTTGTTCCTGCGCGACAACGCGCGGCTGCCGATCAGGAAACCCTGATACACCCGCTCCCGCGAGGCGCGCAACATACCTACGTCGGGTATCCGGCGAAAGATAACGAGACGCTCACGCTCAACGCCGGATCGTAACTATCGGATTGTTTGCCGAGCGCGAAATGAACCGTCAACTCCCCTTATGCTGCGCCGACGACGGGCGTAATGACTCATGAAGGGCAGTAGCGGCGACCGCCGGGTGCTGGTGCGCGCCGGCGGCACGACGTTCCACCCCGCGGGCGGCCTCCGCACCACCGAGCCCCGCGGCCGTCGCCTCGACAACCCGGCCGAGCCGGACGAGGAACGGGCGGCGGCGGCCCGTCGCCCGGTCACCCTGCGCCGCCAGCTGCGGGCCGACCTGCCGGTACTGGCCGTCGCCCCGGTGGTCGGCGTGTTCTGGGCGCTGGTCGACGGCACCGGGGTGGCGGGCTGGCTGGCGGTGACCGTCCTGGTCGCGGCGTTCGGCTTCTGGTGGGCCGCCCTGCGCGGCTCCGACCCGTCCTACGCACCGCGGCCCAGTGCCCGGGCCGCTGCGGCTCCCCCAGGCTCACGCCCGCGGGCCCACGTCCGGACCGCGCGGACCTCGGTGCGAGCGCTCGCCCCGGCGAAGCGGAACGCACCCGCCGTCGCGCCGGCGAAGTCGGCGTGGCTGCTGAAGCGGGTGGCCGAGAACCGCGCGCCGCCCCGGAATCGCACCTCCCGGAACAACGCGTCGCGCACCCTCGCACCTCGCAGATCCGCCCCGGCCAGAAGCCCGGCGTGCCCGGCCGCAGGTGCGACGCCAGGAGCTGCCACAGCTCGGCCCGGTTCGAGGTGTCGCGCAGGTGCGTGCACACCTCGTCGACCCAGTGTGTGACCGCCTGGCCGCGACGGCGACAGCGGATTAAAGTGGACCCGTGAGTCCAACCCAGGCGAAGCCCCTGACCGCGAAGGGCGTCGCGACGCGGCAGCGGATCATCGAAGGCGCGGCGGCCGAGATCCGCGAGCGCGGGGTCGCCGTCACGACCCTCGACGACGTCCGGGCGCGGACGGGCACCAGCAAGAGCCAGCTGTTCCACTACTTCCCCGGCGGCAAGGACGAGCTGCTGCTGGCCGTGGCCCGGTTCGAGGCGGACCAGGTGCTGTCCGTGCAGCAGCCGCAGCTGGGCCGGCTGACGTCGTGGGCCGCGTGGCGGCGCTGGCGCGACACGGTCGTCTCGCACTACCGCGGGCGGGGGCAGCACTGCCCGCTGAACGTGCTGATCTCCCAGCTGGGCCGCGCCACGCCGGGGGCGCAGGCGGTGGTCGGCGAGATGCTGCGCCAGTGGCAGGACGAGATCGCGGCCGGCATCCGCCACCTGCGTGACGCGGGCGAGGTGGCGCCGGACGTCGACGCGGAACGCACCGCGGCCGCCCTGCTGGCCGGCATCCAGGGCGGCGTGGTGGTGATGCTGTCGACCGGCCGCATCGACCACCTCGAAGCGGCGCTCGACGTCGGCATCGAGAACCTGCGCGCGACGAATGTCCCCAGGTAGCCGAAAGCCGTGAATGGCCCATTGAGGGACTCTAAGTCCCTCAATGGGCCATTCACGGCTTTCAAAGCACGGGTCAGGCGTTCTTGATCGCCGAGATCTCGAACTCGAGGGTGACCTTGTCGCTCACCAGCACGCCACCGGTCTCGAGGGCGGCGTTCCAGGTGATGCCGTAGTCCTTGCGGCTGATCGTGGTGGAGCCCTCGAAGCCGACGCGGTCGTTGCCGAACGGGTCCTTGGCGGAGCCCTCGAACGAGAACGGGATGGTCACCGAACGGGTGACGTCCTTGACGGTCAGGTCACCGGTCACGTCGAAGGTGGTCTCACCGGTCTGCTTGATCTCGGTGGTGGTGAAGGTGATGGTCGGGTACTCGTCCATCGACAGGAAGTCGTTGCTCTTCAGGTGCCCGTCGCGGTCCGCGTTGCGGGTGTCGATGCTGGTCGCCTGGATGGTCACCTGGGCGGACGACTTCTCCGGGGCGTCACCATCGATCGTGGCGGTGCCGGTGAACTCGTTGAAGCTGCCGCGCACCTTGGTCACCATGGCGTGCCGGGCGTTGAACCCGATCCGCGAGTGGGCGGCGTCCAGGGTGTACTCACCGGTCAGCTGGGGGTAGGTGGTCGCGCTGGTCATGCTGTCTTCTCTCCTCGTGGTGGCGCCCCCCAGTGATTGAGGGCTCAACGACACTGTACTCATTTTTACTGGTTGCGCAAGCAAGCTTTCGCTAGACTCGCCGGTATGGGTGAACAGTCCGCGCTCGACCACGACGAGGCCCCGTTCTGGCGGTCCCTGATGCGCATCACGACCGCGCTGCCGCGGGCGCTCGAAGACCAGTTCCTGCCCGAGACCGGCCTCGCGATGACCGACTACGGCGTGCTGGTCGCGCTGTCCGAGGCGCCGGACCGCCTGCTCCGCATCTCCGCGCTGGCCGCGGCCACCGGTCTTTCGCTGAGCCGGATCAGCCGGGTCGTCGACGACCTCACCCGCCGCGGCCTGGTCGAGAAGCGCAAGTGCGCGGAGGACGGCCGCGCGTCCAACGCCGTGCTGACCGACGCCGGATTGGCCAGACTGGAGGCGGCCTACCCGGCCCACCTCGCCCGCGCCCGGGCGTCGGTGTTCGACCACCTGAGCGTCGAAGACATCCGGACCGCCGGGCCGGTACTGGCCCGGCTGGCCGCGGCGCTGGACGTCACTCCCCCGACCGACGACTGCTGAGGAACAGATGACAGACGGCGAGTTCAAGCGCGACCTCAACTACATCCCCGACCGGATCACCGCCGACGGCCGCGACGGCTGGCCGGTCGAGGCCGGCCGCTACCGGCTGGTCGTGGCGCGGGCGTGCCCGTGGGCGAACCGCGCGGTGATCGTGCGGCGGCTGCTCGGCCTGGAACCCGCGCTGTCCATGGGCATGGCCGGGCCGGTCCACGACGAGCGGAGCTGGAGCTTCGACCTCGATCCCGGCGGGCGCGACCCGGTGCTCGGCATCGAGCGCCTGCAGGAGGCGTTCTTCAAGCGCGACCCGGAGTACCCACGCGGCATCACGGTGCCCGCGTTCGTCGACGTCCCGACCGGCCAGGTCGTCACGAACGACTTCGCGCAGATGACCCTGGACATGTCCACCGAGTGGACGGCGTACCACCGCGACGGCGCGCCCGAGCTGTACCCGGACAAGCTGCGCGACGAGATCGACGACGTGGCGCAGAAGGTGTTCACCGACGTCAACAACGCGGTGTACCAGTGCGGTTTCGCCCGGTCGCAGGAGGCGTACGAGCATTCGTACAACAAGCTGTTCGCCCGCTTGGACTGGCTGTCCGAGCGCCTCGCGGACCAGCGCTACCTGGTCGGCGACACGATCACCGAGGCCGACGTCCGCCTGTTCACCACGCTGGTCCGCTTCGACGCGGTCTACCACGGCCACTTCAAGTGCAACCGCCAGAAGCTGACCGAGCTGCCGGTGCTGTGGGCCTACACCCGCGACCTGTTCCAGACGCCCGGCTTCGGCGACACGATCGACTTCGCGCAGACGAAGGAGCACTACTACGTGGTGCATCGGAACATCAACCCGAGCGGCATCGTCCCGCTGGGCCCGGACCTGTCGGGCTTCCTCACCCCGCACGGCCGGGAGCACCTGGGCGGCCACCCGTTCGGGGACGGCACACCGCCGGGACCGCCGCTGGAGGCGGAGCGGGTGCCTAGCCTGGTGTGACGGCGTCGGCGTAGCGCGCCGACAGCGTCCGCAGGCGTTCGACCAGCTCGGGTGGTGACTCCACCTTGAACGGGACGTCCAAGGTGGACACCACGAACGCGATGAGGTCGAAGGAGTCCGAAGCCAGCTCCAGCCGGCAGCTCCGGTCGTCGATCGGCGTGACGTCGCCGTCGACCCGGCCGCGGATTTCTTCGGCTGGAGCCGCCACGACAAGCCGGGCGCGGTAGGGCCACAGCTCGCGGCCCATCGTGCGGGTCAGGTACGCCGTGAGGTCGCCGTCCGGGGGCTCGCGGTGGGTGAAGCGCGGGCCGTTCGGGGTGTGCAGGGTCAGCCGGTCGGCGCGGAAGGTGCGCCAGGCCGCGCGGCCGGTGTCCCAGCCGACCAGGTACCAGCGGCGTCCCCACGAGACGAGCCGGTGCGGCTCGACGTCGCGGCGGGACTCGGTGCCGTCGTGGCTGACGTAGTCGAAGCGGAGCGTCTCCGCCGCGCGGATCGCCGCCGACACGGCGGTCAGCACGGCCGCCTCGACCACCGGGCCGCGCACCGGGAGCGCGACCGAAGCCTCGTCGAACGCCGAGACGCGGTGCCGCAACCGGGACGGCAGCACCTGCTCCAGCTTGTTCAGCGCCCGCAGCGACGCCTCCTCCAGCCCGGCGACGCCGCCGGACGTGGCGCCGTGCAGGCCGACCGCGACCGCGACGGCCTCGTCGTCGTCCAGCAGCAGCGGCGGCAGCTCGGCACCCGCGCCGAGGCGGTAGCCGCCGACCGGGCCCATCGCCGCGTGCACCGGGTAGCCCAGCTCGCGCAGGCGGTCGACGTCGCGGCGGACCGTCCGCGTCGTCACGCTCAGGCGCTGCGCCAGCTCGGTGCCGGACCAGTCCCGGTGCATCTGCAGCAGCGACAGCAACCGGAGCAGCCGGCCAGGGGTTTCCCGCATGCGTCCGAGAATGCCAGACGACTAGGACCGATCCTGTCCTACACGCGCGGAACGCTACAGCCATGGAACCCTTCCGCATCGACGTCCCGCAGGCCGACCTGGACGAGCTGCACCACCGGCTCGCCCGCACCCGCTGGCCCGGCGAGCTGCCCGGCGCCGGCTGGGCCTACGGCGTCAGCGAGCCCTACCTGGCCGAGCTGGTGGAGTACTGGCAGACGAGCTTCGACTGGCGCGCGCAGGAGGCCCAGCTCAACGCGTTCCCGCAATTCACGACCACGATCGACGGCCAGCGGGTGCACTTCTTGCACGTCCGCTCGCCCGAGCCGGACGCGACGCCGCTGATCCTCACCCACGGCTGGCCGAGCACGGTGGCCGACTTCCTGGACGTCCTCGGCCCGCTCACCGACCCGCGCGCCCACGGCGCCGACCCGGCCGACGCGTTCCACGTCGTCGCGCCGTCGGTGCCCGGCTTCGGGTTCTCCGGGCCGACGACCGAGCCGGGCTGGAACACCCGCCGCATCGCGCGGGCGTGGGCCGAGCTGATGCGGCGGCTGGGGTACGAGCGTTACGGCGCCCAGGGCGGTGACTTCGGCAGCATCGTCTCCCCCGAACTCGGCCGGACGGCTCCGGAGGCGGTGCTCGGCGTGCACGTCAACGCCGTCGCCAACGCCGGTGTCCCGACCGCGCCCGGCGACCTCGACCGACTGTCCGAAGAGGACCGCAAGCGGGCCCAGGAGAACCAAGTCTGGTGGTACGCGCATTCCGGCTACGCCACACAGATGGCGACCCGGCCGCAAACGCTGGCCTACGCGCTCAACGACTCCCCTGCCGGCCAGCTCGCGTGGAACCTCGAGTGGTTCGTCGACTGGGACCCGACGGCAACACGGCAGACGCCGGTGTCACGCGACGCGATCCTGACGAGCGTCACGACCTTCTGGCTCACCGGCACCGCGGGTTCGGCCGCGCGCCTCTACCTGGAGGCGGGCCAGGACGGCTGGGGCGAGCGCCCGCAGCCATCAGGCGTGCCGACGGCGGTGGCGAACTTCCGCGGCGACCACGCGATCCGCGGCCTGGCCGCACTGTCCAACAACATCACCCGCTGGACGGAGCACGACACCGGCGGCCACTTCGCATCCCTGCAGGCGCCGGAGCTGCTGGTGCAAGACATCCGCGAGTTCTTCCGCGAGCTTTAGTCCACAGTGGACACTGCGCCGTCGAGCAGGGGCCGCAGTTCCTCCACCACCGTGTCCAGTGGGGCGACGTCCTGGTGTGCCCGCGCCAGGACGATCGCGCCCTCCAATGTGCTCAGCATGAGCACCGCCAGGGACGCGCTACGAGCCGTGGGGACGCCGAACTGCGACAGCGTCTCGGCCAAAGGTCGTTGCCAGCCGTCGAAAGCCTTGCCGACGGCGTCGCGCAGGCTTTCGCTCGTCGCCGCCGCGTCGGCGACCGTCGCGACCAGGGGGCAGCCCGCGTCGAAGCCCGTCGCGGTGAACTCGTCGCGCCACTGGGCGGCCATGGCCGCGAACAGCTTGCCCGGCGTCGGGTCCTCGAGCTTGGCCGCGATCCGGGCGACGCGGCGGGCGGCGTACCCGCCCGCCCAGGCGACGGCTTCGGCCATCAGCTGGTCCTTACCGCCCGGGAAGTAGTGCTGCAGGGACCCCCGCGGCGCCTCGGCGTGCGCGACCACGTCCCGCATACCCGTCGCCCCGACGCCCTGGATCCGCACCAGCTGCGCGGCGCTCAGCACGATCCGCTCGCGTGGTGTCCTCGTCATCGACGGCCTCCTTCATGACACTCGTCATGGTAGCCCAGCCGGGCACGACCAGCGCGAAGTCGCGCTCGCCGCGTTCGTAAGCGGGCACCGGGCGGAAGCCCTGCCGCAGCAGCAGCGTCTCGGCGCCGGCGTTCCCGGCCTGCACGGTCGCCCGCACCGTCCACCCCGGCCACCGCCCGGACGCCTGCGGCCAGCGGCTCAGCGCACTCCCGACCCCCTGCCGCTGCCACGCGTCGGCGACCAGGATGCCGAGCTCGGCCGCCCCGGGGGTCTCCGCGACGAAGTTGAGCAGCCCCACCGGAATCCCGCCGGACGTCGCCAGCAGCGCGACGCCGCCGGGCGGGCCGGCGAGCAGGAACCGGTGGTAGCGCCGGAAGATCTCGCCCGGCTCGGCCGGGCCGCCCATCATGAAGCGCCGCCGGAGACTGCCCGGCGAACAGGCCGCGACCAGCGCGGCCACGCACTCCCGGTCCGCCGGACGATCGCCCAGCTCTCGGATTTTTATGACAGCTGTCATAGTGCCATGAGAGCACGAAACCACCCGAGCCCACACTATGACGGCCGTCATAGATCAGGTTCGCGCGAACGGCTCTCGACGAACGACCGCGGAGGGAGACAAGCTGGAGCTGCGGAGATACCCGCGAGACCGGAAGGAGGAGTAACCACTCCCTTCCACTACTAACGTATACCGCACCCCGGGGCTTGCCGCAAGACCCAGGTCGTGCCGCAGAATCATCGGCCTCAGCCGGGATCTGTGGCTGGATTCGACCACAAACGGGGGTTTGCGAGTGCGTGTGTTGTTGTCGACGTACGGGTCACGAGGGGACGTCGAACCGCTGGTGGGGCTCGCGCTGACGCTGCGCGCCCGCGGCGCGGAGGTGCGGGTGTGCGCACCCGCCGACGAGGATTTCGCGCGCCGGCTGGCCGACGTCGACGTGGCGTACGTGCCGGTCGGGCCGTCGGCGAAGGAGCTGACCCAGGCGGCGCCGGCGCCGTCGTCGCTGCCCGAGCGGGCGGCGCAGCTGATCGCCGCCCAGTTCGACGTGGTGACCGAAGCCGCCGAGGGCTGCGACGTCCTGGTGGCGACCGGGATGCTGCCGACCGCGGCCGGCGCGCTGTCCATCGCCGAGCTGCTGGGCGTCCGCTCGGTGTTCGTGGCCTTCCAGAGCTCCACGCTGCCGTCCCCGCACCACGCGCCGCTGGCGTACGCGGGCCGGCCCCACCCGGCCGGGTTGACCGGCAACCGGGCGTTGTGGGACCTGGACGCCGAGAGCGTGAACGCGCTGTTCGGGGCGGCGCTCAACACCAGCCGGGTGGCGCACGGCCTGCCGCCGGTGGACCACGTCCGGGACTACGTCGTCGGCGCGCGGCCGTGGCTGGCGACGGACCCGGTCCTGGACCCGTGGCGGGCCACGGACCTCGACGTCGTGCAGACCGGCGCGTGGGTCGTGCCGGACGACCGTGCGCTCCCGGCCGAGCTGGCGGCGTTCCTGGCCGCGGGCCCGCCGCCGGTCTACGTCGGCTTCGGCAGCATGCCCATGCACGCGGCGGCGGACGTCGCGCAGGTCGCCGTCGATGCCGTCCGTGCGCACGGGCGCCGGGTCCTCGTGCTCCAGGGCTGGGCCGACCTGGGCCTGGCCGACGACCTGGACGACTGCTTCGTGCTCGGCGAGGTCAACCACCAGGCGCTGTTCGGCCGGTGCGCCGCCGTCGTGCACCACGGCGGCGCGGGCACCACCACGACGGCCGCCCGGGCCGGCGTGCCCCAGGTCGTGGTCCCGCAGGCGACGGACCAGCCGTACTGGGCGAGCCGGGTCGCCGCCCTGGGCATCGGGGTGGCGCACGATGGCCCGGCGCCGACCGTCGAATCCCTGTCGGCCGCGCTCGGGATCGCGCTGGCGCCCGAAACCCGGGCCCGCGCACAAGCCGTCACGATCCGCGCCGACGGGACGGCGGTGGCCGCCGACCTGCTCTTCGCACGGGCCGCGAGGCCCACGACCGTGTGAACCACCGGTGATCTTCGTGCCGGGGACGTTCCCCGGCGCTGTACTGACCAGGACTTTCTTCGAACGGACAGGGGATTTTGTGCTCGACGTGATCGTGGCCGGCGGCGGACCGACCGGCGTCATGCTGGCCAGCGAACTGCGGCTGCAGGGCGTGGACGTGCTCGTGCTGGAGAAGGAGCCGCAGCCCTCGCCCGTCGTGCGCGCGCTCGGCATCCACGCGCGCACCATCGAGGTGCTGGACCAGCGCGGGCTGCTGGAGCGGTTCCTCACGGCCGGCAAGAAGTACCCGCTCAACGGGTTCTTCGCCGGCATCAGCAAGCCGCAGCCCGCCCACCTGGACACCTCGCACCCGTACGTCCTCAGCATCCTGCAGCCCGTGACCGAACGCCTGCTGACCGAGCACGCCGGCGAACTGGACGTCGAGATCCGGCGTGGCACCGAAGTGACCGGACTGGCCCAGGACGACCACGGCGTGACCGTCGACCTGGCCGACGGCACGCAGCTGCGGGCGCGCTACGTCGTCGGCTGCGACGGCGGCCGCAGCACGGTGCGCAAGCTGCTCGGCGTCGGCTTCCCCGGCGAGCCCACCCGGGTCGACACGCTGCTGGGCGAGATGGAGCTGACCGAGGACCCCGAGACGCTGACCGCCGTGATGACCGAAGTCCGCAAGACCCAGAAGCGGTTCGGGGTCGGGCCCATCGGGGACGGCCTGTACCGCCTCGTCGTCCCCGCCGACAGCGTCGCCGAAGACCGCTCGACGCCACCGGACTTCGAGGAGTTCAAGCGACAGCTGCGGTCCACCGCCGGTACCGACTTCGGGGTGCACTCGCCGCGCTGGCTCTCCCGCTTCGGCGACGCCACCCGGCAGGCCGAGCGGTACCGGGTCGGCCGGGTCCTGCTGGCCGGCGACGCCGCGCACATCCACCCGCCGATGGGCGGGCAGGGCCTCAACCTCGGCCTCCAGGACGCGTTCAACCTCGGCTGGAAGCTGGCCGCCGAGGTCGACGGCTGGGCGCCGGCGGACCTGCTGGACAGCTACGAGGCCGAGCGGCACCCGGTCGCCGCCCAGGTGCTGGTCAACACCCGCGCGCAGATGCAGCTGACGTCGCTGGAGCCCGGCCCCCAGGCCGTGCGTCAGCTCCTGACGAAGCTGATGGACTTCGAGGACGTGAGCCGCTACCTGACCGAGCAGCTCATCGCCGTCGACATCCGCTACGACTTCGGCGACGGGCCCGACCTGCTCGGCCGGCGCCTGCGCGACGTGCAGCTGAAGAGCGGGCGGCTCTACGACCTGATGCACGAAGGTCGCGGGCTGCTGCTCGACCAGACCGGCGGGCTTTCCGCCACGGGCTGGGAAGACCGGGTCGACCACGTCGTCGACGTCAGCGAGGAGCTGGACGTGCCCGCGGTGCTGCTGCGCCCGGACGGGCACGTGGTCTGGGCCGGGGAGGACGCGGCGGCGCTGCCCGGCGCGTTGCGGAAGTGGTTCGGCGGGCCCGCGGCCTGACCGCCGGGGAAGTTTCCGATCGAAGAGGGAATGTGGCTGCACAAGGGTACGAAGAAGAACTGCGGTCCGAACGCGCGTACGTGGCCGATCTCTACACGCGGCTCGACGCCGAGCGCGCGCGGGTGAAGGGCGAGTACGACGCGGCGCTGGGCGGGAAGGGCCTCGGCGCCATGGAGCGCGACGTCGGCGTGCGCGCGCTGGGCCGGGAGACGAAGCGGCTGGAGGTGGTGGACAACGGGCTGTGCTTCGGCCGGATGGACGCCGTCGCGGGCGAGCGCTCCTACATCGGCCGGATCGGCCTGTTCGACGAGGAGGACGACTACCGGCCGGTGCTGCTCGACTGGCGGGCGCCGGCGGCGCGCGCGTTCTACACGGCCACCGGCGCGAACCCGGAGGACATGCGCCGGCGCCGCCAGTTCCGCACGCGCGGGCGGCACGTGCTCGGGTACACCGACGAGGTGCTCGGGCGGCCGGCCGAGGGCGACGAGGGGGACGCGGCGCTGCTCGCGGCGATCAACGCGCCGCGCGGCGAGGGGATGCGCGACATCGTCGCGACGATCCAGGCCGAACAGGACGAGATCATCCGGCTCGACCACCCGGGCGTGCTGGTGATCGAAGGTGGCCCTGGCACCGGGAAGACGGTGGTCGCCCTGCACCGCGTCGCGTACCTGCTCTACACCCAGCGGGAGCGGATGGAACGCCACGGCGCGCTCGTCGTCGGGCCCAACCCGGCGTTCCTGAGCCACATCGGCCGCGTCCTGCCGTCGCTGGGCGAGACCGACGTCGTGTTCACGACCACCGGCGGTTTTGTGCCCGGCCTGGACGTCACTGCCGAGGACACGCCGGAAGCCGTGCGGCTCAAGGGATCCCTGAAGATCCTCGACGTCCTCGCGGCCGCCGTCGCCGATCGGCAGCGGCTGCCGGAAGAGCCGCTGCCCATCGAACTGCGGGACGTCACGGTCCGGATCGACGCCGAGACGGCGGAGTGGGCCCGGCAGGAAGCGCGCGACAGCGGGCAGCCGCACAACGAGGCCCGCGCGGTGTTCACGGAGATCGTCACATACGTGCTGACCGAGCGGGCGATGGGCCGGATCGGCCGCGGCTGGCTGTCCCGTGACGACAAAGCGGAGTGGGAGGCGCTGCGGAAGGACCTGATCGCCGAGCTGGCGGCCGACGAGAAGTTCACCGCCGCGCTGGAGCGGCTCTGGCCGGTCCTGACGCCGGAAACGCTGCTGGCGCGGCTGTACGAGACCGCCCCGGCCGGCTCGGCGCTGTTCCGGGCCCGGGGCGACGCCTGGACGGTGTCGGACGTGCCGCTGCTCGACGAGCTGGTCGACCTGCTGGGCCGCGACAAGACGGCCGAGAAGGCGGCTGCCGCGGTCGTGGCCCGGGAGCGGAAGGCCGAGGCCGAGTACGCCGAAGGCGTCTTCGAGACGATGAAGCTCGATCGTGAGGAGATGGACGAGGACGTCATGCTGTCCGCCGAGAACCTGCTGTTCGCCGAGGACCTGGCCGACCGGTTCGTCGAGGTGGACACGCGCAGCCTCGTCGAGCGGGCGTCGGCGGACCGGGACTGGACCTACCGCCACGTCGTCGTGGACGAAGCCCAGGAACTGTCCGAAATGGACTGGCGAGTGCTGATGCGGCGCTGCCCGGGCCGGTCGTTCACGGTCGTCGGCGACCTCGCGCAGCGCCGCTCGGCGGCCGGGGCGCGGTCGTGGGACGCGGTGCTGGCGCCGTACGTGCCGGGCCGCTGGGTCTACCGTTCGCTGACGGTGAACTACCGCACCCCGGCGGAGATCATGGAGGTCGCCGCCGCGGTGCTCGCGGACTTCGCCCCCGGCGTTCGGCCCCCGGAGTCGGTCCGCGCGTGCGGCGTCCGGCCGTGGTCGAGGCAGGTCACCGACGACGAACTGGCCACGGTGATCGAACAGTTCGCCCGGGACGAAGCCGGCCGCGAAGGCACCAGCGTCGTCATCGGGCCGCCGGGGGTCCCGGGCACGGTGCCGGCGTCGGAGACCAAGGGCCTGGAGTTCGACGCCGTCCTGGTCGTGGAGCCGGCGAAGATCCTCGCCGACAGCGCGGCCGACCTCTACGTCGCGCTCACCCGGGCGACGCAACGGCTCGGCGTGCTGCACCGGGAGCCGTTGCCGCAGGCGTTGACCGGGCTCGCGGAGGTCGTCCGGCGTTAGGCCCGCGGTTCGCTCCGGGGGTGCGCGGGTACGTTGCCGTGGCCGCGCTCCCCCACCGCGAAAGGCGTCCCCGATGCAGCTCTACGCCGAACGGCCGATCCGCCGTACCGCCCAGCTCGTCAGCGACCTGCTGGCGTTGCTGCTCGTCGTCTTCGCGGTGTGGCTGGGAACGACGGTGTACGACGAGGTCATGAAGCTGCGGGCGCCGGGTGACGGGCTCGTCAGTGCCGGCACCGGGCTGACCGGGACGTTCGACTCGGCCGCGAACTCCGCCGACGGCATCCCGCTCATCGGCGACGCGCTCGCCAAGGCGCTGCACGGCGGTTCGAACGTCGGCACCCAGTTCGCCGACGCCGGCCGCTGGCAGATCGAAGCCGTCGAGAACCTGGCGTGGTGGATGGCGGCGATCATCATCGCCCTGCCGGTGCTGACGCTGCTCGCGACGTGGCTCCCGATGCGCTGGCACTTCGCCCGCCGCGCCTCCGCGGCCGCCCAGCTGCGCGCGCTCGGCGACGAGGGCCTGGACCTGCTGGCGCTGCGGGCGTTGACCACCCAACCCCTGCGCCGCCTCGCGAAGTCCGGCGAGATCGCGACCGGCTGGCGCGCCCGGGACAAGGACGTCATCGCGGTCCTGGCCGGCCACGAACTCGCGCGACACGGCCTGGTCACCTGAGGCTCACCACAGCCGTGTTGGCCACTCCCGTCGCCGTGTTGGCCACTCCCGTCGCCATGTTGGCCACTCCCGTCGCCATGTTGGCCACTCCCGTCGCCATGTTGGCCATTCCGGGCGCCATGTTGGCCATTCCGGGCGCCGTGGTGGCCATTCCGGGACCGCGCCTCGGGCTGGCCGCCCCGCTGCGGGCTCGTGCTCAGCCGGACATCTCCCGTGATTCAAGGGGCATCACTCGTGATTGGAGAGCCATCACCCGTGATTGGAGAGCCATCACCCGTGATCGAAGGGACGACACGGCGTCGGCCTGAGGCTCAGCGCGGGCCCTGCCTGCGGCCCACCGAGCGGCCGATGAAGAACCCCAGCAGCAAGCCCACGATCAGGCCGATCACGATGAAGAAGATGACCGTCGCCGCGGCGATCTTGCCCACCGTGCCGAGGAAGCCCTTCGCCTCGAACTCCTGGACCGTCGCGAGGGTCTGGACGAGCGTGTAATGCGTCATGATCACCAGGGTGACAGCATCCGGCGCGCCCCGCACGACGCGAAGGTCCCCCGCCGGCGCTCAGGACACCGACGGGGAGACCCCCAACACTCCGCAGGCCCGAGATCAGCCGACGGAGGGGCCCATCCCGAGGGACTGCGGCGTGCTCGCGTCGGGCGAGGGCTGGTGCAGGCCCTCGTCCAGCGGGCCGAACTCGGTCATCAGCGCCGCGCTGCCGCCCCACGGCGTCTGCTCCTCGGCGATCAGCGAGTTCGTCGTCAGCAGCAGCCCGGCCACCGAAGCGCCGTTCTGGATCGCCGAGCGGCACACCCGCAGCGGGTCGACGACGCCCAGGGCGATCATGTCGCCGAACTGGTCGTTCAGGGCGTCGAAGCCCTCGTCCGAACCGAGCTCCCGGGTGCGCGCGACGATCTCGTGCGCCGGGTGCCCGGCGTTGTGGGCGATGAGGAACGCCGGTTCCGCCAGGGCGCGGCGGACGATCTCGACCCCGATCGCCTGGTCGCCTTCCAGCCCCAGGCCTTCCAGGGCCTTCTCGGCGTGCAGGAGCGCCGCTCCCCCGCCGGCCACGATGCCCTCGGCCATCGCCGCCCGCGTCGCGGACAGCGCGTCCTCGACCCGGTGCTGCAGTTCCTTGAGCTCGGCCGGGGTCGCCGCCCCGACGCGCACGACCGCGACCTTGCCGGTCAGCGCGCCGATCCGCTCGGTCAGCACGTCCTCGTCGATGCCGAACTGCGCGCGCTCCAGCTCCGCCCGCAGCTGCCCGACCCGGAACTCGACGGCGTCGGAGGTACCGCCGCCACCGACGATCGTGGTGGTGTTCGCGGTGACCCGGACCTGCTTGGCCCGGCCGAGGTGCTCCAGCGTCATCGTCTCCATGCTGAAGCCGGACGTCCGCGAGAGCACCGCGCCGCCGACGATCGCGGCGAGGTCCTCCAGCTTGTGCAGCCGCCGGTCGCCGAACCCCGGCGCGCGGACGGCCACCGACTGGAACGTGCCGTTCACGTGGTTGTGCACCAGCATGGACAGCGCCGTGCCCTCGATCGACTCGGCGATGATCACCAGGGGCCGCGGGGCCCGCATCACCTTGTCCAGCAACGGCATCAGCTGCTGCACCTTGGTGATCTTCTCCGCGGACATCAGGATGTACGGGTCGTCGAGCACCGCTTCCAGCCGGCCCGGGTCAGTGACCAGGTACGGCGAGAGGTAGCCGTTGTCGAACTCGAAGCCCTCGACGAAGTCGACGCTCATCCCGATCATCGGCGACTCTTCGACCGTCACCACGCCGCCGTCGCCGACGGTGTGCAGGGCCTTCGCGATGACGGCGCCGACCGTGTCGTCGTCGTTCGCCGAGATCGCCGCGACCCGCGCGTAGTCCGCTTCGGACACCACCGGGTGCGCCTGCTTCTCCAGGTAGGCCACCAGCAACCCGACGGCGTGGTCGATGCCGCGCTTGACGAGCACCGGGTTGCCGCCGGCGGTGATCGCCCGCATCCCTTCGTGGACGATCGCCTGGGCGAGCACGGTGGCCGTGGTGGTGCCGTCGCCGACGACGTCGTTGGTCTTGATCGCCGCTTCCTTGACCAGCTGCGCGCCCATGTTCTCGAACTGGTTCTTCAGGTGGATCTCGCGGGCGATGGTGACGCCGTCGTTGGTGACCACCGGCGAACCGGTGATCTTCTCGATGATCACGTTGCGGCCCTTGGGACCGAGGGTGGACTTGACCGCTTCCGCCAGCTTGTCGACGCCCGCGAGAAGCAGGTCGCGGGCGTCCGAGCCGAACCGAAGTTCCTTCGCCATGTTTCCTGCTCCTAGGGTGTGAGGATGGCCCGACCGCGCACGCGTCCGGCATCGAGGTCGGCCAGTGCGTCGAGAGCCGCGTCCAGCGGGTACTTCTTCGTGTGGAGGGTGACCTTCCCGGCCTGCGCGAGGACCATCAGCTCCACCAGGTCGTTGTACGTGCCGACCAGGTTGCCGATGACGTTGCGCTCGGTGGAGATGATGTCGATGGTCGGGATGTCGATGTTGCTGCCGTAGCCGATGACGAAGTGCGACCCGGCGCGCCGGGTCATCGCGAACGCGTCCTGCTGGGCACCCTGCTCGGCGACGAAGTCGAGCACGACCTCCGCGCCGTTGCCGCCGGTCAGGTCGAGCACGGCGTCGACCTGCTTGCCGTCGCCCAGCACCGTCTCGTCGGCGCCCAGGGTGGCCGCCAGCTCCAGCGCGTCGGCGTTGCGGTCGACCACGACCACGCGGGTCGCGGTCAGCGCCTTCAGCGACTGGATGCCGATGTGCCCGAGGCCGCCGGCGCCGTTGACGACGCAGGTGGTGCCCGGGTACAGCAGCGGGACGGCCTTGCGCACCGCGTGGTAGGCGGTGATGCCCGCGTCGGCCAGCGCCGCGACGTCCGAGGGCTGCGTCGCCGGGTCGAGCTTGATGCACGCCCGCGCCGACGTCAGCAGGTACTCGGCCATGCCGCCGTCGCTGTCGATGCCCGGGAAGCTCCCGTTCGGGCAGTGCATGTCGTCGCCCGCGCGGCAGGCGTGGCAGAGCCCGCACGTCGGCGTCGGGTGCAGGATGACGGTGTCGCCGACTTCCACGTTGGTCACGGCCGGGCCGACCTCGTGCACCCAGCCCGCGTTCTCGTGCCCGATCGTGTAGGGCAGCGCGACGCCGGACTTCTCGGCCCACTGCTCCTCGATGATGTGCAGATCGGTGCGGCACACGCCGGCGCCGCCGATCTTCACCACGACGTCGAAGGGCCCGGTGGCGCGCGGCTCCGGTACCTCTTCGATCACCGGTTGCTGGTGGTACTTCTGCAGCCGCACGGCCTTCATCCCGTGCCCTCCTCTTCTGCGGTCAGCGAATACCGGGCCCGCAGCATGCCCCGGCAGACGCCGGAGTTGGCCTCCATGCTCGTGCGGGTCAACCGGGCGAAGGCCAGGTGCCGCTGGGCGTCGCCCGGCTCGACCCGCCGGCCGGTCGCCGGGTCGAGCAGCAACGGGTCGCCGTCGCCGGCGGGCAGGCCGAGCTCGCGGCGGCGGGCCCGCAGCCGGTCGAGGTCCGGTCCGGGCGGGACCTCGCCGAGCGTCAGCTCCGCCGGGTTCAGCCCGGTGCCCGACAGGGTCCGGCAGACCCGGTCGGTGCCGGCCAGCACGGCCTTGCGCACGAAGTCGTAGCGCAGCGTGTCGAGCTCGTCGACGGCCTCGCCCTCGAACGACGCGACGAACCCCTGCCGGGCCGCCACCCCGCGGTTGATGACGTCGGAGGCGAAGTGGTCGTCGAGCCGGATGTCGAGCCCGGTCAGGCCGGGCACCCCGGCGACGGCGTCGTAGGTGTCCGCGACCATCAGGAACGCGAAGTTGGGCGCGCAGAAGTAGGTCGGCAGCCGCAGCCGGATGACGGCGTGGCCCGCCGCGCTCACCTCGCAGCGGGCCACGAAACCCAGGTCGGTGAGGGGTTCGTCCAGTTCGGGATCCCGGACGGTGCCCAGGGCCGACCACACCTCGGCGTGGCCGGCCCGCACACCCCGATCGTCGAGTGCCGTCATGAGTTCGGCACACCGACGGGCTCGACGTTCTCCGGGTCCTTGATCCGCAGTTCCTCCGGCACGTCGATGCCGTACAGCCGGGCCGCGTTGAGCCCGAGGATCTTCCGCTTCTGGTCGACCGTCAGCGGCGCGAAGTCCGACAGCTCGTCGTCGGGCGGCATGTTCCAGTCGACGAAGCCCTCGACCTGCCACTTCGGTTCCCAGATGGCGTAGTCCGCGCCGAAGATCAGCTTGTCCTCGCCGATCCAGAACATCAGCTCGCCCATGACCTTCGCGAAGAACTTCGGCCGGGCGTGCATCAGGCCGCCGATGACGACAGCCAGCCCCGCGTAGACGTTCCGCTCTTGGGTGGCCATGAAGCAGAAGTCCTCGATGCGCGGCAGGCCGACGTGCTCGACGATGAAGTTGAGGCCCTGGAAGTTGGTCGCCACGTGGTCCACATCGGACACGTCGAAGGCGTCCTTGTCCAGCGGCCAGATCGTCGGACCCTTGTGGATGTGGACGTTCTTGACGCCCAGTTCCTCGCACTTCTCGAGGTACTTCGCCGCTTCCGGGTCCTTCAGGCTCCAGCCGCGGGAGTCCCCGCGCCACTCGGCCGTGTAGAGCTTGACGCCCTTGCAGCCGTAGCGCTTGACGCGTTCCTCGAACGCCTTCATGCCTTCGTCGCCTTCACGCGGGTCGAAGGTCGTGTTCACCAGGAACTGGCCCGGGTGCCGTTCGGCCATCGCGCCGTCGGCCTCGGTCGTGTTGAACCCGTTCTTGTACCACTGCCGCAGGTTGGTCGGCTGGAAGATGGCCGTGTCGACGTGCCCGACCTCGAACAGGTCGTGCATCATCAGCTCTTCCGAGTACTTCTGGAAGCGGTCGATCGGCCAGTGCGTCTCCTTCGGGCCGAGGCCCTGGTAGGCGTGGAAGCACTCGATCCACCCCTTGGCGTATTCCTCCTGCCCCTTGACCCAGTTGTCCGGGCTGGCGTCCCAGAAATGGGTGTGGGCGTCAACTACGAAATACTTTTCGCCATCTTTTTCGTACACGGGTGACCCTCCTGAGCGGATCGAGTGCTTCGCTGCCTGCTGCTTGGTGCGAACTACTTGTTGATGACCTTGAGATCGAAGTCGAGGTACTCGGCCGCGTCCTCGGGGTTGGCGAACATGATCGTGCGGTCGTCCTCGTGGATCATCCGCCCGTAGTGGGTGGACATGCTCTCCTCGAACTCGGCCGCGTTGAACCAGCCCTCTTCCTCGCCGGCGGCCTCGTCGACCTCGGCGTAGACCAGGTCGGTCCGGCCCTTCGCGTCGACGCGGATCATCGACGGCAACGGCGTCACGGTCACGTTGTCCTTGGCGGACATGACTTCCGCGATGATCGCGCCGACCTGGTTGTTCATCAGGGTGAAGCCGCACATGTTCGAGGCCGTGTTGTTGACCTTGTACGGGCTTTCCGAGGTTTTGAAGACGGTCACTGGCCCAGCTCCTCCGGTGCTTTGAGACCCAAATCGGACAGGATGCCGGCGAACCGGCTCTTGACGCGGTCGAGGCCGTCCTCGAACCGGATCGGCTTGGCGTCGGGCTGCGACCACAACGGCTGCAGGGCGCGCGCGGCGGAGATGCACCGCGGGACCCAGTCCTCGAGCCACTTCTGCGCCAGCGCCTTGTTCTGGTCGCCGAACTCCTTGTCGTTGATCAGCAGGTCGAACATCGCCTTGGTGTACCGGAGGTCGCGTTCGGAGAAGTCGAACTCCTCGGCCCCGATCAGCGTCGGGGTGACGAAGTCGCCGTTCGCCGGCGCGGCCTGCTGCACCAGGTTGCTGCGGAACAGCTCGCCGACGAGCGGCTCGAAGACGATGTTCGAGGCGAAGATCGCCTCGCACCAGTCCCAGATCCCGGTCAGCTGCTCGGCGGTCTCCCGCACGCCCTGCCAAGCCGGGTCTTCGTTCCACGTCGTCAGGTGCGCGCCGCCGTCGAAGCCGGGAACCTCTTCGGTGAGCGCCAGCGTGTACAGCGCCAGGTCCTGCGCCGCGCGGATCCGGTGCATGCTGTTCACCGAGATCGCGTTGTTGTGCATGTTCGTCGGGGCGCGGCGGTTGGCGTTGGCGTAGAGGTACAGGCCGAGGCCGTGGTCGACGTGCATCCACGCGCCGACGTGCTTGGCGACGAAGTCGACCCAGTTGGGGTTCCACTGCTCGAACGCCTTGGCCTGGCGCGCCGCGTCGATGTTCTGGTTGAGCTGGCGCACGACGTTCGCGTTGTACCGGTAGAGGGTGAGCTCCCACTCCTCGTTGGGGTCGCGGAACTCGTGCCAGCCGTGGGCGGGCCAGTCGTAGCCCTTGCCGCCGGAGCCGGGGCTGCGCACGGGCACCGGGCGGTCGGATCCCCACGCCTTCATCGCGGTCCACTCCAGCGGGTAACCCGCCTTGCCGTCGGCGAAGGCGTAGAGCCAGCCCTGCGAGAGGTAGTGCCGCGGGTCGGGCTGGACCTCGACGGTGACGTCTTCGTAGTGGCTCTGCTTGCGCTTGGCCGGGGTGAAGTAGTTGTACTGGCGAGCGGTGGAGTCCGGGAAGACCTTGGCGCCCGCCTCGGCGTCGGTGAACGTCGGCTTCGGCACACTGCGTTCGGAAGTGGCTGTCATGGGATCCGTCCTCGGGTGTCAGGCGTCGGATTCGCCCGTGGTGGTGAACTTGTCGTAGAAGACGCGCTTGTCGGCGACGCCGAGCGTGGGCAGCAGTTCCAGCGCGGCTTCGACCATCGGCGGCGGGCCGCAGACGTAGGCGTCGGCGCCCTTCAGGTCGAGTCCGGCCGCGCGCAGGACGTCGGTGACGAAGCCGGTTTCGCCGTCCCAGTCGTCGTCACCCGGCTCCGAAAGCGCCGGCACGTAGCGGAAGTCCGGGAGTTTCTCCTGCAGCTCCCGCAGTTCGGCGTCGAAGCAGAGGTCCTGCTGCCGCCGGGCACCGTAGTAGAAGGTCGCCTTCCGCTCGATGCCGCGTTCGGCCATGGTCCGCAGCAGTGACAGGATCGGCGCCATCCCGGCCCCGCCGCCGACGAAGACCAGATCCGCGCTCGGGTTGTCCCGCAACGTGAACACTCCGAACGGGCCGGTGATCCGCAGCCGGTCCCCGACCGCGACCCGGGTGTCCAGGAACGTGGAGAACAGCCCGTCGGGGTAGATCTTGACGACGAACTCGAGCAGCCCGTCGCGCGCCGAGGTGTTGGCCATCGAGAACGACCTCGACTCCTCGGTGTCCGGGATCGCGAAGTCCATGTACTGGCCAGGGAAGAACTTCAGCGGCTGCTCCGGATCCGTCAGCTTGACGACGAGGTGGCGCAGGTCGTGGGTGACGTTGTCGTTCGACACGACCTCGACCTCCGCCTCCTGGATCGGCAGCCCCGACTGGATCATCTCCTCGTCGTAGTTGAGCAGCTCGATCGTGAGGTCCTCATAGGCGTGGGCCCGGCACAGCAGGGTGAACCCTTCCTCCTTTTCGTAGTCGGGCAACGCGAAGGTCGAGTACTTGTCGTGTTCGACGTCCTCGCCGTCGAGGATGAACGACTTGCAGGCCGCGCACTGCCCTTCCTTGCAGCCGTGCATGAGCATCACGCCCTGCTCGGCGGCGGCGCGCAGGATCGTCTGCTCCTCGGCGACGTCGACCTCGATCCCGACGGGCTCGAACCGCACGCGATGTTTCTCTGCCATGCCAGCCCCGTCCCTGAGTCGGGGGTCGTGAGTGTTTAGGGCGGTTAGAACCGCCCTAAACACTCACGACCCGTGGCGCGTCAGGCCTTCTGCGGCGCCGGGCGCCCGGCCGGGCCCTGGCGGTTGTAGTCGGCCTGGAACGCGGCCCGCTCCGCGTCGTTCATCTGGTTGAGCAGCACGTTCGGCGACTGCACCTCGGGCATCCGGCGCAGGTGGTCGAGCGTCCACATCTTCTTGGGGTCGAGGTCGAGGTGCGGCTGCGCGACCATGGTCTTGCCGTCGTCGCGCACGAAGCCCATGTCGGTGACGACGTCGGCCCAGTTCCAGCCGTGGTAGAGCGTCTCCCACTCGCGGGCCCCGACCAGCTTGCCCATGTTCGGGGTGTTGCGGCCCTGGTAGGTGGGCCGGAACGCCTCGGCGTCGGTCCAGCGGCACGTCTCCGAGCAGTAGGTGCGGTGCTGGCCGTCGACCTCGTCGACCACCATGTCCTCGCGGATGAGGCACGGCACCATGCACGTCCAGCAGCGGTGCGGGTAAACGTAGTTGACGTCCTCGGCGACGATCGGGTGGTGCCCGTTCGGCGTCGCGAGCCGGCTGTAGTTCTCCCACCAGGCGCCGTACTTGTCGTACCACCCGGGGTACTTGTACTCGAACCACTCGAAGTCCTCGTCGGTCATCGGGTCGATGCGCCAGTAGTTGGCGAGCCACCCGGTGGCGAAGAACTGCGCGACCTCGTGGACGTAGCCCTTGTTCCAGATCCGGTTCCACGCCTCCTCGATGAGGTCGTGCGGGATGACCAGCCCGTACTTCTCGAGCGGGACGAGGTAGCTGCGGTAGTAGTCGTCGTAGATCCAGCGGCGCCACATCTCCGCGTAGCTTTCCCGGTCCTTGCGGCGGTCCTTGGTGCCGTACTCGATGAACGTGCCGATCGCGGCGTCGACCACGGCGTGGTTGTTCCACCACGCGTACCGCAGGTCGCGCTCGAGCAGCTGGTGGTTGCTCTCGTCCGACAACGCCATCAGCAGCGTCGCGTACCCGTTGCTGATGTGCCGGGACTCGTCCGACTGCACCGAGTGGAACACCGTCGGCAGCAGGTAGTCGCCGTTGGCGGCGGCTTCGGCCGGCATCGCGACGAACAGCGTGTTGGTGAACGCCGTCTCCGCCACGATGGTGAGGTAGATGCTGGCCGCGGTGATCGCGTCACCGGTGATGAAGCCTTCGGCGAACTGGCGGCCGATGGTGCCGCAGTAGTCGTTCTGGAAGTTGCGCAGGCTCGAGTTGAAGCCCGCCGGGTCGATGTAGTTCTGCATGTACAGGCGCTTGAGGTTCTGCTGGATCGTCGAGTGCCGGACCTCGTCGATCATCTGGATCGCCTGGCCGTTGTGCAGTTCCGGGTTCGGCACCGTGCGGAACAGCAGCGGCATCGCCCGCGCCGCGGAGATCTCCGGCAGCGGGATGATGCTCAGGAACAGCTTCTGCCATTCCAGCCAGCGTTCCTGCACCTGGCGGAACATGTTGCCGCGGATCGCGCCGTCTTCGGCACCGTAGACCCGGTGGTCCTTTTCTTCCTGCATCGGGAAGTACGAACGGAGGACCTGCTTCAGCGGGTCCTTCTTCTTGGCCTTCTGGAAGGTGTAGTCGGTCCCGTAGTGCGAAACCGGGGTGTGGTACGCCGGTTCCCACGACAGTTCCTGGATCTTTTGGTGGGCTTTCGCCACACTCTGGCGGCTCATAGATCACTCCTTATCCGTGGCTCCTGCCTACGGCGGCCGAGCGGCTCCCTTCCCGGCCGGGTGTCGGGGCGCACGTCCTGCGTTCACCATTCAAGGGGTGCCCCGTCGTGACGCGGGTCTCAATCTGAGACAGAACCGCTGCTCAGGGCGCTTCACGCTCGCTGAACATCCGGGCGCGCAGTTCGGCGAGCTCGGTCTGGACACCGTTCCGCACGCGCGCGTCTCCCTCGACGGTCGGCGTGATGCCGAGCGCGCGCAGCAGGGCCGCCGCCGGATCGCCGGGGTGGCCCTCACCGCCGAACACGGGGTGCAGGCCCTGTTCGGCCAGATGCGTGAAAACCAGGTTCACGATCGTCCACGGGTTGTAGGTCTCCCCGGAATCGGCGGCCACTGGCACACCTCCTGGTGGATGGGCGGACACGAAGTCCCCGGCCCCCTCATCGCACCGCCGCCGGGGAGGCCGGAGCGTCTCAATTTGAGACACCGTGAAAGGCCTAACGCGCTTAGGCTGGACGGGCGGCACATGGGTGTGCCCGCACCCACGGGGCCGCGGGATTCAGGAGGTCACGTGGACGACAAGGTGCCCGGCATGCTGCTCGCCGACGACGAGCTCGCCCGGACGCGGGTGCGGTTCCTCACCGCCGAACAGGTCCCGGCCGGCACCGTCCGGCAGACCATCCTCGCCTCGTGGCGGCGTTCACGGGACTTCCAGGTCGAAGCCGACCGGATCGACCCGCTCTTCCTCGGCGACCAGAACCTCGACATCCCGCTGATGCGCGGCGCGGAACCGGTGCTGGGCAAGCTCACCGAGCAGTTCGACGGGCAGCCCATCAGCCTGATCCTGACCGACGCCAGCGGCGTCGTCCTGACCCAGCGCACCGGCGACGCCGACCTGCGCCGGCACCTGGAGCGCGTCGAGCTGGTGCCCGGGTTCAGCTACGGCGAGCAGTCCGTCGGCACCAACGGCATCGGCACCGCGCTGGAGGACGGCCGCGCGACCACCGTGTTCGGCCACGAGCACTACGCCGAGCACCTCGAGAACCTCGCCTGCGCCGGCGTCCCGATCCACCACCCGATCTCCGGCAAGAAGATCGGCGCCGTCGACCTGACCTGCTGGTACAAGGACGCGGGCGGCCTGCTCATCGCGCTGGCCCGCTCGACCGCCGAGCAGATCCGCCAGGCCCTGCTGCGCCACAGCGACCTGCGCGAGATGATCCTCTTCCAGGCCTACCTGCAGACGTGCCGCCGCTGGACCGGCATCGTGCTGGCGTTCAACGAGGACATCGTGATGATGAACGACCGGGCGCGCCAGCTGCTCGACCCGGCCGACCAGTCGCTGCTGCTGGGCTACGCCACCGAGGCGCTGGCCGACGGCCAGCGGACGTCGGCGATGCTCGCGCTGTCGAGCGGCCTGCGCGTGCGCGTGTACTGCCGCCGCGTGCCGGGCCAGCGCGAGACCGACACCGCGGGCGGCGTGCTGTCGGTGAAGCTGATCGAAGCCGAGGAGACGCTCGCCGCGTCGATCCCGATGCTGCCGATGTACCTGCCGGGCGTCGTCGGCTCGGCACCCTTGTGGCTGCGCTGCGGGCACGAACTCGACGCCGGCCACGAGCGCGGCGAGTGGGTCGCCCTCGAAGGCGAGCCCGGCACGGGCAAGCTGACGCTCGCCAAGGGCCTGCACCAGCGCCACCACCCGGCGGCCCGGCTGCTCACGGTGGACGCGGCGGCCGCGACCGGCCCGGACTGGACGGCCGCGTTGCTGCGCGAGCACGCCCAGACGCCGATCCGCACGCTGGTGATCTGCCACGCCGACCGCCTGTCGGTCTCCGCGGCGACGGCGTTGGCGGGGGCTTTGCGCGAACTGCGCGAGCGCGACGACGCGCCGTGGGTGGTGGCGACGCTCGCGCCCGGGGCCGAGACCAAGCCGGCGCTCGCCGAGCTGCTGAAGTTCTTCCCGCGCACGGTGCGCGTACCCCCGCTGCGCCACCACGTCGAGGACCTGGCGGACTTGGTCCCGCTGGTGCTGAGCAAACTCGGTTACGGCGGCCGCCTCACCTGCTCGGCGGCGGCGCTGCACCTGTTGATGCGGGCGGAGTGGCCGGGCAACACCGGGCAGCTGTGCCAGGTGCTGCGCACGGTGGCCCAGCGCCGCCGAGCGGGCACCATCCGCCCTGGCGACCTCCCGGCCGAGTTCCACGCGGTGACGCGCAGGCCGTTGAACCGCTTCGAGTCGATAGAGCGGGACGCGATCGTCCGCTGCCTGGAGGACGCGGACGGCAACAAGGTCCGCGCGGCCAAGCTCCTCGGGATCTCCCGGGCGACGATTTACCGGAAGATCCACGAATACGGGATCGTTCCCCCGACCCGCTGAGCCGGATCGCGCCGTGGTGGCCACTCCCGTCGCCGTGTTGGCCACTCCCCGTCGCTGAGTTGGCCACGCCGGTCGCTGAGTTGGCCACTCCGGTCGCTGAGTTGGCCACTCCCGTCGCCGTGTTGGCCACTCCGGTCGCTGAGTTGGCCACTCCCGTCGCCGTGTTGGCCACTCCCGTCGCTGAGTTGGCCACTCCCGGTGGCGCCGGACTGCCTCTTCGGTCCTCACGGCGCCCGGAGTGGCCAACACGGCGACCGGAGTAGCCAACACACTGACCGGAACGGCCAACACGGCCAGGGCGGAGCGGATCAGCGGGCGGCCAGCTCTGCCAGCTGGTAGGCCATCTTCGCGCGGACCGGCGGGAGGCCGAAGGCCAGCTTGAGCACCGTGTTGCGCAGCAGGCGCGCCGGGCGGGGGCGGAGCGTGGCCATGCGGGTCATGCGGTCCGTGAACGCCACCACGCCCGTGGCGACCGGGCGGCGCGTCCGCTCGTAGGTGTCCAGGAGCGCGTCCGGCTCGCCGGCGAGCACCCGGGCCAGCAGGCGGCCCAGCGCCACGGCGTCCTGGATGCCCGTGTTCATCCCCTGGCCGCCGGCCGGGCTGTGCACGTGAGCCGCGTCGCCGGCCAGCAGGACCCGGCCCGCGCGGTAGTGGTCGGCCACCCGGTGGTGCACCCGGAACCGCGAGCTCCACAGCACTTCGGTCACCCGCGACCGCGCCCCCTCCGGCCCACGCTTGTCCACAATGGACTGGATGTCCGCGGTGCCCGGGTGTTCGGGCGCCTCGGCGACGGTCGCGACCACCCGGTAGTGGTCGTCGGCGCCGGGCAGCGGGGCGACCACCGTCACCCCTTCCGGCGACAGGTGCAGGCTGACCTCCTCACGGGCCAGGGGCCAGCTCATCCGGACGTCGGCGAGCACGAACGACTCGGGGTAGCTGGCGCCGGTGAACCCGATCCCGGCCTGCTCGCGCACCACGCTGTGCATGCCGTCGGCGCCGATGACGTACCGCGCCCGGATCGTGTAGGTCCCGGCCGTGACCGTGACGCCGGTGTCGTCGCCCGCGACCGCGGTGACCTCGTACGGCCGCTGGGCGTCGCCGCCGGCCTCGCGCAGCCGCGCCAGCAGCACCGCTTCGGTCACGTCCTGCGGCACCATCAGCGTGTACGGGTACGCCGTCGGCAGCCCGCCGAACGGCACTCGCGCGAGCACCGCGGCGCCGTCGCGGACCGTGAACGTCGGGACCACGACGCCCAGCTCCTCCAGCCGCTCGGTGACACCCAGCTCGGCGAGCACTTCCAGCGTCCGGGCGTGGATCACGCAGGCCCGGGACGTGTTCGCGCCCTCGGCCTGGCGGTCCAGCAGCACGTAATCGACGCCGGCCTCGGCCAGCGCGATCGCGGCGGCGAGGCCGGCGGGGCCGGCTCCGGCGATGACCACATCGGTACGGCTCGGCAGGTTCACGACAGTCTCCTCAAGTTTTGCCAACAACTGTTGGCATCCACGTAAGCACCGCCGGGCTAGCTTGTCAACAAGTGTTGGCCTACACTTGTTGGCATGGTTGACGAGCCCTCTCCCCGCCGGTCGGACGCCACCCGCGCGGCCATCCTCGACGCCGCGCGCCGCCGGTTCGCCGCCGACGGCTTCCGCCGCGCGACCATCCGCTCGATCGCCGCCGACGCGGACATCGACCCGTCGATGGTGATGCGCTACTACGGCAGCAAGGACGGCCTGTTCGCGGCGGCCGTGGACGTCGAACTGGACCTGCCGGACCTCGCCGAAGCCGATCCGGACACCGTCGGCGAGCTGCTGACGCGGCAGTTCCTCGCGCTCTGGGAGCAGCCGCCGACCGACGAGATCCTGCTGACGCTGCTGCGGTCGGCGGTGGCCGACGACGCCGTGGTCGAGAAGATCCGGGAGGTGTTCGCCGGCCAGGTCACCCCGGCGGTGCTGCGCTTCGGCGACCCGGCCGACGCGCCCCGCCGCGCCGGGCTGGTCGTCACGCAGCTGTTCGGCCTGGCGCTGACCCGGTACGTCCTGCGCCTGCCGCCGGTGGTCGCGCTGACCCAGGAAGATCTCGTCGAACAGATCGCGCCGACGGTCCAGCGGTACCTGGCCGGCGGCTCGGCGCACCAGCGCACCCCGTCTCCGGCAACGGGTCGTCCCGGCGCGCGGTGAGTGCCATCCTGGACGGCGTGCCGACCCGCTGGACGTGCCCGCAGTGCGACCGCGAGTTCGCGCGCGCCGGTCAGGGGCACACGTGCGTGCCGGGGTGCACGGTCGACGAGACGTTCGCCGCGCGTTCCCCGGCACAGCGCGCGGTGTACGACGCGATCGCCGCCCACCTGCGCACCCTCGGCGGCTTCCACGAGGACGCGGTCAAGATCGGCGTGTTCCTCAAGCGGGAGCGCAAGCTCGCCGAGGTGCGGCCGCGCTCGCGCGACGTCCTGCTGTACCTGTTCCTGCCGAGCCCGGTCGAGACGGCGCGGATCCGCCCGGCGTGGGGCACCGCCGGGCCGCGGGTCGGGCACCGGGTGAGCCTGCGGGAAGTGTCCGATGTGGACGACGAGGTCCGCGGCTGGCTGACCGCGGCCTACGACTTCTCATGACGGGCTGATCCCCCGCACCGCCAACCCCAGCAACCGCAACGCTTCCCCCGCCGGGTCACGGCCGTGCTCGGTCGCCAGCACGATGCCCGTGACCACCGCGACCAGGTCCGCCGACGTCACCCCGGCCGGCACCGCGCCCGCCTCGATCGCGCGGCGCAGCACCGGTTCGCCGGCGTCGGTGAGGCGGCCGCAGACGTGCTCGCCGCCGGAATCCTCGTCCGGGATCAGCGCCGCGGCCATGCCCCGCGCGGAGGCGGCGTACTCCGTCAACGCCGTGAGCCAGTCGAGCAGCGCGGCCCGCGGGTCCGCGGCATCGGCGAGGGCGAGGGCCCGGCCGTCCAGCGCGTCGACGCGTTCGCGGAACACGGCGTCCAGCAGAGCGCGCCGGCTCGGGAAGTGCCGGCGCACGGTGGCCGAGCCGACGCCGGCCGTGCGGGCGATCTGCTCGAGGGACGCTTCCGCGCCGTGCTCGGCGACCTCCCGCTCGGCGACGGCGAGGATCAGCGCGTAGTTGCGCTGGGCGTCGGACCGCCTCATGAGGACCTCCGGAAGATTAAGTGGCGGGGGCCGCCACTTCATGGTTATCGTAGCGGACACGAAGTGGCGGGCCCCGCCACTTAGCTGTCCGAAGGAGCTCCCATGTCCCCCGTCCTCGTCACCGGAGCCACCGGCAAGCAGGGTGGCGCCACCGCCCGCGCGCTGCTCGCCGCGGGCACCGAAGTCCGCGCCCTCGTCCGCGATCCCGGCACCGAACGAGCCGACGCCGTCCGGGCGCTCGGCGCCGAGCTCGTCACTGGCGACCTCTACGACCCCGGTTCGCTCGGCCCGGTGCTCAAGGGCGTCCGGGGCGTGTTCTCCGTGCAGCTGCCCGACCTGACCGACCTCGACGGCGACTCCGAGCTGGTCCAGGCCCGCAACCTGATCGACGCCGCCCGGGACGCGGGGGTGGCCCAGTTCGTGCACGCGTCGGTCTCCGGGGCCGGGCAGCACCGCTCGGCGCCGGGCTGGGCCGAGGGCCGCTGGAAGTCGATGGAGCACTACCTGGAGACGAAGACCGCGATCCAGGACCGCGTCCGCGAAGCCGGTTTCGCGCACTGGACGTTGCTCAAGCCCGGGTTCTTCATGGAGAACTTCCTGCCGCCGTCGTTCCTGCTCCCCCACGGCGTCGGCGGCGGGCTGGTGACGACCATCAAGCCGGGCACGGAACTCTCGCTCGTCGCCGTCGCCGACATCGGTGCCGCGGCCGCGGCGGCCTTCGCCGACCCGGCGCGCTTCGACGGCGTCGAGCTGGAACTCGCCAGTGAGCGCCGGACGATGGCGGGCGTCGCGGAGGTGCTCTCCCGCGTCTACGGCGTGAAGATCACCGCGCCCGACATGACCTCGGCGGAAGCCGTCGCGGCCGGCGCGCCCGCGTTCACCGTGCGGCACGAGTGGACGAACGAGATCGGCCACCCCGCGCGCCCGGAGTTCGCGCGGGCCCTCGGCATCCCGCTGACGTCCTTCGCGGACTGGGCGGATGCGCACCTGACAGCGGGCTGATCTTCCCGCTACGGTCGGCGGCATGGCCAAGCCTCCCCACCTCCCCGCGACCACGCCCGGCGGCAAGTGCATCTTCTGCGCGATCGCCACCGGGCAAGCCCCGGCGACCCTCGTGCACGAGGACGACGAGTTCATCGCCGTCGTCGACCTGCGCCCGGTGTCGACGGGCCACCTGCTGGTGCTCCCCCGGGCCCACCACGAGGGCCTGGCCGACCTCCCCGCGGCGGCGGGGGCCCGGATGTTCACCCTCGCGCAGACGCTCGCGGCCGCGTTGCGCCGCACGGAGATCCGGACCGAGGGGATCAACCTGTTCCTGGCCGACGGCACCGCCGCGGGCCAGGAGATCCCCCACGTCCACCTGCACGTGATCCCCCGCCACGCGGACGACGGCTTCGTCCTGAGCGCGGACTGGCGGGTGCGGGAGCGGGCCGAGCTGGAGGAGGTCGGAAAGCAGGTTCGCGCGGCGCTCTGAAGTCAGGCCGCGACCGCGTAATCCTTCAGCACCAAGGCGTTCGCGGCCTGGCGGATGGGGCCGGCGATCTGCTCCAGGATGCGGTTGCGGCCCGGCATGTAGGGCATCAGCTTGATCATCCGGGTGTTGAACCAAGCGAACGCGCGGGACTGCGGGATGATGCCGCGCAGCGCGGACTGCGCCAGGGCCTGGTTCTTCTCGACGTACGGCCGCATTTCGGCCTCGTACCGCTCGAACGCCACTTCGTAGTCACCCGCGGCCGCGGCCAGTTCGCCCGCCAGGACGTACGCGCCCGCCAGGGCCAGGCTCGTTCCCTGGCCCGAAGCCGGGGACGGGCAGTAGCCCGCGTCGCCGACCAGCGTCACGCGCCCGGCCGACACCCGGTCCATCAGGATCTGGCACACCGGGTCGAAGTAGAAGTCGTCGGCCGCGCGCATCGACTCCAGCAGCTCCGGGACCTGCCAGCCGAGGCCGGCGAACTGGTCCGCGACGAGGTTCTTCTGGCCGCCGACGTCGCGCCGGTCGTAGGGCAGGTCCGTGCCGCTGAACCAGAACGCGGCCTTCGCGTCGGCGGCGCGGGCCGTGCTGTAGACGTTGACCATCTTGCCCGGCGCCGCCGAGTGCAGCAGCTCCCAGCGGTCGAGGTCGAAGCTGTTGGGCACGGTCGAGATCGAGATGTAGGCGTCGAACCGCTTCAGGAACCGCTCCTCCGGGCCGAACGCCAGCGCGCGGACGCCGGAGTGCAGGCCGTCGGCGCCGACGACCAGGTCGAAGCGGCGAGGCGCGCCGTGGGCGAAGGTGACGTGGACGCCGTCCGCGCGCTCGTCGAGGCCGGTGATCCAGTCGCCGAAGACGTACTCGACGTCGTCGCGGGTGTGCTCGTAGAGGATCTTCGCCAGGTCGCCGCGCAGGATCTCGGTGTCGTCGCCGTCGCGGAAGCCGAACGTGTCGGCGTCCAGCTTCGCGACCTGCTTGCCGCGCTTGTTGACGAACCCCGCGCCGCGCATGTCGGTGGCGACGGCGTGCACCTGCTCCAGCAGGCCCATCCGGCGGACGACGTCGACGGCGGTACCGCGGATGTCGACCTTGTAGCCGCCTTCGCGCAGGCTCGGGGCACGCTCGACGATCGTCGGGCGGAAGCCGTGGTGCAGCCACCAGGCGAGGGCGGGGCCGGCGACGCTGGCGCCGGAGATCAGGATTTCTCGGTTGTTCGTCATGCTCAGCAGCGTGGGCGCGGCCGCTGACCGCTCACGAACCGAGCGCGAACCGCGCCTGACCGAAGTCCTGAAGTGCCTGGTCAGGCGGCATTTCCCGGCCTTGCTCGAAGGCCTTGACGTAGGCGTCACCGCCGATGCGGGTCCGGACGGCCCCGGTCACCGCGGCGACGTCGGCGTCTCCGGTCACCTCCGTGCCGCGCAGCCCGACGGCGACGCCGAGCAGGAACGCCGCCCGCTCGTCCTCGGCCCGCGCGGCGAGCACGCCGGCCAGCCCTTCGACGGCCTGCGCCGCGCCCGGCAGGTTCGCGTGCTCCAACGCCGTCGCCAAAGCCTCCTGGTGCAGCTCGGTCGCCTCGTCGAGGTTGCCTTCGGCCGCGGCCGTCCAACCGAAACCGGTGTACAGCCCGATCCGCGTCTCGCCGCCGGTCACCGGGTCGACGGCCAGGCCGACGGCCGAGGCGTACCAGCGCCGGGCCGCGGCGAGGTCGCCCGCGTGCCGCGCGATCTCGCCGAGCCCGCCGCGGGCCCGCGCGAGCGTCAACGTCGTGCCCACCGCCCACGCCTGCTCGGCGGCGGCTTCGTAGTCGGCCCGCGCGGCCGCGGTGTCCCCGGCCCGCAGCATCCCGTCCGCGCGGCGGCACAGCAGGTCGGCGGCGTCCTCGCCCGCCCCCAGTTCGCCGGCCAGCCGGACGGACTCGTCCATCAGCTCGCGGAACCGCGTGTGGTCGCCGCGCCAGTCGGCGAACTCCGCGAGCTTCTCCAGCGCGCTCGCCTGCCCCCAGCGGTCGCCGAGGTCGCGGAACCCTTGCAGGGACGCCGAAAAGTGCGCTTCGGCCTCGTCGATCCGGCCGCGGTACTGCGCGCCCAGGCCGTCGCCGATCCGCGCGAACGCCCGTGACCAGGTGTCCGGGCCGATCAGCGCCGCGAGGCGTTCGCCGTCCGATGCCTTGGTGCGCGGGGAAAACGCCCACAGCAGGAACAGGTACGGGTACCGCAGCGATCCCGTGAGCCGGCGCAGGATCGGCTCGATCTCGACGTCGGTGGCCGACGCGTGGATCAGGCAGACGATGTACTCCTCGTCGAGCCCGGGCGGCGGTTCGGGGCCGACGGCGGCGAGCACGGCGTCCGCGAACGGCCGGGCCTCACTGCGCAGTCCGCGCAGCCACCAGTACCACGTCAGGGCCGCGACCAGCCGCAACGCGACGTCCGGCGCCTCGGCGACGCTCCAGCGCAGCGCCGCGTGCAGGTCGGCGTGCTCGGCGGTCAGCTCCGCCAGGACCGTGAGCTGGTCCGCGCCCCGCAGTTTCGGCTCGGCCGCGCAGGCGAGGTCGAGGAAGTACTTCGCGTGCGCCGCGTGGTCGCCGGTGCCCTGCTCCGCGCAGAACGCCCGGATCGTCTCCAGCATCCGGTAGCGGCCGCCGTCGTACTCGACGAGCGACTTCTCGACGAGCCCGGTGAGCAGGCCGTCGGCGTCCGGGACGGCGCAGACGCGCTCGACCGCGTCGAGGCGCGCGCCGCCGGCGAACACCGCGAACCGCCCGGCCAGCCGCTGTTCGTCGGGCTCCAGGAGGTCCCAGCTCCACTCGACGACGCCGCGCAGCGTGCGGTGCCGCGGTTCGGCGGTGCGTTCGCCGCGGGACAGCAGCCGGAAGCGGTCGTCGAGGCGGGCGGCGACGTCTTCGGCGGTCAGCGACCGCAGCCGTGCGGCGGCGAGTTCGATCGCCAGGGGCAGGCCGTCGAGCGCGGCGCAGATCCGGGCCACGGTCGCGGGATCGAGGACCGCGCCGGGGACCACGGCCGCCGCCCGGTCACCGAAGAGCCGCTCGGCGGCGCCGGCGGCCAGCGCGCCGACCGGCACCAGCGTCTCGCCGGTCAGGCCGAGGGCCTCCCGGCTGGTGGCCAGCACCCGCAGGCCGGGGCACGCGCCGAGCAGCCGCCGGACCAGCCGCGCGGCCTCGGCGACGACGTGCTCACAGTTGTCGAGGACCAGCAGCAGTGGCCGGTCGGCGAGGCCGGCGGCCAGCCGGTCCGCCGGGTCGGCCGCCGCGGCCGAAGACAGCACGCCCTGTTCGCGCAGGCCCAACGCGGCGAGCACGGCCTGCGGGACTTCGGTCGTCGCCGCCAGTTCGACGAAACACACCTCGCCGGCCTCGCGCGACGCGGCTTCGACGGCGAGCCGGGTCTTGCCCGCACCACCCGGCCCGGTGAGCGTGACGAGCCGGGCGGCCCGCAGGGTCGTGCGCAGCCGGTCGAGCTCGGCGCGCGCGACGAACCCGCTGAGTGGCACCGGAACCCGGCGCGCCGGGGCGGGCGCGGCGGCCCGCAGGACCGCGACGTGCGCGTCCGCCAGCTCCGGTGACGGGTCCGCGCCCAGCTCGTCGGCCAGCCGTTCCCGGGTCTCGGCGAACACGGCCAAGGCCTCGGCGGAGCGGCCACCGCCGTGCAGCGCGCGCATCAGCTGGGCCGCGAGCCGTTCCCGCAGCGGGTGTTCGCGAGTCAGCTCCCGCAGCTCCGCGACGAGCCGGTCGTGGTGACCGAGGGCCAGCCCGGCCTCGATCCGGTCCTCGGTCGCGGCCACACGCAGCTCCGCCAGCCGGGCCGCGCGCGGCGGGTCCGCGAGCCCGTCGAGCGCCGGGCCGCGCCACAGCGCGAGCGCGTCGCCGAACAGCGCCAGCTTGGCCGCCGGATCCGCCGTCTCCCGGGCCTGGGCGGTGAACCGCTCGAAGCGGTGGACGTCGACGTCCTGGGGGTCGACGGCGAGCCGGTACCCGGCGGGGGTGAACTCGACCAGGCCGTCGGGCGCGCCGCCGTCGCGCAGCCGCCGTCGAAGCCGGGAGACCTGGGACTGCAGGGCCTCGGCGGCGCCCTCCGGCGGGTGCTCGCCGTGCAGGCCGTCGATGAGCCGCTCGGCACTGATGACGCGCCCGGCGTCGAGGGCCAGCAACGCGAGCAGCCCGCGCAGCTGCGGCCCACCGAGGGCGACCGGCGTCCCGTCGGGACCGTGGGCTTCGACCGGCCCGAGGATGGCGAACTGCACGCCGCCGAGTATGGCCACTCACAGGCGCAGCTCGCGGAAGAACGCGCGGATGTCGGCCACGAGCAGCTCACCCGCCTCCATCGCCGCGAAGTGGCCGCCCTCGGCGAAGTCCGACCAGTGCTCGATCTTCCCCTCGGGGTCCATGATCCGCCGGACCACGGGCGAGCTGTCGAACACGGCCCAGCCCGCCGGGACGTCGGCCGGCGCCAGCCAGCCGTGGCCGGAGTGGGCGGCCTCGTAGAGGAACCGGGCCGCCGTCGCGCCGCTGCGGGTGAACCAGTACAGGCTGACCGTCGTCAGCAGCCGGTCGCGGCCGATCCCGCCGTTGGGGTTCGTCCACGCCTCGAACTTCTCGGCGATCCACGCCAGCTGCCCGACCGGCGAGTCGGTGAGCCCGGCGGCGATCGTCTCGGGCGTGTGGGACTGCAGGTCCAGGTAGCCCCGCCGGGCCTTCCAGGCTTCCCGGGCCGCGTCCAGCTCGGCCTGCTCGGCCTCGGTCAGGTTCGCCGGCATCGGGAGCTGCTCGCCGGTGAGGGCGATGGTCCCGCGGTCGCTGTTCACGTGGGTACCGAGGACGCGCTCCGGGTAGAGCGCCGCGAGCCGGCCGGTGACGCCCGCGCCGATGTCACCACCCTGCGCGGCGAAGCGGTCGTACCCGAGGCGTGTCATCAGCACGGCGAAGGCGTCGGTCGTGCGCCCCAGCTCCCACCCGGGCCCGCTCAACGGCGTCGAGAAGCCGAAACCCGGCAGCGACGGGACGACGACGTGGAAGGCGTCCGGGCCGGGCTCGGTCAGCGGGCCGAGCACGTCGAGGAACTCGGCGAAGGAACTGGGATATCCGTGGGTGAGCAGCAGCGGCATCGCGTCGGCGCGGGGCGAGCGGACGTGCAGGAAGTGGATGGTCTGGCCGTCGATCTCGGTCGTGAACTGCGGGAAGGCGTTGAGCGCGGCCTCTTGCTCGCGCCAGTCGTAACCGGTCCGCCAGTAGTCGGCCAGCTCGCGGACGCGCTCGGGCGGGATGCCACGGGACCAGTCCGGCTCGTCGCCGGGCACCGGCTCGGGGTACCGGGCGGCGTCCAGGCGCCGGTGCAGCTCGTCCAGCTCGGCCTGCGGGATCTCGACGCGGAAGGGGCGGATGTCGTTCGTCATGAGCAGGACGCTAGAGACGATCGCGGAAGGGTTCCTTCCGCGATTCCTGGCATCCTCGAAGGATGTTGCAGACCTCCGCACGGCTCCTGCGGCTGCTGTCGCTGCTCGAAACGCGGCGCGACTGGACCGGCGCCGACCTGGCCGGCCGGCTCGGCGTCACCACGCGCACCGTCCGCACCGACGTCGGCAAGCTGCGCGACCTCGGCTACCCGGTCGAGGCCTCCCCCGGCGTCCAGGGCGGCTACCGGCTCGGCGCGGGCGCGCAGCTGCCGCCGTTGCTGCTGGACGACGACGAGGCCGTGGCGGTCGCGGTCGGGCTGCGGACCGCCGCGGGTGTCGCCGGGATCGAGGAGACGTCGGTCCGGGCGCTCGCGAAGCTCGAACAGGTGCTGCCGTCCCGGCTGCGGCACCGGGTGCACGCGCTGCAGGCCGCGACGGTCGCGGTGCCCGGCACCGGCCCGGCCGTCGACGCCGACGTGCTGAGCGTCATCGCGTCGGCGATCCGGGCCGGCGAGCGGCTGCGGTTCGACTACACCAGCCACGAGGGCGCGGAAAGCCGCCGCGACGTCGAGCCGCACCGCCTGGTCAGCTGGGGCCGGCGCTGGTACCTGGTCGCGTGGGACACCGGCCGCGGCGACTGGCGCACGTTCCGCGTCGACCGGCTGACCCCGCGGACGCCGAACGGGCCGCGGTCCACCCCGCGCGAGCCGCCGGAGGGTGACGTCGTGCGGTTCGTGCAGCGCAGCGCGGGCGCGGCGACCTGGCGCTACCACGCGAAAGTCCGGCTGCACGCTTCGGCCGAGCACGTGCGAGCCCGGCTGCCGCTGGCCGTCGACGTCACGGCCGAAGGGCCGGACCGGTGCGTCGCGGAGGTCGGGTCCGACCACGCGCCGATGCTCGCGCTGTACCTGGGCCTGCTCGAGGTGGACTTCGAGGTGCTGGACGCGCCGGAGCTCGCCCGGGAGCTGGCGAAGGCGGGCGAGCGGTTCCTGCGGGCTAGCGCAGCGAGTTCGCCAGCTCCTCGATGAGGTTCATCTGCTCCTGCATGCCGGCTTCCATGCCGGACTCGAGGATCATGTCCCGCAACGCCTTGCTCGTCGTCTGGGTCAGCAGGTGCACCACCGTGCGGTCGTCTTCGAGGGTGGAGAAGGTGACGGTGTCGACGGGCACGTCGGCGTCCGGCAGCGGATCCGCGCCCTCGAACATCTCGGTGAAGACGAGCTTCTCGTCCGGCACGATTTCGCGGTACTCGCCGTGGAAGGCGACCTCGAAGCCCGCGTTCGCCTTGATCACGTACCGCCAGCGGCCGCCGGGCCGCAGGTCCATCTCGACCTCGGTGGTCGTGCCGCGGTGCCCGGCCCACCAGCGCTTCACCAGCTCGGGCGTGGTCCACGCGCGGTAGACCAGGTGCTTCGGCGCGTCGAACTCGCGTGTGATCAGGATCTGTTCGTCGCTCGGCAGGGTGATCTTCGCACTGCTCGCCGTCTCCACCATGTCACTTCTCCTGTTCCTTGAGTTCTTCCAGGACGTCGTCCAGCAGCTCGAAGCGCTGCGACCACGTCCGTTCGTAGCGCTTGACCCAGTCGTGGATGGGTTTGAGCGCGGCGCCGTTGACCCGGTAGACGCGCTGGCGGCCTTCGTCGCGCACCTCCACCGCCCCCACCTCGCGCAGCACCCGCAGGTGTTTGGACACCTGCGGCTGCGCCAGGCCGAGCGCGCCGACGAGGTCGCCGACCGACCGTTCGCCGGCCATGAGCTCGTCGAGGATCTGCCGCCGCCGGGGTTCGGCGACCGCGTTGAAGGTGTCCGCCGTCGTCGCTGCTCGTGCCACGCGGCCATCATATGCCCATATGGGTATGCGTCAAGTCCTGCATCCTGGGCACGCTGGGCGCGCGCCGCGACGTCTGCCACGATCAGGCCATGACGGCGGGGGCCGACGGTCCACAGAGGACGGACGCGCGCGGCGCCCGGCGCAGTGCCAGCGCGAGCGCGGTCCTGCGGGCGGTCCTCGACGACGGGCCGATCGCGCGCAGCACCATCGCGCGGCGGACGGGACTGTCCGCGGCCGCCGTCACCGGGCACACGGCCGACCTCACCCGGCTCGGGCTGCTGCGCGAGCTGCCCGAGGCCGAACCGCGCCGGTCCGTCGGCCGGCCGCACGTGCCGGTCGGGCTCGACACCGGGCGCCACGTCGTCGGCGCGCTGCACCTGGCCGTGCACCACGCGACCGTCGCACTGCTCGACGTCCGCGGGAATGTGCTGGTACAGCACGAAGAACCGCACGACGGCCTGCCCGCGGAGGACCTGCTCGCGCGGGCCGCGGAGATCCTCGACGACCTGCTGCTCGGCCACGCGCCGGACCGCGAACCGCTCGGCCTGGGGTTCGCCACCGGCGGCTGGGTCGACCGCGACTCGGGCACCGTCGTCGACCACCCGCTGCTCGGCTGGCGCGACGTCCCGGTGCGCGACCTGCTGACGGCGTCGACCGGGCTCACCGTGGCGATCGACGGCCACGCGCGCTCCCTGGTGCACGCCGAACAGCTCTTCGGGCACCCGCGGGCGCGGGACAGCGTGGTGCAGCTGTTCACCGGCAACGTCGTCGACGCGGCGTTCGCCACCGGCGCCGTGGTGCACCACGGCCCGCGTTCGGCGGCGGGCGCGGTCGCGCACCTGCCGGTCGACGACAGCAGCGAACCGTGCCGCTGCGGGCGCACGGGCTGTTTGGAGGCGACCGTTTCGGAAGCGACGCTGGCGCGCAACGCCGGCGTTTCCTTTCCGGAACTGCTCGCGCTCGCGACGGCCGGGGAAACCGCGGCGGTGCGGTTGTTCCAGGACCGCGCGCGGCTGATCGGCCAAGCCGTGGCCCTGCTGCTCGACGTGCTGAACCCGGCCGTGCTCGTGCTGGTCGACCGGAGTGTAGCCCAGGTACCCGGCTGCCTTCCCGCCATCCGGGACGAGGTCCGCGCGCGCTCGCGGACCTGCGCCGATCCCGAGGAAACCGTTGTGGCAACGAGCTTCCCGGGCACGGAACTGGCGATGGCCGGCGGCGCGGTGCTGCTCGACATCCTCTACGACGACCCGCTAGGTCCGCTCCTCACGCACCTTTCGCACGCCTCCTGACCACCTGGAGTGGCCAACACAGCAACCGGAGCGGCCAACACAGCGACGGGAACGGCCAACACGCCGACGACCACCGCGTGTTGGCCGCTCCGGGCGTTGTGTTGGCCGTTCCCGTTGTGAACCGCGGTAGTTAATTCAGAAACTCGCAAAGTTGACCGTGCTCGCGACGGCTGCGAACAATGGTGGCATCCCCACCGGCGAACCCGCCGGCCGCATCGGCCGGTGGTCGCGTCGTGCCGACTCCCGAGCCGAAAGAGCCCACCGTGAAGAAAACTCTGCCCGCCCTCCTCGCCGCCGGCCTGGTCGCGGCGCTGCTGTCCGGGTGCGCGTCGGCGACGGCCACCGGCGCGCCCGGGCAACCCGAAAAGCTCGAACTCCGCTACCAGGGCAGCGCGAACTCCGTGACCCTGCCCGAACTCGCCGAGGACCTGGGCTACCTCGGCCCGGTCAAGCTCAAGTGGGTCGGCAACACGATCAGCGGCCCGCAGGACATCCAGTCCGCGGCCACCGACCAGACCGACTTCGGCGGCGCCTTCACCGGCGCGGTCGTCAAGCTCGTCGAGGCCGGGGCGCCGGTCAAGGCGGTCGTCAACTACTACGGCTCCGACGAAAAGTCCTTCCTCGGCTTCTACGCCAAGGCCGACAGTCCGATCCGGACCGCCCGCGACCTGATCGGCAAGAAGGTCGGCGTCAACACCGCGGGCGCCAACCTCGAAGCCGTCCTCGACCTCTGGCTGCAGCGCCAAGGCCTGTCCGACGACGACGTCAAGCAGGTGCAGCTGGTCGTCATCCCGCCGGTCAACGCCGAGCAGGCGCTGCGCAACGGCCAGCTCGACGTCGCCGCGCTGCAGGGCATCCTGCAGGACCACGCCGTCGCGGCCGGCGGGGTGCGGCCGCTGTTCAGCGACGTCCAGGCGTTCGGGGCCTACAACGGCGGCCCGTACGTGCTGCGCACCGACTTCATCAAGAAGTACCCGGAGACCACGAAGGTCTTCGTCTCCGCCGTGGCGCGCGCGATCGAGTGGGAACGGACCACACCACGGGACCAGGTGATCGCCCGGTTCACCAAGATCATCCAGGGGCGCGGCCGCAACGAGAACATGAACACGTTGCAGTACTGGAAGAGCGTCGGCGTCACCCGCGGCGGCCTGATCTCCGACCAGGACTACACGCTCTGGTCGCCGTGGCTGAAGCAGCAGGGCCTCATCAAGGGCGACGCTCTGGACACCGGAAAGCTCTACACCAACGAGTTCAACCCCTACCGCGACGGCGCCCCGGCGGTGTCCAAGTGATCGCGATCCGCGCGGTGACCAAGACGTTCGACGCGCTGACCGCGCTCGACGACGTCTCCCTCGACATCGCCGACGGCACGTTCCTGTCCCTGGTCGGGCCGAGCGGCTCCGGCAAGTCGACGCTGCTCGACCTGCTCGGCGGGCTCACCACCCCGACGTCCGGCGAGATCCGCATCGACGGCGAGCCGGTGCGCGGGCCCGGCCTCGACCGCGGTGTCGTCTTCCAGCAGTACGCGCTGTTCCCGTGGCGCACCGCTCGTGCCAACGTCGAGTTCGGCCTCGAAGGCGGCTCGCTCGGCAAACGGCAGCGGGCCGAGCGGGCGCGCGAATACCTCGCCCTGGTCGGGCTTTCCGGCTTTGAGGACCGCTATCCGCACGAGCTGTCCGGCGGGATGAAGCAGCGCGTCGCGATCGCGCGCAGCCTCGCCTACGACCCGGCGGTGCTGCTGATGGACGAGCCGTTCGCCGCCCTCGACGCCCAGACGCGCGAGCAGCTGCAGGACGAGCTGCTGCGGATCTGGCGCCGCACCGGCAAGACGATCGTGTTCATCACCCACGGCATCGACGAGGCCGTCTACCTCGGCCAGCGGGTCGCGGTGCTGACGTCCCGGCCCGGGCGGCTCAAGGCCGTCGTCGACGTCGACCTCGGGGATCGCGGCGGTGACGTCCGGTCGTCGCCCGAGTTCGGGCGGCAGCGCCACCGGCTGTGGGAGCTGCTGCACGACGAGGTCCGCAAGGCCGCCGAGACCGAACGGAGTGCCGTCGGATGACGACCACCCTCGACGCACCCACTGTCCACACCGGACCGCCGGCCGCAGCGGCCCGGCCGCGGCGGTTCACGAAGAGACTGACCCGGGCGGTGCACGGTTCGGCGGCCGTGGTCCTGTTCGTGGCGCTCTGGGAGCTGCTCCCCCGGTTCGTCCTCGACGAGAGCACCCGGACGTTCCTGCCGCCACTGTCGGAAGACCTGCAGGCGCTGTGGGAGCTGACCCTCGACGGCCAGCTCGCCGACCACCTGGTGGCCAGCATCGGCCGGTCCGCCGCCGGGTTCGCGATCGCCGTCGCCGTGGCGGTCCCGCTCGGGCTGCTGATCGGCTGGTACCGGCCGGTGGCGCGGTTCCTGCAGCCGTTGCTGGAGCTGGCCCGCAACACCGCCGCGCTCGCGCTGCTGCCGGTGTTCACGCTGCTGCTCGGCATCGGCGAGCTGTCGAAGGTCACGCTGGTGGTCTACGCCTGCGTGTGGCCGGTGCTGCTCAACACGATCGCCGGTGTCAACACCGTGGACCCGTTGCTGGTCAAGGCGGCCCGGTCGCTGGGGCTGTCCAGCCCGCGGCTGTTCCGGAAGGTGATCCTGCCCTCGGCGGTGCCGACGGTGTTCACCGGCATCCGGATGGCGGCGTCGTACTCGATCCTGGTGCTGGTGGCCGCGGAGATGGTCGGCGCGAAGGCCGGGCTCGGCTACCTGATCAACACCAGCCAGGTGAACTTCCAGATTCCCCAGATGTACGCCGGGATCATCGCGGTCTCGGTGCTCGGAGTGCTCGTGAACCAGGGTTTCGTCGTCCTCGAACGGCGGTTCTCGACCTGGCGTCCCAAGGAGAAGCCATGATGCACCTCAACGCGTTCGTGATGCCCAACGGCCACCACGAAGCCGCCTGGCGGCACCCCACGACCGACCCGCGCCGGGCCCGGACGCTGCAGCACTACGTCGACATCGCCCGGACGGCCGAGCGCGGCAAGCTCGACTCGCTGTTCCTCGCCGACGGCGTCGCGTTGTGGGGCAACGTGAAGCACAACTCGCACAGCCACTTCGAGCCGCTCACGCTGCTGTCGGCGCTCGCCGCGTCCACAGTCCACATCGGACTGATCGCGACGGCGTCGACCACCTACAACGAGCCTTACCACCTGGCCCGGAAGTTCGCCTCGCTCGACCACCTCTCCGGCGGCCGCGCGGGCTGGAACATCGTGACGTCGGCGGGTATCGACGAGGCCCGCAACTTCAACCTGGCCAAGCGCCCGTCGCACTCCTCCCGCTACGAGCGTGCGGACGAGTTCATCCAGGTCGTCAAGAAGCTCTGGGACAGCTGGGAAGACGACGCCGCGCTGGTCGACCGGGAGACCGGCGTCTACGCCGACACCGACCGGATCCGGCCGATCGCGCACGACGGCCCGCACTTCCAGGTCCGCGGCCCGCTGAACATCGAACGGCCACCTCAAGGCCACCCGCTGCTCGTGCAGGCCGGGTCGTCCGAGACCGGCAAGGAGTACGCGGCGCGGCACGCCGAGGCCGTGTTCACCGCGCAACAGACGTTCGCCGAGGGCAAGGCCTTCTACGACGACGTCAAGGGCCGGCTGGCCAAGTACGGCCGGACGCCGGACGAGATCAAGATCCTGCCGGGCATCTCGCCGATCCTCGGGCGCACCGAAGCCGAGGCGCGCCGGCGCGAAGCCGAGCTGAACGCGCTGATCACGCCGGAGTACGGGCTGCGGCAGCTGTCGAAGATGCTCGACCACGACCTCACCGGCTACCCGCTCGACGGCCCACTGCCGGAGGTCGGCAGCTTCACCGAAGGCGGCCAGAGCCGGTTCGAGCTGGTCGTCGGCCTGGCCCGGCGCGAGGACCTGACCATCCGGCAGCTCCTCGAACGGCTGGCCGGCGGGCGCGGGCACCGCGTCTTCGCCGGGACGCCCGTCCAGGTCGCCGACGAGCTGGAGGCCTGGTTCACCGGCGGCGCGGCCGACGGCTTCAACATCATGCCGCCGACCCTGCCCGGCGGGCTCGACGACTTCGTCGACCTCGTCGTCCCGGAACTGCAGCGGCGCGGGCTGTTCCGCACCGCTTACACCGGATCCACCCTGCGCGAGCACTACGGCCTCGCGCGTCCCGTCAACCGCAACCGAGTGAAGGAGCCCGCATGACCACGATCGGCACCGACGTCCGCAAGCTCACCGGGAGGATCGGCGCCGAGATCATCGGCTTCGACCCCGCTGCCGGCGACCTCGACGCCAGCCAGATCGCCTTCCTGACCGACGCTCTGCACGAGCACAAGGCGCTGGTGTTCCGCAACGTCGAACTCGACGACGAGGGCCAGCAGCGCTTCGCCGCCCGTTTCGGCGAGCTGACCAAGGCCCACCCGACCGTGCCCGCGGTCGACGGCGCCCCGACGATCCTGCCGGTGGACAGCGAGCAGGGCCGCGCCAACCACTGGCACACCGACGTCACCTTCGTGCTCAACCCGCCGAAGGCCAGCACCCTGCGCAGTCTCGTGGTGCCGCCCTACGGCGGGGAGACGCTGATCGCGAACGCCGGCGCGGCCTACCGCGACCTGCCGGAACCGCTGCGGGCGTTCGCGGACACGCTGCGCGCGGAGCACACCAACGACTACGACTACGTCCGGCCGCCGGAGACGCTCGACGAGAAGGAGCAGGCCCGGCGCGCGCAGTTCGTCTCACGCAAGTACCGGACCCTGCACCCGGTGGTGCGGGTGCACCCGGCGACCGGCGAGCGCGGCCTGTTCATCGGCGGGTTCGCGCAGCGGATCGCGGGCCTGTCGGTCGGCGAGTCCCGGGACCTGCTGCGGCTGCTGCAGTCCTACGTCACGCGGCCGGAGAACATCGTGCGCGTGGCGTGGGAGCCGAACCAGCTGGTGCTGTTCGACAACCGGATCACCCAGCACTACGCGATCGACAACTACGACGGCCTCCCCCGCCGCCTCAACCGCGTCACCGTGGCGGGCGACATCCCGGCGGGCATCGACGGCGCGCCGAGCGAGTCCCTCGAAGGCGACGCTTCGCACTACACCTCGGTGGCGTAGGTCCGTGAAGGACTCCTTCCCGGACATAAGAGCCGGGAAGGAGTCCTTCACGGCTTTCAGAACCCGTTCTCCTGGGCCCGGAAGTAGTCCCACGCCCGGCTGACGAGCGACGGGTGCGTCCGCAGGTCGATCGCCGTGCGGGCCAGCGCGGCCGCCGACGCCAGCATCGCCGAACGGCCGCGGGGGCTCGCCGCCGCTTCCGCGAACTCGCGGGTGTGGTCCGGGTACTCCGCGGCCGCGATCGCCACGAACGGGTGGATCGCCGGGACGCGGAGGCTGACGTCGCCGATGTCCGACGACCCGAGGTACACCCCCGGCTCGGGCGGCCCGGCGTGGATGCCGCACGCGGCGAGGTGCTCGGTGAACCGCTCGGACAGCACCGGGTTGTCGCGGAAGTGGGAGTAGCCGCGGCCGAGGCGTTCGACGTCCACCTTCGCCCCGGTCGCCAGAGCCGCGCCCTGCGCGCACGTCGAGACGTCCTCGACCAGCTGGTCGAGGGCCGCCGCGGTGAGCGCGCGGAGGCCGAAGCGGCCTTCGGCGCGGTCGGGCACGACGGTGGTCGCTTCGCCGCCGTCGGTGATGATGCCCTGGACGTGCGAGCACGCGGGCAGCCGCTGACGCAAGGCCGCCAGCGCGCCGAACGCCTGGATCAGCGCGGCCAGCGCGTCGACGCCGTGTTCGGGGTCGGCGGTCGGGTGCGCGGCGCGGCCGTGGAAGGTCAGCTTCAGCTCGACCCGCGCGGTCAGCGGCGCCCACGACCAGGAGTGCACTCCGGGGTGGACCATCAGGACGGCGTCGACGTCGTCGAAGATCCCCGCCTCGGCGAGCGCCTGCTTGCCCCCGCCGCTCTCCTCGGCCGGCGCGCCGACCGCGAGCAGCGAGCCGCGGCTGTCGCCGAGCACGTCCTTGGCGGCCAGCGCGGCCCCGAGCCCGGCCGCGGCGACCAGGTTGTGCCCGGAGGCGTGCCCGAGGCCGGGCACCGCGTCGTACTCCAGCAGCAGCGCCACGCACGGCCGGCCGGTGCCGGCGCGCGCGACGAACGCCGTGGGCATCCCGGCGGTGCCGGTCTCGACCTCGAAGCCGTCCGCGGCCAGTTCGCCGGTCAGCAGCTCGGCCGCGGCATGCTCCTCGAAGGACGGTTCGGGCCGCGCGTGCAGGGCGGTCGCCACCCGCCACAACCGTTCGTCCAGACGCTCGACCCGTTCGTCCGCCTGCTCGTGAAGCTCTTCGTGCCACTCCATGTCACCGGAATACCCCGAGTGCGCGCGGTCACACAAGCGTAGTCGGGCCGTCACCCGGTTTGCGGCATACCGCGTCCGGGTATCCCGCAGGTTCCCCAACCCCAGGAGAACCCCGGTGACAGACCAGGTACTGACCTTCGGCGTCGAAGAGGAGTTCTTCGTCGTCGACCGCCGAGGAATGCTTTCGCACGCCGGCGACGACGTCGTCGACGCGGCGGAAGCGGCCGGCGGCGACCAGGGCGAGCTGCAGCACGAGCTCACCCGGACCCAGGCCGAGGCCGCCACCGACATCTGCCGCACCCATTCCGGTGCCCTGAGCCAGCTGCGCGGGCTGCGGGCCGATCTCGCCGGCGCGGCGGCCAAGCGCGGCCTGCGGGTGCTGCCCAGCGGCTGCGCGCCACTGTCCGAAGTGGAAGCACCGATCATCACGCCCACCCCGCGCTACGAGCAGATGGCCGAGCACTTCGGCGCCACCGCGCGGACCGCGCTCACCTGCGGCTGCCACGTGCACGTCGCGATCCCGGACAAGGAAACCGGGATCCAGGTGCTGAACCGGGTGCGGCCGTGGCTGCCGGCGCTGCTCACCCTGACCGCCAACTCGCCGATCACCGACGGCTACGACACCGGTTACCACAGCTGGCGCTACCAGCAGTGGAGCCGCTGGCCCTCGGCCGGCCCGCCGCCGAAGTTCGCCTCGCTCGACGAGTACGAGAGCGTCGTCGACGCGTGGCTGCGCGCGGGCTCGATCCTCGACCGCGGGATGGTCTACTGGGACGTCCGGCTCTCGGAAAACCAGCCGACGCTGGAGTTCCGCATCGCCGACGTCGCCGCGACGCCGGAGGAGGCGGTGCTGCTGGCCGTGCTGGCGCGCGGCCTGGTCGCCACCGCGCTGGACGACAGCACTCCCCCGCCGGACCTGCCCAACGAGGTGCTGCGCGGCCAGCTCTGGCGGGCCTCGCGCGACGGCGTCACCGGCCGCTGCCCGCACCCGCGCACCGGCGACCTCGTGCCCGCCTCGGCGGTGCTCGACGACCTGATCGCGCTGACGAGTCCCGCGCTCGAAGCCGCGGGCGACCGCGAGTTCGCCTGGGAAGGGACGGCGCGCCTGATCGCCGGCGAAGGCGGCGCCGATCGGCAGCGGGAAGCCTTCGCGAAGCGGCAACGCGCCGGGGACGTCGTCGACCTCATGTCGGTGACGCTCTAGGACCGACCCGAAAACCGGGTGCGGGCCGCCGCGCGCTGGTGTGTGATCACGGGTATGGCGATCGTCGTGAGCACCCCCGGAACCGAAGGCCTGACCGAGGCCGTCGCCGTGCTGCGGCAGTGGCAGAGCGATGACGCGCCGCTGCAGCTGCACCCGGGAGACCTCGGCTGGAACTACCGGTTCGGTGCGGCGGAGACGGCCGCGGCGGTCCGGACCTGGACCCGCGACGGCCGGATCGTCGCCGTCGGGCTGCTCGACGGCCCCGGGCTCGTGCGGCTGACGATCGCGCCGGACGCGCGGCACGACGACGAGCTGGCGCGGCAGCTGGCCGAAGACGTGTCCACCCCGGAGCGCGGCGTCCTGCCCGCGGGGCCGGTGTCGGTCGAGGCACCGGACGGCGTGCTGCTCCGGGACGTGCTGGCCGGGGACGGCTGGCGGACCGACGAGCCCTGGACGCCGCTGCACCGCGATCTCACGGAGCCGGTGCCGGACCCGGGCCTGCGGATCGAGGTGGCCGGGCCGGCGGAGGCGGCGGTGTGGACCGCGGTCCTGCGGGCGTCGTTCGACCGGTCGAGCGCCACCGAGGACCGCTGGCACACGATGGCGGCCGGGTCGCCGTACGCCGACGCCCGGAGCCTGATCGGGTACGACGGCGAAGACAACGCGGTGGCGATCGTGACGGTGTGGTCGGCGGGTCCGGGCCGACCGGGGCTGCTCGAGCCGATGGGCGTGCACCGCGACCACCGGGGTCACGGCCACGGCCGGGCGATCACCGTCGCCGCGGCGGCCGCGCTCCGGGAGCTGGGCTCGTCGAGCGCGATCGTCTGCACCTCGAGCGCCAACGCCGCCGCGGTCGCCACCTACGCGTCGGCTGGCTTCCGGCCGCACCCCGAGCGGCTGGACCTGCGCCGGGACAATTAGGAACCACATGCCCGAACCGGACGTCTGACCGCGGCGTGGGTGTTACGTTTCCCGCGCGAAACGTCACGCGGGAGGATGTTCGGTGGGGTTCGAGGTCGATGTCGCGGACATCAGCAAGGCGGCGGCCAAGCTCGGCGCGGGGAAGCCGCCGTCGCTCGCGGCCGGCGGGTCGCCGAACGTCGGCGGCACGGAACGGGCCGCCGACTACGCGAGTGACTACGACGTCTGGCTGCTGACCCGGCAGGAAGACCTGCAGGCCGCGCAGCAGCAGGTCGAGAGCCTCGTCGAAAGCATCAAGAGCGCCGCGAAGAGCTACGACAGCACCGACGCCGACGCACGCGACGCCTTCCTGAAGGCCCTCGACAGCGGCTTCGAACGGATCGACCGATGACGTCGGTGTTCGACCGGATCCGCGGGCTCGCCGACCAGGTCGAGAAGGGCAGCACGACCGAGCTGGACAACCGGGCCCGCGCCTGCCGGACCACCAAGGAAGCGGTCAAGGACGCCAAGGCCCTGGTCGAGAGCGTCCGCGTGGAGCTGAGCCAGGGCTGGCACGGCGGGGCCGGCGAGGCGGCGCTCTCCTCGCTCGAGGACTTCAAGAAGAACCGCGACGAACAGGCCGAGGATCTTGAGGAGTCGGCGAAGTCGTTCGAGGTGGTCCGCGACGCGCTGGCGAAGGCGCAGCTGGAAGCGCGGAGCAAACGCGCGGACGCCGACGCGTTGCAGACGAAGCTCGACAACGTGTGGCACGGCCTCGGCAGCGGCACGGGCACCGTCGTGCTCGCCTGGGCGGAGGACAAGATCATCAAGGGGCGGGCCCTCGTCTTGCTGGCCGATATGCAGCGGGTGGTGACCACCTACGACGCGGTGCTGCTCGTCGAAGGCCTGAAGATCCGTAACAAAACGGGCCGGGTGTGGGAGCTCGCGGGCTCGGAGAAGCGGAACCCGGCCGAGATCGCCGCGATCATCCTCCGCGAGATCCCCGGCCTCGCCGCGCTGGTGGCGAAGAACCCGAAGCTCGACCTCGCCCTGCTGAGGGGCGACTGGGACACGATCATGCAGGACCCCGCGGTCGCGCGGAAGATCTACGACTACTTCGGCTTCGAGTACGTCGAGGACGGCGACTTCTACACCACCGGCGAGCATTCCGTGCAGAGCTACCTGGGCTGGCACGACCTCTACGACAAGATGGAACAGCTCATCGGCGCGGACCTCGACCGCACCAGCGCCCAGGGCGACAACATGGAGTTCACCGATCCCGAAACCGGGAAGCAGTACCGCCTGGAACTGTGGAAGGGCGGCTACGGCTTCGGCAGCGCGTTCGGCGGCGAAGTCGGGTTCTACACCAGCGACGCCGGGGACGACTCCGGCTACTTCTCCGCCGCGCAGGGCGACGACCAGATCAAGGTGACCCAGCAGATCTACGACAAGGAAAGCGGCGAGGTCTACTTCACCAACGACGGCCAGGGCGCCGACGGCACCGACAAACGGCACTTCTGGAACCTGGCGATCCGCACCGACCCGGACGTGCACCCCGACCAGCTGGGCCAGCGCGCCACGATCGAGGTGCACGACGTCGGGATGCGCGACCGGATGTACGACGAGATGACGCGCTACGCCACCGCGCACCCCGAAGAGCACCTGACCGTCACGAAGGGGTCCGACGACCCGCCGGTCCTCAGCTACGACTGGCGGAAGTGACCGGCACCGCTCACACCGCGGACACCGGCTTGAACTCCCAGGGCCCGTCGTCGTCCCGGTCGTCCCGGTCGGCCCGGCCGCGGGGCCGGACGTCGTGGTCGGCGAGCCCGCCGTACACCTCGGCGACGTCGATCAGCCCGGCGACCTCGTCGGCGACGTGCTGCCCGTGCCGCTCCTCGATGCCTTCGAGCCCCGCCCGCAACGCCGCGGTCGCCGCGCTGCGGGCCGTGGCCAGCAGCGTGCGGGCCAGCTCCGCCGGGGTACCGGCGCGTCGCGACTCGTTCATGGCCACAGACTAGGCGGAGCCGCCGGAGCCCGGGCGGGTTTCCTCCATCATCAGCAACGCGCCGTGGCTGCGCCCGTCGGCCCCGCGCAGGGCGCTGCACATCAGCCGGACGACGACCCCGCGGCCGCGGCGGTTGATCGCGTCCAGGGTCAGCTCGGCCTGCGACTCGGCGTCGGCCAGCGCGTCGCGGACCACGGGGCGCAGCTCGGCGAGCGGCAGGCCGATGTCGAGGTTGAGCAGGTGGGTGCCTTCGGCTTCTTCCCGGCGGACGCCCCAGAGCTCCTCGGCGCCGCGGTTCCAGGCCTTGATCCGCATCTCGGTGTCGATCACGACGATCCCGGCCTGGACCGAGGTCAGCACCGACTCCAGGAAGTCGTTCAGGTCGTCGAGCTCGACGCCGCGGTCACGCAGGGCGTCGTTGATCGTCTGCAGCTCGTCGTTGGTGGAGTGCAGTTCCTCGTTCATGGTTTCGAGCTCTTCGTTGGTGGACTGGAGCTCCTCGTTGGTCGTCTCCAGCTCCTCCACTGTGGACTGAAGCTCTTCGTTCGTGGTCTCCAGCTCTTCGTTGGTCGACTGGAGCTCTTCGTAGGCCGTCTCGAGCTGCCGGTTCGCGTGCTCGAGCTCGGTGAGCAGCAACCGCGCCCAGCTGACGTCGTGGAACACCACGGACACCCCGAGCAGGCTCTTCTCCTTGCCCAGCAACGGGTTGACGTGCACCTCGTACCACACCACGTCGCCGGCGCGGCGCCATTCGACGTCCTTGATGCGCAGCGACCGGCGCTCGAGCCGGGCCTGCTCGACGTACGGGCGCAGGGCGACCGGGCGGTAGGAGACGTCGAGGTCCCACAGCTTGCGGCCGATGTCGCGTTCGGACAGTCCGAACGCCAGCTCCGCCTGCTGGTTGATCAGCGCCGTGACCTCGTCGCCGGTCACCACGATCTGGGCGACGGGGCTGGCCGAGAAAGCGTGTTCACGCAGCTGGTCCAGGCCCGAGACGTCGGCCGGGCGCCGCGCCGGGTAGCCGTAGGTGACGAAGCGGTTGTAGCCGACGGGTGAGTTGGCCACCTTGCGGAACACCCGCCGCTTGAGGTCGAGCGGCTCGAAGATGCGGCCGTGGCTGAGCAGCATCTCGGCCTTGCCCAGGAACATCATGCCGCGCGGGGCGAGCGCGAAGTGGAACCGCTCGAGGATCTTCGTCTGGGTGTCCGCGTTGAAGTACATCAAGGTGTTGCGGCACACCAGCAGGTCGATCCGCGAGATCGGGGCGTCCTGCACGAGGTCGTTGCGGCCGAAGATGACCGAGCGGCGCAGATCCTTGCGGAAGCTGTACCGGCTGCCGTACTGCTCGAAGTACTCCTCGACCTTGTCCTCGGGCACCCCTTCGAGCTCGGCCGGGGTGTAGGTCGCCTGCCGCGCCTGGGCGAGCGCCTCTTCGTCGACGTCGGTCGCGTAGATCTTGACCCGCTGGCGGAAGGCGTCGACGCCGATCGCCTCGGCGAACGCGATCGCGAGGCTGTAGGCCTCCTGACCGGCCGCGCAGCCCGCGCTCCAGACGCGGATCGGCTCTTCCGGGCTGCGTTCGGCCAGCAGCGCGGGGATCACCTGCTCGCGCAGGTAGTCCCAGGCGTCCGGGTCACGGAAGAACCCGGTGACGTTGATGAGGATCGTGTTGAACAGCGCGACGAACTCGTCCGCGTTCACCTGCAGCTGGTCGATGTAGTCGGCGAAGTTCGCGGCCCCGACCTGGCTCATCCGCCGCTGGACGCGCCGCATCAGGCTGGTGCGCTTGTAGCCGGTGAAGTCGAACCCGCGGGACTCCTTCAGGTAGCTGAGCACCGACTCGAACTCGCGGTCGGCTTCCGGCCCGGGATCCGTCACCGGGGGTACGTTACCCGGCCCGGTTTCCGGGGCGGCCGCGCCTGGTCAGCACCGCCCAGACCACCTTGCCGCCCGACCAGGACCGGCTGCAGCCCCACACCCGGGCGACCTGCGCCACCAGCTGCAGCCCGAGACCGGCGTCCCCGGGACCGAGCCGCTCGTGGCGCACGGCCGGACGCGGATCGTCGTCGCCGACCGAGACGGTGAAGATGCCGCGCCGCAGTTCCAGGCGCAGCCGCGGCGCGGAGATCGTGTGCCGGATCGTGTTCTCGACGAACTCGGTCGCGATGAGCTGCGCGTCCTCTTCGTGCGCCGGCACGCCCCACTCCGCGCAGACGCGGGCGACGAAGTGCCGGGCCAGCGCCGACGCGCCGGTCGAGGGCGCGAGCAGCTGCACCGCGCGGCGGCGCGCCGGGTTGTCCCGTTCCCGCTCGGCCGTGGCGAGGTCGGCGTGGACCGCGACGAACCGGTCGATCGACCGGTCGGCCAGCAGGGCCAGGTGCTCCGGCCGCGCCGAGACGAGCGCGAAGGGGATGCCGGGCCAGTCGCTGATCCGCATGGCCACGACGGAGAAGACGCTCGCCAGCGTGCCGTCGTCGATGCGGAGGCCCTGGATATCGGCGACCACGCTGTCGGGGGCGTCCGTGGCGATCTTGAGCAGGCCGTCGCGCAGGTCGGGATAGGTGTCGAGGCTGAGCACCCCGGTCACCGTCACGACGGTCGACCCCGCGCGGGCGTCCGGCACCAGAGTCACGGCCGCGCGGTCGGTGGTCACGGCGTGGACCCGGTCTCCGGGTGACGGGCGATGAGGAACCTCCGGAGGGTTTCGGCGGCTGTCGTGCATTCGTGCACGGTGGTGTCGTAGCGGCCGGTCAGGCCGGCGAGGCCGCGGTGGCTGGTGTCGCGCTGCATGCGCCGGGCCAGCGCGGCCTTTTCGTCGAGGGAGCGCAACGCCGTCCACAACGCCCGCTCGAACTCGGCGTCGTGGGCGCTGAGCAGGGCTTCGGCCGACCACGCGTGCCCGATGCGGCAGCGGTACTGCCCGTGCGGCTGGCTGATCTCGAGCAACGTGCCCTGGCAGTCCGGGCAGCTGTAGCCCGAGGCCGGGGTCCCTTCGCCGGGGACGACCGCGTCCAGCCGGACGCCGTCGCGCGCGATCCGGTCCTCCAGCAGCAGCGCCGGCGACGGCGGGTCCACCGCGACCGCGTCCACCGGGGTCCGCACCAGCTTGTCCAGCACCTTGCCGAGCACTCCGGCCGGGTAGACGTGCTCGGTCGGCGTCCGCGCCAGCGCGTTCTCGGGCATGCCCGGGTAGAGCGCCTCCTCCGGATCCTGGACCATCGCCAGGCCGCCGCGCTCCACCACCGAGGCGAGACCGACGGAGCCGTCGTCGAGCGCGCCGGAGAGCACGACGCCGATCGCCGCGGCGCCGGCGGCGACCGCCGCGGACCGGAGCGTGGCGTTGATGGCGGGCCGGTGGCCGTTCTCGGTCGGGCCGCGGCTGAGCATCAGGGCGCCGTCGGCGATGAGCAGGTGCCGGTCGGGCGGGGCGACGTGGATGACGCCCTTGCTCAGCGGCCCGCCGTGCCGCGCGGGCACGGCGGACAGGGCGCCGGCGCGGCTCAGGATCTGGGGCAGGGCGCTCGACGCGCCGGGCGACAGGTGCATGACGGCCAGGATCGCCGCGGGGAAGTCCGCCGGCAGGGCTTGGACCAGGGTTCGGAGGGCCTCGACGCCGCCCGCGGAGGCGCCGATCACCACCACGTCACGCTGGAAGGGCACGACGACCACCTCCTCACTCCGTCACGGTAGCCGTATCGTCCGCTTCGGGTAACCGAGGCGGACGGTTCGTGACCGGGTACTGAGCCGCGGTCCGGCTTTCGCGTCCACTGTGGACGGCGCCTGCCGGAGGCCGGGCACGATTGCTCGCGCGCCGCTCGACGGCGCGCGGAGTGGTCGATCAAAAGGTTCCCCGGTGCGGGACGTGGTTAAACATCACTCGGCCGGGGAAGATCTTGGGGGACCGAGGGCCCGGACCCGCCAGGGGGCACCGTGAGTGAACGCCGATCCATCCGAAAGTGTAGTGGCCCCCGTACCCGCTCTTCCGGGAGTCTGGGTGGAATGTCAGACGGATCCGGACCCGACCGGCGGAGTACCGCCCCCACCGTGCGCTGGCGCGCGTCGATCGGCTTGGCCGTCGGCGCCGACGGCCCGGTGTCGAGCATCGTCGAGTCCGACCACGGCAGCGAAGGCTCCGCCCGCGAGTGGATCGAACGGAAGCTGCCCCGGACCCGCTTCCCCGCGTGGATCCCGGCGGCCCGCCGAGCGGACGGCGTCGAGCTGTTCGGCCGGGTGGCCCGCGGCCAGGTGGTGACAGGCCGCCTGCTGCCGACGTGGGAATCGGGCACGGCCACCGAAATCTGGCACGCGGACCGCACGGGCGACCAGGTCCAGTGGCGCCGCTGCACAACTCCGGCGGCCGAGGACAACTAGCGCTCCCGTCACCGTGTCGACCCTCCCGGTCGCCATGTTGGCCCCTCCGGTCACTGTGTTGGCCACTCCGGGCGCCGTGTTAGCCACTCCGGTCACCGCGTTGGCCACTCCGGTCACCATGTTGGCCACTCCGGTCACCATGTCGGCCACCCCGATCACCGCGTTGGCCGCTCCGGGCACCGTGTTAGCCGCTCCCGGTGGCCGTATTGGCCGCTCCGCCGCCATGTTGGCCACCCCGGTCACCTTGTCGGCCGCTCCCGGCGCCGTGTTGGCCACCGCGGTCACTGAGTTGGCCGCTCCCGTCCGTGTGTTGGCCGCTGCGGGCACCGTTTTGGCCGTTCCGGGACTGTTCCAAGATCGGTGTTTCCGGTCCGACACGCCGGGCCAAGGTCCGGCGGGATGGGCACTGTGAGTGATGACATCGGACCTTGTGAGTCCACGTAAGCGTGAGTCCAAGCCGGCGCGGGAGCAGTCGCCGGAGCAGGCCGCTGCGGCGGCGATGGTGGCCGAGGCG